>JBGAJY010000082.1:0-22277 GCA_044224705.1 Saprospiraceae bacterium
ATCCCGTAAAACGTCCCGACCAGCCATCCTCCACAGGTCAGTTCCAATGTGAGCAATATCACCACTTGTGCGCCGGGTTCCATTGTGCTGACCAGCACCCTTCCGGGGGTAAATATGGAATACAACTGGTCGGATGGTGAAACGACATCGGCCATTATCGTGACGGCCCCCGGTAATTATTCCGTCACGGTAACCAATGCTTCAAGCGGATGTACCACGCAACTCGATTTCTTTATCATTGAAATCTCCGACCCGTCGTGTACGGCCATCAAAGGAAAAGTCGTACAAGACCATAATTCCAACTGTATCAGTGACCTGGGCGATACCGGCCTGGGTGGCTGGATCGTGGAAGCCATTGGGACGGACACATTTTATGCCGTTACGGCCGCCGACGGTTCATATCAAATGACGGCTTTGCCCGGTAATTTTGATCTCCAGGTCGTGTTGCCCAATGGACTCTGGCTGCCTTGTGCACCGGTACCCGTCACCCTCGCCAACCCCGGCGACATGGCCACGGCCGACATCCCGGTACAGGCCGTGGTGCTTTGTCCGGCCATGACCATCGACATCAGCACCTTGCAGCTGCGCCGCTGTTTTTCGAACAATTACTACTACGTCAACTATTGCAACAACGGCCCTGCCGTGGCCACCAACGCCTATGTAGTGGTTACCCTCGACCCTTTCCTCTACTACGTCAATTCAAGTGTTGGCGCCTTCGGCCTGGGCAACAACACTTACAAATTCCAGCTCGGCGACGTCGATCCGGGCGAATGCGGCAGTTTCTGGATCAAAGTCGGGGTCCATTGTACCGCCGTTCTCGGTCAGACGCACTGCACCGAAGCCCACATTTACCCCGACACCCTTTGCGACAACGACCCGAACTGGTCGGGCGCCAGCGTGCTCGTGAACGCCCAATGCGACGGCGATTCCGTGCATTTTGCCATCAAAAACGCCGGCAACGCCCCCATGACCACCTCGCTGGATTACATCGTGATCGAAGACGGCATCATGTTCATGCAGGCCGGCGGTCCGCCGCTCGGCGCGGGCGATTCCGTGTCGCTCAGCGTGCCGGCCAACGGCGCCACCTGGCGTGTAGAAGCCATGCAGGAGCCTTTCCACCCCGAGGATTTCCTGCCGGCGGCCGTCGTGGAAGGCTGTACCGTCACCGGGTCGTTCTCCACGGGCTACGTGCAGCAGTTCCCCAATCCCGACCAGGGCCAGGCCGTCGACATCGATTGCACGGCCAACATCGGCTCTTACGACCCCAACGACAAGCAGGGCATGCCCATCGGCTACGGACCCAGCCATTTCATCAAACCGGGCACGGACCTCGAATACCTGATCCGCTTCCAGAATACGGGCACCGATACGGCGTTCAACATCGTCGTGCGCGACACCTTGTCCGAATGGCTCGACCCGGCCACCGTGCAACCCGGCGCGAGCAGCCATGCCTACCGGTTTGATTTGACCGGCGAAGGCGTCGTGGTGTTCTCTTTCGACGACATCCTGCTGCCCGACAGCAATATCAACGAAGCGGCTTCGCACGGTTTCGTCAGCTTCAAAATTGCCCAAAAACCGGACCTGCCGCTGGGCGCCGACATCTTCAACCAGGCTGCGATTTATTTCGATTTCAACGACCCGGTGCTGACCAATACGACTTATCACCGCATCGGACTGAATTTCGTGACGTCCATTTTCGCGCCGGACCAACCCGGTGCAAGCGTTCGCATCCTGCCCAACCCCATGTCCGCCACCGCCAGGGTCGAACTGGATGGCTGGACCTCAGGGCAACGGGTGAGCATCAGCATCGTGAACAGCACGGGGCGCCTGCTGCGCCGGGAAACCGCTGTGGCGCCCCATTTTTCACTCGATGCCAGCGCGCTGCCGGAAGGTTTGTATTTCCTGAAGGCGGAATCGGCCGATGGGCGGAGCCGCGTGGTGCGGTTTGTGGTGGGTCCTGGGTTTTAGTGGTATTGGATTGACGATTTCAAGTCTCGTCAATCCAATACCACCCAACCCAAGGTCCACCACAAGAATTTAAATTAGGGGTTGCCGGGGTGCTGGAAAATTTTCCGGCGCCCCGGCTTGTTTTTTGTCTTTTTGCAAATAACTTTGTGACTCAAAGTTCTTTTTTAAAAAACAAAAACATGGCACCCGAAGTAAATTTTCCACCTATCCCTCCCGAACAGCCCGATTTCTGGCAGCGCCAGGCCTCCACGATCAAAGGCCTGGTGATCTTTTTCCTCGTCCTCGTTTTGCTCATTCCCACCTTCATGGTGGCCGATCTGATCCGGGAACGGGAAGGCCGGCAACGCGATGCTGTATTGGAGGTGAGCAGCAAATGGGGTCAGCAACAGACGCTCACCGGTCCCGTGCTCGTCGTTCCATTTGAAACCCTCACCCGCAGTGACGACGGGAAAGACCTGACCCGCGAGCTCAAATATGCCTATCTCTTGCCCGATGAATTGCGCGTGAATGGCGCCGTCAGCCCAGAGAAACGGTACCGGGGCATTTTTGAAGTGGTGCTGTACAGCAGCAAACTGACCCTGGAGGGCGCTTTCCCCCGGCCAGCGCTCGACAATCTGGTGCCCGCCGGAGCCACTATTTTTTGGGACAAAGCCAAAGTAGTGCTCGGCATCCCCGACCTGCGCGGCCTGGAAGATCAGGTAACCCTGAGCTGGGACGGCCGGAACAGTCTTTTCGAGCCGGGCATGCCGGTAGCGGGAGTCGTGCCCAGCGGCATCAATGCCTCCGTTCTCCTCGATGCCGCCGCCGAAAAACACGCGTTCAAAATCGAAGTGGCGCTGAAAGGTTCGGGCTCGCTGTTTTTTACACCCGTTGGGAAAGTCAGCTCGGTCAAACTCAGCTCGCCCTGGCCCGACCCCAGCTTCACCGGCGCCTTCCTGCCCGACGAAAAAACCATCGGCGCCCAGGGTTTCGAAGCCGGCTGGAAAGTGCTGAACCTCAACCGCAACTACCCGCAGTCCTGGACCACCGACCAGACCATTTCGTTCAACGAAAGCGCTTTCGGCGTGGAATTTTTGCTGCCGGTAGACAATTACCAAAAATCCACACGCTCGGTCAAGTACGCGATCCTGTTCATCAGTTTGACCTTTCTGGTCGTATTTTTCATCGAAATGCGGCAGTCGCGGCGGGTGCATCCCTTCCAGTACGCACTGATCGGCCTGGCGCTTGTGATTTTTTACACCCTGCTCGTTGCGATCTCCGAGCACCTTTCGTTCAACAGCGCCTACCTGATTTCGGCCGCCATGACCATCGGCCTCACGGGTCTTTACGCCCGGGCTTTGTTCCAGTCGGGGCGCATGGGCATACTGGTCAGCGGTACCCTGGCTCTATTGTACGCCTTCCTGTTCGTCACCCTGCAATTGCAGGATTACGCCTTACTGATCGGCAGCCTCGGCTTGTTCGTGACGCTGGCCGCCGTGATGTATTTTTCCAGAAAAATCACCTGGTAGAAAAATTAGGGTGTGTCTGAAAAACGCTTGTTGGCGCGAGGCTGCGCCTCGTGCCGGAATTCTGTCGGGCTGCGCCCGACTATCGTTGGGCAAAGCCCAATTGATGCCACGGCACGAGGCATAGCCTCGCGCCAGCACAGCCTCGCGCCAGCAAGTAGTCGCAAGTGCATTAAAAGGGCAAAAGTCCTCCTTTCGTCGGAATTCTGCGCACCGCTGCCCGTTCGGCAGCGGTGCGCGTTATTTTTACCGGTAAAATTTTCAAAACCGACCGTCATGCGCATCCGACTGTTCCTCCCCATTTGCCTTTTGCTCTTTGCCCCTTGCTTTCTGCTCCACGCCCAAACCCCCATCACGCTGGAAGACATTTGGCAGAACAACACCTTCGCCACTCAGGGCATTCCGGGCTTTAATTTTCAGAACGACGGCGTGCACTATACGCGCCTGGCTGGCACGGCCATCGAGCAATGCGACCTGCGCACGGGGGAAAAATCGGGCGTCATTTTTGATGCCGCGGGCGTGAAGACCGATGCCAAAGACTGGACGGGCAGTTTCGACGGCTACACGTTCAGCGCCGACGAATCCAAAATCCTGCTGAAAACGGCCACGGAACCCATTTACCGATGGAGTTCGAAGTCGCAGTTTTATGTTTTTGATCAAAAAACAAAACAACTCACGCGGCTGCACGAGGGCCCGAAACAACGGTACGCGGCCTTTTCGCCCGACGGTTCCAGGGTGGGCTTCGTGGTGGACAACGACCTGTATTACAAAGATTTAGCCTCCGGAAAAACCACCCGCGTGACTACCGACGGCAAGATCAACGCCATCATCAACGGCGCCTCGGACTGGGTGTACGAGGAGGAATTCGAGTTGGTGCGCGCCTTCGAATGGAGCCCCGACGGGCAACGCCTGGCTTTCCTGCGTTTCGACGAAACCGAAGTGCCCGAAATGACCATGGAAATGTACCGGGGCGGCATGTACCCCGAAGAAGTGACCTTCAAATACCCGAAAGTGGGCGAGAAAAATTCCACCGTCACAGCCTGGATTTTCGATCTCGCCACCCAGAAAAAGATCGCCGTCGACCTCCCCCGCGACCCGGGCCTCGACGACTACCTGCCCCGCATCGACTGGGCGCCCAACGGCAAACTCTGCCTCACCTGGATGAACCGCCACCAAAATCACCTCAAACTCCTGCTGGCCGACCCTGTGAGCGGCATCACCACCCTGCTGCTCGACGAGACCAGCAAATATTACCTCGACCTGCACGACGTGACCTTCCTGTCCGACGGCTCCGGTTTTATCTGGCAAAGCGAAAAAAGCGGTTTCAACCACCTCTACCGATACGATATGACGGGTCGGGAAACGGCCGCCATCACGAAAGGCAACTGGGAAGTGACCGGCCTGTACGGTGTGGACGAAAAGAACGGGCAGGTCTTTTTCCAGGCTGCCGCCAAAAATCCGATGCAGCGCGAACTGTACTCCGTGCGGCTCACCGGCAAGGGCATGAAAAAACTCACCAAGGAAAAGGGCATGAATTCCGCGCAGTTCAGCAACACCTTCGATTACTTCGTCAATACCTATTCCACGATCAATACGCCTCCGCAATACGCCGTTTGCGACCGCTCGGGCAAAGTGGTGCGCAAACTGGAGAACAACGACAAGGTCCAATCCTTGCAAGCCGACCGCGGCGTGCTGCCCGTGGAGTTTTTCGACTTCAAAACCTCGGAGAATGTGAAACTGAATGGCTGGATGATCAAGCCGGCTTCACCCCAGTTCGCGGGCCAAAAACTGCCCGTGCTCATGTTCGTCTACGGCGGCCCCGGCAGCCAGCAGGTGCTCGACCAGTGGAAAGGCGCCAATTACTGGTGGTTCCAGATGCTCGCTCAAAAAGGCTACGTGGTGGCTTGCGTCGACAACCGGGGCACCGGCGGCCGCGGCGAAGAGTTCAAAAAAATGACCTACCTCAACCTCGGCCAGCTCGAAACCCGCGACCAGATCGAAGGCGCCAAGTACCTGGGCACGCTGCCTTTTGTGGACCCCGAACGCGTCGGCATTTTCGGCTGGAGCTATGGCGGCTACATGAGCAGCCTCTCGCTCCTGAAAGGTAAAGACGTGTTCAAAACGGGCATCGCCGTGGCGCCCGTGACCAACTGGAAATGGTACGACAGCATTTACACCGAGCGGTTCATGCAAACGGAAAAGGAAAACCCCCAAGGCTACGCCGACAATTCACCCGTCAATTTTGCCGACCAGCTCGAAGGCAATTACCTGCTCATCCACGGCCTGGCCGACGACAACGTGCATTTCCAGCACACGGCAGAAATGAGCAACCGGCTCATCGCAGCCAATAAACAGTTCGATACGATGATCTACCCCAACCGCAACCACGGCATCGGCGGTGGCAATGCCAAAATTCACCTGTACACGCTGATGACGCGTTTTCTGGATGAAAAACTGAAAGGCACAGGAGAGGTGAAGGAAGCGAAGCCGTAACCACCTAGGTAAAATCCGGAAAATCCGACAGAAACGCATAGTTGCTCTGCTCATAGTCGATCGAGCAGCAAAACGTCGACAGCCCGTTGGTGATGGCCAGAAAAGGCACCTGCAAAGCCATGTTGTACCGTGCCGCCTGCCCGAAAGTGGCCTCGGTCAGCGGCACCTTGGGCGATTTGCACTCCACCAACAGCCAGGGTTTCAGGTCCGGATCGAACACCAGGATATCGCCGCGACGGGGCTGGCCATTCACCGTGAGGCCGATCTCCACACGTATCCGGTTGGGCGGGTAGGCTTTGGCTTCGAGCAGGTAGCGGAGCACGAGTTGGCGGAGGAGTTCCTCGGGCGTGAGCGCCACCTCTTTGCGCCGCACGGGGTCGTGCACGAAGGTGGAGCTGCCGGAACGGATCAGGCGGAGTTTGGGCTGAAATTGTAAAAAATCGAGTTCGAGGCGCACGGGGCGAATTTCTTAATTTTACGGCATGCAAATCCAATTCACCCGCCAAAACCGCGTCTTTTACGCCGATTTGTCCCGTGGCGCCGACTTGTCTATCCCGTTGCGCGACGGCCTCGATAACCCGAATTGCTTCTGGGCGCCGGCGCCCGAATTTTCACCCGTCCGGGCCGGCGATTTTGTCGGCAGCACCGCCGAAGGCGGCCCCGTCAATTTTTTCAACGTGCGCTTCAACCCCCACGGCAACGGCACCCACACCGAATGCGTCGGACACATCGCCCACGAACGCTTCGTACTGCGCGACTGCCTGCGCGAAGCGCATTTTTTTGCCAAAATCATCAGCATCTTCCCCCGCCGGACCGACGACGGCGACCGGGTTATTTTCAGAGACCAACTGGAGGAGGTATTTTCAAAAAATGAAGCCGAAGCACTGATTATCAGGACTTTACCCAATGACGGGCGAAAACTGAACCTCAACTACTCCGGGGCCAATCCGCCCTACCTGCACCACGAAACCGCCGAATGGCTCGCGGCCTGCGGCGTGCAACACCTCCTGCTCGACCTGCCTTCCGTGGACCGAGAAGAAGACGGCGGACAATTGCTGGCGCACCGGGCTTTCTGGCAATACCCCGAAACAGTGCGCAGCACTTGTACGATCACCGAGATGGTGTTCGTGCCCAATGAAGTTTCGGACGGGTTTTACCTGCTGAATGTGCAGACGGCGGCTTTCGATCTGGATGCGAGCCCTTCGCGGCCGGTGGTGTACCCGCTGACCTGACAGGTGGAATTTTTGAAAAAACATGACTCATGTTTTCAAAAATTCCACCTGTCAGGTCAAGAAATCACTGCACCCCCTTCCCCGTCCGGTACACCACTGCCGTCACGACCTTGCCAACAGCCCCCAGCGTTTCCCGGCTGATGATGCTCATCTTATCGGCGTGGGTATGATGGTGCGAGCCGAAGATATTCTGGTCTTCACCCGGCAGCGAAATAATGTCCACCATAGGAATCTTCCGGTCGCGCATGATGGGCAGGTGGTCGTCGGTGATGCCGCCGCTCGGCGTGTTGGGGAACAAATCGGCGTAGCCCAGGTCGCGGGCGATGGCCCAAATACGCTGTTGGACTTTTGGCGCATTGGTATAGGAATAGCCTTCGAGCGGAAATTTTGCGCCGTAAGCCCCCACCATATCGAGCAGGATGCCGAATTGGGCGGTATAGCCGGGCTTGTGCGGGTTGCGGGCCCAGTACTGGGAGCCGAGGCACCAGGTGGCCGATTGGTCTTCCTGCGGTTTGGTCATGATCGAGCCGGCATCGCCGACCGGGTCGCGTTCGTCGCCGAGGTCTTCGGCATCGAACAGGATAAGGTCGACGCCGAGGTCGACCGGGTGTTCTTTCAGCAAGCGGGCGATCTCGAGCAGCACCCCGACGCCGCTGCCGCCGTCGTCGGCGCCGAGAATGGGTTTATCCTTGTCGGTTTCGTCCTTGTCGGCCAGGTGCCGGCTGTCCCAGTGCGCGCAAAGCAGGATGCGATTGGGCAATTCGGGTTTGTACTGCCCGATGATGTTCACGGCCGGGCGTTTGCCGAAGTAAAAATTGGCCTCGAATTTTTGTTCCACGACCTGCAGACCGCTGCGGCGAAATTCGGCGGCCAGCCAGGCGGCGCATTTGCGGTGCGCTTCGGTGCCAGGCACGCGCGGCCCGAAATCCACCTGTTTTTGCACAAAAAGATAGGCTGAATCGGCGCTGAACGGCGGCACCTGAACGATAGGAGGAACGGGCTCCGTCACCGGCGGTTTGACCGTACCGGAATTGTCGGATTTGCATCGGGGAAAATAGGTGACCACCGTGCCCAGGGCCATCACGGCGATCAGGGCATAGACCAGCAGCTGTCGGGTGCTTGTGGATTTCATGTCTGAGTTTGTAACGATTACATTTTACGCCCTTCGGGCAATTGTTTTTGTCGAAAAACCGGCCGGGCGCTAAACTATGCCTTCAACGGCCTGTTTCCTCCCCGGTTTTGACCTGCAAAGAACGCTAATTTTCAACGGCCATTATGCAGCTGGCGCTTTGTCCGGACCTTTCCCGGAGTCACCTGAACGATGACTTTTTTCACCAAACCAACTTGATCATGAAGAATCTCCGCTATCTGCTCCTCGCTTTCACGCTGCTCAACTTGTCCTCCTGCCAAAGCCTTTCCTCCCTGCCATTCGGTCAGGAGCTCAAACTCACCGAGTTGCTGGGACAGGCCGTGCCGGCCAGCGCCGGGGCGTTCATCAAATTTGACGAAACGGCCAAGAAGTTCATGGGAAAAGCCGGCTGCAACAATTTCAACGGCGCGTTCACGCTCGACGGCGGCAAACTCAACCTGAGCCCCGCCGCCGTCACCAAAAAAATGTGTCCGGACATGTCCATCGAGAACAAATTCCTGCCCATGCTGGAAAAAGTCGCCGGCTTCCAGCTTGCTCAGAACGGCGGACTCAACCTGACCGACGCCGCCGGCAAAGTGCTGGCGAAATTTGCGAAGTGACCTTGGAAAAATGCTTGCACGATGCGGCTGCCTCTTTCGGGCAACCGCATTTTTTTGTGTCATGATGCGAATTAGGGGCTAACGGCGCTCAAATTGCCGACGACAGGTGTTTTCTGACAGGATGAACATGATCGACACGCAAAGCGCCGGTTCCGCCGACTTGCACACCCATGGCGGCGAAGCCGGCATGTTTTTTCCCCGGTTGGTCCTGTCAGAAAATGCTGCCTTGTCGGAAACTTTAATCCCTAATTCACCTGTCATCCGGAATCACTCCACTTCAAGGCCCCGCATCCGCGCGGCCAGTGCGTCCAGGACCTTTTTCTGAAAAAACAGCGGGTGGTGCTTCGACACATAGCGCCGCGATTTGAGCGCCACCTCGAAATCGCCGCGGTCAAAATGCCGGAATTTGCGTTTCCAGTATCCGACGGTCAGCCGCATGGCCCCTCGGTCCAGCCAGTTGCCGAGGCGGCCTCCCAGCAGCCATTCGGCAGTTTTTTTGAAAAAACCGCGCTGGTGCGGTGGCGTGGCTGTCGCGTCGCGAAGCGGAAAATTTGGGTAAAGCGCCCAGGCCCAGGGGTTGGCCGCGCGAAATTGTTCGAACCATTCGCGGCCGTACATGGGCAGCAGCGTGACGGTTTCGGTGGCGCTGAAAATGTTCTGTTCTTCGATTTTCAAATGCTGCGTGTCTACGAAATAATTGACGCAGAAGTACTTGTGTGAATTGAACAGAAAGATTTTTTTAAAAACGACCAGTAGCGTGCGGGCCAGCCACAAACGCCCCGGCGCCGTGATCAGGAAAAAATCGATGTCGCTGTCGGTGCTCATGCAATGCTTGGAGAGCGAACCGGACACGAACACGCCCCGCACAAAAGGGAAGCCGCCGATGAAACGGGCCATGCGCCGGGCAAGGGGCAAAAACTCGTCGGCGCGCCGGTTGGCTTCGAGTCTTCGGGGCAGCCAATCGTAGTGATTCTGGGTTTGGTAATAATCGCCGAAGCGGAACAATTGACCCGTTTCGGTCATTTCGCGCAGCTTGCCGGCGATCTCTTCGAAGGCGGTGTCCGGACAATCCGCGAAGGCGAACACCTCTTCCGCCGTAAGCGGGTACTGAAAAATTTCGAAGTAAAACAACACACGCATCACGGCGAGCCCTGTTGGGCAAACGACGGTAGGATTGGGCTCGGTCATGGTATTCGGCACAGGTCGGGGGATTCGGATTCGTCTCCGAAGGTACCGCACCGCGCCCGAACAGCCAACCCTGGCGGCGTCCAGACGGAAAAAAGAGCGCTGAAATCAGTGCGCTTGTCGTTTTCCGGCCAAAATCAAAGTTGACTCATTGACCTGGATAAGATGACAGATGGGCCTTGTTTGGCAAAGCTGTCGAGGATTTTTTGATCGATGTTCATGTGTGTTTTTGTTTTTCCAGCCGGCGCGCCACCATCTCCGCCAGCCAGTCCCGGTGCATGATCTCCGTGGCGGGCGGCAGGCGTTCGGCCAGGGCTTTCAGTTTGGCCGGGTCGGGCGGATCGATTTTGGCGAGCCGGCGGGTGAAATCGATGAACTGCTGCATTTGTCCGCGCAGCTGCGGCTCGATGCGTTCGCCACGGAGCAGGAAGAGGCGGTTGGCTTCGAGGGCCGCGAAAAGCAGTTCGGTCTGGTCGGTTTCGAAGAGGATTTTGACCAGCAGGCTGCGGGCGCCTATGGCCAGCAGAAAATCCTGGAATTCGACGCGGGCGAGGGCCTTCTGGGCGGTGTCATAGTTTTTTTGAAAATAGTGCCACAGGGCGAGGCAGTAGCCGTGCAGGTTGTCGGCCACCTCTGCGGGCAGGTAGTCACGCCATTGGTGCAGGAATTTCCAGGTCCAATCGGGGCGGCCGCTGCGCAATCCGGCGTACACGAGGTTGAGGTAATTGCGCGGCAGCAGCGTGTTGTTCTCCAGCAGCAGCCCTTTTTCGAGCAAAATGTCGTGGATCTCGAGGTATTTCCCGTAAAAATGGTGCTCGTTGTGGCGGTTGATACGCCGGGTGCAAAAATTGAGCGCGTAGATATAAAGCAATTTTTGGTCGGCCGGAGCGAAAGAACCGGCATGTTCGCGAAGCAGGGCGAGCAGTTGTTCGAAGTGCTGCGGATGGTCGTGGCGGTTGAGTTGCCAGGCAAAAAACCAGGCGGAAAGGGCGGGATCCGTGCCCAACCGGGTCGGGTCGCCGGCCAGGGCGCTTTCCAGTTCGGGGCCCAGCAAGCTATGGTATTCTACGGCCAGCAGGCGTTCGATATTTGACGTGGCGGCCAGCAGGCGGAGTTTCCAGGCGAGGTAAGCTTCATCGAGCCGGTCGTGGGCCGATTGCAGCAATTCGTTGAATTGCAGTTGTTTGGGATCGGTCAGGGTTTCGTAGGCCAGCCAGGCCATTTCAAATTGCCGTTGAAAAAACGCCCCGTCGCGCACCGCCGTGCTGTCGTGTTTTTTTTCGCCGTGTTCGAGCACGGAAGCGAACTGGCGCGTGAGGCCGGCGGCATGCAGAGCCTTCAACAGCAGCACATCGGCGAGCGCGGGGTCGTCCTGCAAGGCTTCGGTACTCAGAAAGGTTTCGGCCAGTGCAAGCGTTTGGCTCATCAGGTAGGCGAGGGATTTTTCACTGTCGGCCGGGAGCCGGGCGAGCGCTTCTTTTTTTTCCAGGAAACGGTGTTCGAACGCCGGGTGGTACTTGTCGAGATATTGGTAAAACGCCTGCACCTCCTTACTTTTATTGAAATAAGGCGACTGCAAAAAGGCCCCGAAACGCCGCCAACGCGCGGTGGAGAAAGTGCGTAAGAGTTCGAACAATTTGCTTTGGCGCATGGCGGTCCTGATTCCTAACTTTTTGACAATCAAATATAAAACGCCATGAGAACATTCCTTGCCCTTGCGATGCTCCTCTTTTGCGGGGGCGCGGCGGCCCAGCCATTGGCGCTCTACCCCGGCGACACGAACAACGACAGCTTCTGCAACTACCTCGACCTGATCCCCGTCGGACTGGCCTACGGCGAAACGGGCCCCCGGCGCTTTCAATTCGGCTCCAACAACTGGGCGCCGCAGCAATACGACCCCTGGATCGCCACGCCCCCCCTGCCCCAGAGCGAGATCGACAAGGCTTTCGCCAATGCTTTCACGCAGGCCTTTTTCTTCTTTGCCCCTCCGCCCAACGATACCGTCAATTCCAACGACGTCGGGGTGATCCGGGCCAATTACGGCAACAAACAATTTCCTCCCGCTTTCAGCACGCCACCGCCGGAACCTTACCTGCCTAAATTGCTGCCCTTCACCGTTTTCCCGCCGCCGCGCATCGAGATCACTTTTTCAAAAGACACCGTGGACGTGCTCGACACGTTTTACGCCCAGATCGCTTTTATCGGAAGCAACTCGCCCAGCCCCGATTACCACGGCGTGATGGCCGTTGCCCTGCGGCTCAAATTTGCCCCCGTCAATTTCGAAGACAACACGCCCCGCCTCCTGTTCGACACCCTTTCGACCGACCTTATGGCCGTGGGCGCCACCTTCGACGGGGCGGTGCACGACCGCGCGCTGCCCGCCAAGGGCGTGGCCGAACTCGCCGTCTCCGGCTACGCCCATAATGCATTCAAGCCCACCCGGCCCGTCGCGGCACTCGAATATATCCTCGACATGATCATCCGAAGCGATGCCCCGCCGGACACGCTCACCAAGCCCTTTTGGATCGAATTCGACGAAGTGGTACTCGTGGATACCCTGGAACGGCGCGTCGCGACTGTGCTCACCCATTCCGACACCATCATCCTCCGGCAGATCATCACCGCCGCGCCAGAGCCGGGCTGGCAGGCCTCGGTCCGGCTGTCGCCCAACCCCGCCCGCGAGCGGGTGGCGGTGGAATCGGGCGCCGGTTTTACCATCCTGAAAGCCACGGTTTGGGACACCTACGGCCGTCAGATTCTCGTGAAAACCGGCCCGGCGCAGCGGCTCGAGATACCGCTTGCCGGACTTCCCCCGGGCGTGTTTTGGGTCGACATTGCGACGGAGCGGGGGCGTGTCTGGCAAAAACTCACGGTGCTGCGCTGAGTGTTTTTTCTGAAAACCCCTTTTGGGCGTACAAACTTTTTTTGCCGGTAAAATTTTGACAATCAGCGGGTTGGAATTTTATCGGCAATTTTTTTGTGCCTGCTGCGCCCTAAATTCAGGTTAAAAACCGCCGAAAACTCACGGTATCTGAACTTGTCACAAGGGCAGTAGCAGGGCTAAACTTGTATCGGGTTTCGGCAAAAACACTTCCGCTGCCGGCCCGATTTTCTCACCACAAAAATTGCAAGCCATGTCAAAGTTCATTTGCGCGGCAGCCTTCTGGCTGCTCGCCGCCAGCCTCACCTTTGCCCAAAACCCGGGCACCGACGCCGCCGATAAAATTGCCGAACGCGTCGAAGCCGCCGAAACCAAAAGCAGCGACCAGAAAACCCTGGTCAAAGAAATCGCCGAAGCCGCCCGACAGGCCGGCAAAGACCATCCCAAGGACGCCGACAAGGTGAAGGAGATCGTCCGCAAAAAAATGGACGAGATCCGCGACCGCAAATCGTCGGAGGGCAAGCCCGGCGGCAAAAACAACCAGGAGATCGAAGAATGGGTCAAAAAACTCAAACGCGACCTGATGGACAACCACTACGTCTCGCTGCCCCGGCTGACCGACACGCCCTTGATTTGCTCGGCCACCGGCACCGGTCGCACCACCGGGCACATTGCCAACCTGAGCTTGTACAACCCGACCGACGCGACCGTCAGCGTCGAGATCGGCCCGGTGTTTATCCCCTCTGGCGGTGATTTTCAACCCTACATCGTGCCCGGCGCGGGTACGGTCAGCGTGCCGCCCCACAGCACCGCCAATGTGCCGCTCGATGGCTATTGCGCCGATATTTTCACGGCGCCGGTGCCCTCTGGAGCAGGCATGCCTCCGGTCAAAAACTGGATTCCGGTCGGTGAAAGCCTGCCGTCCGGCTGGGCGCCTTCGCCCACCGAAGGCTGGAAACCCGTTACGGGCTCTTCGGCCCTCATTCCGGGCACAACGCAGCCCCTGGGCCACACGATCGACCCCGTTCGCCACCCGACCGCCGCCGCCGAAGTGCTCACGGCAGCCTTCGTTCAGATCGCCGGAGCGTATGACGCGATGAAAGAAAACGGTGCCATCACGACACCGTTCAGCGGCAACCCGGAGAAAGAACGCGAGGCCGTCATTCAACAGACTTTTTGGATTTACGCGGCAGAACTGACAGGCAAGGCCTACAAAATGCAGGATTTCTCCAGCAACACGGTGAAGCAGTTCGAAGCGTCTACAGGGCAAAAATTCCAGGCGGCCCCGCCGGCTACCCGCGACAATGTGGAGCAAGGCGTGACGGAATTCTGGAACACGTTCGAGGCCGTTGGCGTGGAGGCGAAAGTGCTGACGGCACGAGGCTAAGTCTCGCCATTAAAGTTTTCACCGCAAAGGTGCGAAGGCGCAAAGAGGCCGCAAATAATTTGCGTCTTCACGCCTTTGCGGTTCAACCCAACCACTCATTTCAAAATATCCGAGTCATGATCCGTCAAAAATATTCCGTCCCGTTCAGCCTTCTTTTCCTGCTGGCCACCGCTTTTTCAGTCCGGGCGCAAAATGCCTGGCCGGACATAGCGCTCGCCGGACCGCAGGCCAAAATCCTGTCGACGCCGCACATTCCGCGTATTTCCGTCGGTCTGCAGACGCGTTTCCCGCTGAGTCGGCCTGCTGCACAAAACATTGATTTTCAAAGCCTGCAATCTGTCTTTCAATCTCCCGAGGTGGCAACACCATTATTCGAACAATTCGGCGGACCGTTTTTTATCGGCCAAGTTTCGGGCCAGCCGGCGCAGTCTTTGGCGGTGATGACAGGTCGTTTTCAGGTGCAGCCGGGGATTTTCACGGGGCTTCGTCTTTCGCCGCATTTTTCGCTCCGGGTTGCCGCCGAACGTTATCGAGCCGAATGGTCGGGCGGGTTTCCGGTGATTGTGCTGCCGTTTTCGCAGCAGCACGCCGAGCCCACGCCGCAGACCCGCCAGGGCGCGCTGAGCGCCTCGGCCTCGGGTTGGCTGGGAGAGGCCGCCGTGCAGTTCAACTTCCCCGGCCGCGTCGTACAACCCTTTGTCGAAGGCGGGCTGCGGGGCGTTTTCCCCGGCCGTTCGGAAGCCTCGGCAACACTCGCAGGAGTGAAGGCGCCTGTGGATTACCAGCCTTTTCAGCGCTCCTTTTCAGCGTTTGGCGGCGCGGGCATGCGGGTGTTTTTTTGGAAAAACGGTTATGCCCAAACCGTTTTTTCCCTGGGAAAAACGGCCGGTGGGATATTTGCAGGGGAGATGACCGGTGGAATCGGCTGGCGCTTTTGATTTTTTCACCACATAAAGGACACATGAAGGGCACATAAAGGAAAAGGGCAGGGATGCTCTCGAACACTGCTTTTTTATGCCAGAGAGCATCCCTGCCCTTTTCATTTTTGGCCCCTTCATGTGTCCTTTATGTGGTGAAAAAACTCCGTGGTTGCCCCGCATTTTTTGACAAAACTTCCTTTTCGCGGCCCGTTTTTCTACATTTGCGCGCTTTTCGGCGCCAACCTTTCCGGTCGCCAATCGTTTATCCGGTACTGCCAAGCAAGTACCGTCAACCGATAACCGTCTACCTTTCAAATCATGATTTTTGACCTGAAAATGCTGCGGGAGTTTTACAAAAACTATCCCGCCCGCGTGGATGCCGCCAAGGCAAAACTCAAACGCCCGCTCACCCTTTCGGAAAAGATTATCTTCTCCCACCTGCACCAAGACAGCCCCCTGGCCGACTATAAGCGCGGCTCGGATTACGTGTTTTTTCAGGTCGACCGCGTGGCCATGCAGGACGCTACGGCGCAAATGGCGCTGCTCCAGTTCATGACCTGCGGCCGTAAAAAAGTCGCCGTGCCCAGCACGGTACACTGCGACCACCTCATCACGGCCCAGGACGGCGCCGACAAGGACATGGTCGTGGCCCTCGATAAAAACAAGGAAGTGTTCGATTTTCTCAGCTCCGTGTCGCAGAAATACGGCATCGGTTTCTGGAAACCGGGCGCAGGCATCATCCACCAGATTGTGCTGGAAAACTACGCGTTTCCCGGCGGCATGATGATCGGCACCGACTCGCACACCGTCAACGCCGGCGGCCTCGGCATGGTCGCCATCGGCGTGGGCGGCGCCGACGCAGTAGACGCGATGAGCGGAATGGCCTGGGAACTCCAGATGCCCAAACTTATCGGCGTGCACCTCACCGGCAAACTGCGCGGCTGGGCTTCGCCGAAAGACGTGATCCTGAAAGTCGCCGGTATTCTGACCGTGAAAGGCGGCACCGGCGCCATCGTCGAGTACTTCGGCAAAGGCGCGCAAAGCATGAGCGCCACGGGTAAAGGCACCATCTGCAACATGGGCGCCGAAATCGGTGCGACCACTTCCACCTTCGGTTACGACAAATCCATCGCCCGCTACCTCAAAGCCACCGGCCGCGGCAAAGTGGCCGCCATGTGCAACAAAGTGGCGCCCTACCTCACCGGCGACGACGAAGTGTACGCCAATCCGGAAAAATACTTCGACCAGGTGATCGAAATCGACCTGTCGAAACTCGAGCCGCACATCAACGGACCGTTCACACCCGACCTCGCCTGGCCCCTGTCCAAATTCGCGGCAGCGGTGAAAAAGAACAAATACCCGGTCAAACTGGAAGTGGGCCTCATCGGTTCCTGCACCAATTCGAGCTACGAAGACCTCACCCGCGCGGCCTCCGTGGCGCGGCAGGCCAAGGCGAAAAACCTCGAAACCAAGGCTGAATTCACCATCACACCGGGCTCCGAGCTCATCCGTTTCACGGCCGAGCGCGACGGCATCCTGAAAGAATTCGAACAGATCGGCGGCGTGGTGCTGGCCAACGCCTGCGGCCCCTGCATCGGGCAGTGGAGCCGCCACATCGACGACCAGAAACGGCCGAACTCGATCATGACCTCGTTCAACCGCAACTTCACCGGCCGCAACGACGGCAACCCGAATACGCACGCTTTCGTGGCTTCGCCGGAAATCGTGACGGCCTTCGCCATCGCCGGCGACCTGACCTTTAACCCGAAAAAAGGCCTGCTGATCAACAGAAAAGGCGAAACGGTCAAACTGGACCCGCCGAAAGGCATCGAATTGCCGAAAAATGGCTTCGCCGTGGAAGACGCCGGCTATATCGCCCCCGCCAAAAAAAGCGGCTCGGTCAAAGTGGCCGTCGACAAAAAATCGGAACGCCTGCAACTGCTCAAACCCTTCGCGCCCATCGCCAATGCCGAGCTGCAAAACATGCGCGTGCTCATCAAGGCCAAAGGCAAGTGCACGACCGACCATATCTCCATGGCCGGCCCCTGGCTCAAATTCCGCGGCCACCTGGAGAACATCTCCAACAATTGCTACATCGGCGCCACCAACGCCTTCAACGACGAGCGCAACAAAGTGCTCAACCTCGAAAGCGGACAATGGATGGAAGTGCCTGCCTCGGCGCGGCTTTACCAGAAAAAAGGCATCGGAACGATCATTTTCGGGGAAGAAAACCTCGGAGAAGGCAGCAGCCGCGAGCACGCCGCCATGGAGCCGCGCTACCTCGGCGTGAAAGCCGTGGTCGTGAAATCCTTCGCGCGCATCCACCAGACCAACCTGAAAAAACAGGGCATGCTGGCCCTCACCTTCGCCAATCCGGCGGATTATGACAAAGTTCGTCAGGACGACAAGGTCTCGATCCTCGGCTTCGACAGCTTCGCACCCGGCAGGTCGCTGCAAATCCGCCTCGACCACGCCGACGGCACTTCGGAAACTTTCGCCGTGAACCACACCTACAACGACCAGCAGATCGAGTGGGTGAAAGCGGGGAGTGCGCTGAACAAGATCCGGAAGGATTTTGGGGTGAAGTGATTGATTCGATTGATTCGATTTTTCGATTGGCCGGCTGTCCGCGTGAGATGCGCGGGCAGCCGGTTTTTTTTCGTAAATCAATCTCCCCATCTTGTGCTGTCAATCCATTCCAGCCATGTCCAAACACCTGCAAATCACTCGTGCCGCCGCCGAGGGGCAACCCTTGAGCAAGGCCCAAAAACGCTTCAACCGCCTGGTTGGCGCTATCAACAACCTTCGCCAAAACATCGAAAAAACAAAGGAACTGGACCTGCAACTCCGCCACTTAGGCGACGAACGGGTGTTGCCAGCGGAAAAAAAATCGCTGACCAACACGCATGCCATGGTAATGGCCCTGCACCACAATCCTCATTTCGAATCCCTGACGAAAAAGGAGGCGGAAAAATTCGACGCCATCCTGCTTGATTTGCTCAGCCATTTGCTCAACACTTCGGTGTACCAGGAGGATGAAGAACTTCGCAAGATGTATGAAGACTATCTGGGCGGCGAACAAAGTTTTGATGAAATAAAGGCCGAACAGGAGCGGATGGCACGAGACATGGCGTCCGAATTTTATAACCGGAAGTACGGCCTTAACCTGGATGCGGACGACTTGGGCAACCCGGAAAAACTCCGCGAAAAACTGGAGGCCAAACAAGCCGAATTAGAAGCCGAAGCCCGCCAACGTACCGAACGTCAGGCCAGGCGCAAAAAATCACCCGCTCAACTGGAGCGCGAAACCAAACAAGCCGCCGCCGATGCAGCCCTCAAAAAAACCGTTAAGGAAATCTACCTCGACCTGGTGCGGCATTTCCACCCCGACAAGGAACGCGATGAAGCCAAACGTGTGGTCAAAACCGAAACCATGAAACAAATCACCGCTGCCTATGAAGCGGACGATCACTTCCGGCTCCTCGAACTGCAAATGACGCTTCTCAACGACCGCGATAACGTGTTTGCGAGTTTCGATGAATCCCGCTTGAACTATTTTAACAACGCCTTGCAACAACAAGTCTATGAACTCGAACAGGAACTCGCCTTCACCCACCCCATGAACAACGGAAACCCCTACATCCGCTTCTTTGCAGGAAACACCAAAGGCATGGAACAAAGGATCGGACAATACCTGAAGGACCTGAAATTACAGGAACAGCAAATCTTGTACACCCTGGAAATGATCAAAACGGCCAAGGGACTGAAGACTTTTGTGAAGGACTTTGAACTGGACGATGACGATGATTTTTGGTCCTGAAAAATTCCTTGCCTATGCGTCACCTCTCCCTCCTCGCCATATTTCTCGCCGCCGGCATCCTCGCTTTTATGCGCCTGAGCCTGGCGCGCTGGGATACCCCGACCGTCACCGCCACGCTCACCTGGGACGCTTTCGGCTACTACCTCTATCTGCCCGGCAAGTTCATTTACCATGATTTGACGAAACTGGAATGGATACAGCATATCCTCGACACGTACAGCCCGACGGGCAATTTGTACCAGGTGTGCCCATTGCCCAACGGCAATTTCGCCATGAAATACCTCATGGGCCTGTCGATCCTGTACGCGCCGTTTTTCTTTCTCGGGCATTGGGCGGCCGGAGCGCTGGGCTATCCGCAGGACGGGTTTTCGGCGCCGTACCAGCTGGCCATTTGTTTCGGCGCCTGGGTCTATGCGGTGGCGGGACTTTTGATTTTGCGCACGGTGTTGCGCAAGTTTTTTTCAGAAACCGTGACCGCGCTGACGATCCTGCTCACCGCGCTGGCGAGCAATTATCCGCAGTACGTTGCGGGCGATAGCGGCATGACGCACGGGTTTTTATTCACCGTGTACGCTTTGGCCCTGTACGCGGCCTGGCGCTGGCATGAAAACCCTTCAAAAATCTGGGCTTTCGTGATCGGGCTCATACTCGGATTGGCTGCTATCACCCGGCCTACCGAGGGCGTGATGTTGTTCATCCCTTTGCTGTGGCAATGGAAACGCGGTGACCTGGCCGTTTCGAAATGGGCGTTTTTTCGTCAAAATCCGGTGCATCTGGGGCTTTCTGCCGCTGGACTGGCGCTTGGCGTGTTGCCGCAGCTGGTCTACTGGAAATCGGTCACCGGGCACTGGCTGTTCGACGTGGGTTCCAAATTTCTCTTCTTCCGGCCGCACTGGCAGGTGCTGTTCGGCTGGGAAAAAGGCTGGTTCATTTACACGCCCGTGGCTATACTGATGGTCGCCGGATTGTTTTTTCAGCGCGGCTATCCCTTCCGTAAAGCCGTCGTCACTTTCGCCCTGCTCAACACCTGGATCATCATTGCCTGGGCCGACTGGCGCTACGGGGCTACCTTTTCCTGCCGGGCGCTGGTGCAAAGCTACGCCGTGCTGGCGCTGCCCCTGGCAGCCCTGCTGCAACGCGGCTGGGCGGGCTGGCGGCGGTACGCGTGGGGAGTGCTGGCCGTGTTTTTGATCGGACTGAACCTGTTCCAACTCTGGCAATACAACCGCACGATCATCCATTTTGACGACATGAACCCGCGGTATTACCGGGCCATTTTCCTGAATCCCAACCCCACACCGCTGGACATGTCGCTGCTGGATACCGACGAAATGCTGCGTGGTGCTTCGGATTTTTCTTCAAAAACGGTGTTTTCAATGGATTCCACCGTCCGGATCCACGTGAGTAAACAACCCAAAGCGGTCTTTTTAGAACAAGCCCTGCACGCGCTGCCGGGTTTCGATCCGCAGCGCGAACAATGGCTGCGCGTCAGCGCCGAAGTGACTTCCGATTGGGGCGCATTTGATACGCAGCTCATCACTGTTGTCAAACAGGGCGATCGCGAAAAACGCACGGCTTGCCGGATGCAGAACGGTCTTTGCAAGAACAAGGAATGGAACCGGATCGAGTATTTTTTCCGGCTGCCGCCGGAATGGGCGGAGGGGCAATTGAGTGTTTTTGCGGAAACGGCGGTGGGGCAGGATATTTTTATCCGGAATGTACGGGTGGAATTGTTGGGGCGGGAATGACCAAAGTCATTCAACCTTACTCCCCAATTCACTGTTTTAAGCTATCCCGAATACCCTACTTTTGCCCAAAATTCATCAAAATTCTACGACCATGGCGGCGCTACGCAACGAAGAAGACCTCATCCGGCAAGTCCTCAACATCTTTTCCGGTCACCTCGAACGCGGTGGACTGCGCCGCACGCCCGAGCGCTTTGCTATCCTCGAAGAAATCTACCGCCGCAACGACCACTTCGACGCCGAAGCGCTGTACATCCACATGAAAAACCGCAGCTACCGCGTGAGCCGCGCCACGGTGTACAACACGCTGGAACTGCTCGTGTCCTGCGATCTGGTAAAGAAGCACCAGTTCGGCAAAAACCTGGCGCAATACGAAAAGTCTTTCGGCTACAAGCAGCACGACCACGCGATCTGCGGCAACTGCGGTAAAGTGGTCGAATTCTGCGACCCGCGTGTTCAGCAGATCAAGGACATGGTCGGCGAACTGCTGAATTTTCAGATCACGCACCACTCGCTCAACCTTTATGGCATCTGCGGCGCCTGCCGCAGGGAGATGGAGTTCGGCATCGTCCGCAAACAACCCAAAATGGCGGCGGATGACGAACCGGGGTGGGGGGATTGATTGATTCGATTATTCGATTGACCGATTGATTCGATTGTATGCGATCGTGTACAATCGAATCAATCGGTCAATCGGATCAATCATTTATCCCAGCAGACCGTTTTTACTTTTTCTGCAAACTCCGGTTCCCGGACCAGTCGCAAATACGTCTCGCGGTTGTGCCGCGCGTTGTCTTCCGGCGTGCTTTTTTGAAAAATCAGGTCGGCCAGGCTGCGCCAGCCTTTTTCCTGCAAAGTCAATTGGGCCATACAAACACTGTGGCCGGAAGTGGCCTCGGGATGGGCCCTGACTTCTGCTTCGGCAGCCTGCCGGAGGTAGCCAAGGATGGTAGCATCGGCCGGCCGGGAAAAATCGAGTTGATTCACCTGGGGGTTGGAGGGCAGGTACCGCACCGAAAAGGCATCGCGATCGTAAAGCGGAAAACCATTGGGCAGGAGGATGAGGCCGGTGTCGGTCACGGTCATTTTTGCCGTGATTTTGAGGCTGTCGGCGGTGGCGAAGGTGTAAAAAATCTCCCGGCGCGGCCCTTCTTCCACGATAAACACACTGGCCAGGGCCTCGCGGCCTTCGGCGGTGAGTTTTCCCGCCGTTTCGCCGTTGATGCCGCTGGCGATGCCCAGGCTGGCGCGGCGTTTGGCGTCCTGCTGCCGGCTGTACCAGCGCGCGCCGAAATAACCGGCGGCGATCACGGCCACCAGCCCCAAAATCATGAGCGCCAGATAGCCCCGGTTGCGTTTTTCTTCGGCTTTGCGCAGGCGGTTGCGGGGTGT
>JBGAJY010000083.1:0-22243 GCA_044224705.1 Saprospiraceae bacterium
TACGAAAGTAACGGAATTTTCATCTGCCTCCTCACCTGACAGGTCCAAAAACAGGTTTAAAAAGTAAAACTCCTGCCGGCGAAAGCCGGCAGGAGTTTCTATTTTTTAAACCTGTTTTTGGACCAGTCAGGTGTGCACGACCCTCGGCGCCAGCAACTTATACAACACCGGCGTCACGATCCTCGACAACAAAGTCGAAGAAATGAGCCCGCCGATGAGCACGTACGCCAGTGGCGAGTATAACGGGTTCTCTTCCACCGCCAGCGGCAGCAAACCGCCAATGGCCGTCAGGGAAGTAAGCAAAATAGGGACGAAACGAATCTCGCCGGCTTCCTGGATGGCATCGTCCAGGCCGCGCCCGTCGAGGCGGAGCTGGTTGGTGAAATCCACGAGCAGGATTGAGTTTTTGACCTCGATACCCATGAGGGCGATCAGACCCACCACCACCGTAAACGAGAAAGGATATCCCGTCGCCAGCAAGGCCAGCACCGCACCGATGATGCCCAGCGGAATTACCGACAACACGATGATCGTGCTGCGGAAGGTTTTGAATTCGAGGATCAGCACCGCCAGCAACCCAAAAATGGTGATGAGAATGATGGTGCCCATGCCGCCAAAGGAGCGCTGACTGCTTTCCACCTCGCCGGCTACCACATAGCCGTAACCTTTGGGGAAATCCATGGCGGCGAGTTTTTCCTGAATCACCGTATTGATGTTTTGGGCAAAAAAGCCGCTTTTCACAAACGCGCTGACGAGCGTGTAGCGGTCCTTGTCGTAGTGCGTGATCGTGTTGGGCGAACGCTGGAATTCCAGTTCGGCCACCTGGTTGAGGGGTACTGAGGTGCCTGCCAAACTATTGACGTACAGGTTTTTAAACACATCCAGATCGGCAAAGGTCTTGTTCTTCGGCAGCGTCGCGGTGATGTTGTAATCATCGCCATCGACCGTCGAAAAACTGCCCACCTGCAAGCCGGCGATGGCCAGCCGCACCATACGGTCGATCTCGGCGACGGGGATGCCGAGGGCCACGGCCTTATCCTTGTTGATGCGAACGTGCAGGTCGGTTTTGATCGAAGCGATGGGGTTGTCCACGTAGATCGTGCCGTCGATGCTGTCGATCATGGTCTCGACCTGCCCGGCCACTTTGCGCAGGGTGTCGAGGTTTTCTCCAAAAACGCGGATGGCTACCGGCGCTTCGATGGGAGGGCCTTGTTCGAAGTTTTTGACGTTGATCGTCACGCCGGGCACGGATTTGAATTTTTCCCGCAACTCGTCGATGAGGGCGATTTTTACCGGCGGCGGCGTGCGTTCCTGCAGTTGCACGAACACCTGGCCGAAATCGGGGCTTTCATTGCGCGGAATCACGTTGTAATAGATCCTCGGATTGCCGCGCCCGACGTTGGACGTATAGGAAATGATCCTGGCGGGCGCCTTGTGGCCGGGGTATTTTCGGGAAGGAGAATTGACGACAAGAGGCTCCTTTTTGCTTGCACCGAGGCTCGTTTTTTGCACCAAACGATTGGTTTTCAAGTCCTCCGGCATGTAAGTCGCCAGTACCGAGTCCACCATTTGCACGGCCCGGTTGGTCTGCTCGATGTTGGTTCCGGGCGCCGTTTCCACGTCGATGTAGAACATCGGACGCTCGCTGGCCGGAAAGACGGTAAAACCAGCGCCGCCGGCCAGCCCGAGCACGCCGAAGAAGATGAGCGCGGAAACAACCATCGTGGAGCGCGGGTATTGCAGCCCGACGTGCAGAACTTTCGCGTAGGACTTGGAAATCAGCCATTTCATGCCGCGCAGGAAAATGTTGCCGCGCGGGTCTTCGTGTTCCGACAGGAGGCGACTGCCGAGAAACGGCACGATCGTCAGCGATACAAAAAGG
This sequence comes from Saprospiraceae bacterium, assembly GCA_044224705.1. Lineage (GTDB taxonomy): Bacteria > Bacteroidota > Bacteroidia > Chitinophagales > Saprospiraceae > M3007. Next base: position 1,883 of record JBGAJY010000083.1, read on the forward strand.
GAGGCCAGCACCGTGCATACCACCGCCATCGGCAGGCTTCGGATAAAATCGCCGGAGGCTTCGGGCAGAAATACGAGCGGCAAAAAGGCCAGGATCAGGGTCGCCGTGCAGCCCAGTACTGCCAAACCGATCTGCCGGGTCGCCAATATGGCCGCCTCCTTTCGTTTATGCCCCTCGCGGAGCCACCGCTCGATATTTTCCACCACCACAATGGAGTCGTCGACCAGGATGCCGAGGGCGATGATCAGACCGACGATGCTGAGCTGATTGAGCGAATAACCGAGTTTGTCGAGGGCAAAAAGGCCGATGGCGATGGAAAGCGGGATGGAGATCATCACCACAATACTGGCGCGGGTGCCCAGTGGCAGCAAGGTCAGCAGGACGAGCAGGATGGCGATGCCGAAGTCTTTGGCAAAGCGGCCCAGGCGCTTCCGCACCGAATCGTCCTGGTCGAATACTTTCTGGAAATCCATGTTGGCCGGCAGGTCGCTGCGGAATTCGGCGAGCGTTTTATTCACCTCGTCGCCGACGGTGAAAATGTTCTGTCCGTTTTTCATACGCGCCGTGACAAAAACCGCGCGCGTGCCGTTGAAGCGCGTGATGTGCCGTGGTTCCTCATAAGCGTATTCCACCTCGGCCAAATCTTTGAGGTAGAGGACTTTGCCCGGCCCGTTGGCGTTCACGACCGTGTTGCGGACCTCGTCGATGTTTTCGTAGTCTCCGCTGGTTTCGACGAAAAACTGGCGTTCGCCCACGTTGACCGAACCGCCGGGAATGGCGATGTTTTCGCTTTGCAAAGAACCCAGAACGCGGCTGACCGGGATGCCTTCGGCAGCCATTTTGGGCAGATTCAGGCTTACGCGGACTTCGCGTTTGGGGAAGCCCCAGGTGTCGGCGCCTTTCAGGCCGGGAATTTTTTCGAGGTCTTTTTCCAGCCGCTCGGCTTCGCGGCGGAGATTGTCCCAGGAGGCATTTTCCGAAATGATGGCCAGCTGCATCATGGCCACATCGGAGGCTGAAAACTTCTGAATTTCAATACGGTAGAGGTCCGGCGGCAATTCCGGCCGGAGGGCGTTGAGTTCCCTGACGACCTCCTCGTATTTTTTGTCGGGGTCGTTGCCGTGTTTGAATTCCATGGTGAGCACCATCACGCCGTTGGCGGAATAGGAGCGCATCCGGTCGATGTTTTCAAGGGCGCCGAGCTTGGCCTCGACCTTGTCGGTGATTTTGTCCTCGACTTCGGCAGGGCCTGCGCCCGGCCAAACCATGACGATGCTGTAGCCCGGTGCTTCGAATTTGGGGTCTTCGGCGCGGGGCATATTGAGCAGGGAGCCAATTCCGAGGGCCATGACGGCCAGGAAAATGATGAAGGTGAATTGGCTGTTTTTGACGGAGAATTCGGCGATTTTCATAGTTGTGCCAGCCAACCTCCAGGTTGGCAAATGAGTAACTGCCAACCTCCAGGTTGGCAAATGAAGATTTTAGAAAAAGGTACCCGGTACATGGTGGGGCTTGTTGCGCCAATTATTTAACTTACAAGGGGTAGGGCAGTGCTATCAGAGTATAAACCGCCAACCTGGAGGTTGGCGCTACAGAACCGCCAACCTGGAGGTTGGCGTTACTTCTTCACCCTGCTTTTCTCCGTCAAATAAGGCGCTCCCGCGGTGATCACTTCCGCGATGCCGTCGAGTCCGCCGGAGATAACTACCTGATTGCCATCGAGAAAGGCCACCTGAACCGGTATTTTGCGGACCGTTTCGCCGTCGGGCTGAATCGCAAAAACGAATGCCGACTTACCTTCTCCTTCGACAATGGCTTCGATCGGTATCATTTGATAACTGCGGGCCTGCGGCGGTGTCACGTCCACTTCGGCGAACAAGCCGGGCGCGAAGCGATGGCCTTGCGGTGCGATTTTGATCTCCACCGGGTACAGTCCGCTGGACGGATCGGCGGCCGGAGCCAGGTCGCTCACTTTGCCGTTGAAGACCGTTTCGGGGTAGGCGTCCATGGTGACCCGGGCGTTCATGCCGATGTTCAGCCGCGCCCAGTCGCGGTCGCTGACGTTGATTTTTATCACCCAGTCGTCGTTGCCGGTTTCAAACAGCACCAGCACGGGCGTGCCGGGACCGGTGATTTCACCTTCGTTCATCAGTTTGCGGATGATCTTGCCGCCCCGTGTGGCGCGGATTTCGGCGTATTGACGGTTGAATTGAGCGATTCGGGCGCTCTCTTTGGCCACGTCGCGGCCGGTCGTCGCATTTTCCAGCAGTTCCAGCGTGGCGCTGCTGTCGCGGTAGAGCCCCTGGACACGAGCCAGGTCGCGTTCGGATTTGGCCAGACCCTGCTGAGCCTGAGCGACTTGGGCGTCGATCTCGGTTTTGTCCAGTATGGCGAGCAATTGGCCGGGGCGTACCACATCGCCTTCGTCCACGTAGATTTTTTGAATTACGCCGCCGATTTTGAAGGCCAGGCGTTGTTCGGCCGAGGAGCCCAGGATGCCGCTGGCGTGCACCGGCAGCGCGATGGCTTTTTGCTGAACGGGAGCCGTGTGGACGGAGATGCGTTCGTCGGTCGTACTGGCGGAGGCATCCGGCTGATTGACGGCGCCGGAATTGCCACAGCCGCCGAGCAGGTAGAAAAGACCCATCAATGCGAAGGCTACAAGGCCGATCGGGGCGAAAGTGCGGACAGGAATGTTTTTCATAAGTTATTGAATTTCAATTAATTTTATTGAAGTGGACAGGACGGATTTTCTTTTCTGGCAGGATGAACATGATTTGCAGGATTGTTTTTTTTAATCCTGTCAGAAAAAGGAACCCTGTCACAGGCCGGCTGCTTTGCGGAGTTCGGATTCTTTGATCAGCACGTCGGTCCAGGCCAGTAGTACCTGCAAGCGTGCTGTGGTGACGCGGTTTTGGGCGTCGAGGAATTCGATCAGGAGGACCTGGTTGGAGCGGTACTTGTTGTTCACGATACGGAAAGTCTCTTCCGCGGCTTTGAGGCCGGTTTGGGCGCTCTGCCAGCTGTGCCGCGCTGCCTCGTACTCGTTCCAGGCCTGGGTGACCTGCAGGGCAATTTGGCGCTGCACTTCGTCGTATTGCGTGCGGGCGCGCTCCGTGTCGATGCGGGCTTGCTGGGCTTTGCTTTTGGTTTGGCCGCCGTTGAACAGGTCGTAGGTGATGCCGATCTGGCCGAGGGCGTAGGCCTGGTCCTGGTTGAATTTGTACCCGTAGCCCTGAAATCCCAGCTCGCCGCCGATGTAGGCGTCGGGCAGTTTACGGTTGGCTTCCTGCAGGCGCAGCGCCGATTCCGAGGCGTTCATACCTGCGCGGATGGCGGCGAATTCCTGGCGGTTGGCCTGGGCGTATTGGATGAGCTCGGCTGGCTGGTACTCGGGTACTTGGCGGCGGAGCAAGGTGGTGTCGATGATCACGTCGGCTTGCAAGTCCCTGTTAATCAGGAAATTGAAATAAGCCCGGGCGGTGTTTTGATTGCTTTGCAGCTGGAAAATCTCGTTGTCTACCTTGCTCAGTTCGTATTCGGCGGTGGCAACGATATCACGGGTGGCGACGTTGTTTTTCACCAGCGATTCGTTGAAGCGGCGGAGTTCGAGCAGCACGTTACGGGCGCCGATCCACACTTTTTCAGCCTCTTTGGCCTGCAGGTATTGCAGGTATGCGCCGGTGATCCGGTAACGGAGTTCGTGCTCGTAAGCCGCTTTTTCGGCCGTTTTGCCTTCGGCAAGATGTTGCTGGATCTGGCGGTTGTAGCGCAGGTCGGTATTAAAAAGCGGGTAGGCGATCTTCAGTTTGGTCTCCTGAAAATTGTCGGGCAGAAATTGAATCGCCTGATTTTCAACGCGGTTGGGGAAATTCAGGGCCGTGTACACCGGATTCAGCAGATCGCCGATGGGCAGGTCGATGCTGCGTCCGCCGACGGCGCGGGTGTAGTTGGCATTGAACTGGACGGTAGGGTAGAAGAGGCTCTTCGCCTGCCGCACGGCTTCGAGGCTTTTTTGCAGATCGAGGCTGCGCGCACGGAGCCCGAGGTTGTTGGCCAGGCCCATTTGGATGTAGTCGTCGAGCACGGCCGATTGTTGCGCCGCGGCTTGAAAGGGATTGACCAGTAAAAATAACAGGACAGACAGGATAGCGATGTTTTTCATTCAGAAGAACGGCATTAGTAAAATGAACAGTGTTTAGTTGTCGCTGCAAAAAAATGCACCCTTTTGGTGCGTTTCAAGTAAAAACCGGTGAATGGCCAGATCAGGCGGATGAACCGTCATAAAAGCTCGCTAATCCGGCAGTGCCAATCGACGGCGGTTACAGGTTCTCGGCCATTTTTACGATCATGGCGAACGACTTGCGCGCCAGTTCCAGGCGTTTTTCCTCGGGGTACATGCGCATCCGTTCGCGGATAAAGAGCGAGACCAGTCCGTGGGCATGGCACCAAAGCGTGTAAGCGATGGTTTCGGTATCGGTGCTTTTGAAATAACGCTGGTCCACACAGGCTTGCACGGTCTCGTGAAAAAAGCCGTGAACGGCCATTCCGAGCGTCCAACACTCCTGATTTTCAATGAATTCCATCGGAGCGCGGGTGATGAACAGCAAGTCGTACAGGTCGGGGTGTTTCATGCCGAAGTCGATGTATCGGCGGCCAAATTCCACGAGCCGTTCCCAGGGGTTTTCAATGTTTGCCGCCGACAAAACGTGGTCGCGTTTGACGGCCGCAGCCTCGTACTGGAGGGCCGACAGGATTTCGCTCTTGTCTTTGTAGTAAAGGTAAATGGTGGCCGGGCTGTACTCGATCATTTCGGCGATGTTGCGAATACTCACCGCGTCGAGTCCTTTTTTGCGAAACAGCTGCAAAGCAGCATCGAGGATGAGCCGGCGCATCTCCTCTTTTTCGCGTTCTTTTCTTTGTGTGATTCCCATAATATTGATTAACGCCGCAAATATACTGAACAGTGTTTAGTAAAAGCAAGACCTCTACGGCGCTGGAAATAAATTTTTTCCAAACGGTACTTCATTTTCCTGCAAATGCTCTGTTTTTCAGATGTTTGACAAAAGTTATTCTGCCGGTCGAAGACGCGATTCTGAGAAAACCAGTCTTTACACCTTACTCCATGCACCAACACCCCGATTACGAGAGCACAGTACGCCCCTTGTTGGAAGGCAACAAAGGGATCGTCCAGTCGATATTCGATCAAAGTTTTCCACCTATGCTCGTTTTTGTACAGCGGGGCGGCGGCAACAGACAGGATGCGGAGGATGTTTTCATGAACAGTCTTGAAGTGTTTTTTCTCCTGGCCCGGCGACCCGGATTCAGGCTCACAAGCGCATTGTCCACCTTGTTGTACGGCATCGGACGGTTACAATGGCTCAAGATGGCGCACAAGAAAAAGCGGTTCGAACAGGGAACAAATGAATTGGATCCGGTATCAATTGAAGCGTCCGGAGACCTTGTAGAAGCCATGCATCAGGCGGAGCGCTATGGACTATATCGTGAAAAATTTGCCCAACTCGGCTCGGAATGCCAAAAATTGCTGTCCCTCAGTTTCCAAAATCTGTCGAACAAGGATATCGCAGCTTCCATGCGTTTTTCCAATGAGGCCTATTGCCGGAAACGCAAACATCATTGTAAAAACCTGTTAATCCGGCTCATCCGTGAGGATAAGCGTTATACTGAATTAAAACACAATCCATGACGAATGAAGAAAAAACGGCAGCTCTGGAGGCTTTTTTGCGCGGTGAAATGAGCGACACTGAAGCAGTTCAATTTCAGCAATTGCTGCAAAACGACCCGCAATTACAAGCCGAACTGGCCCTGCACCGCGAACTCGAAGAGGCTCTGGGACCTTCTCCCTTAAATGCCTTGCGCGATGAAGCCGCCGCTGTGTTGCACAACCGCCGCCCTCCGACTTCACGCCGTCGCCGCCGTTTGCTTTATGGGTTGCTGGCCATTCTTGTTGTCCTTGGATTGCTGGTTGCATGGTTCGCATTGAGGCCGGAAGAGCGTCCGACCAACAGCCAGCTTTTTGCCCGGTATTTTCAGCCGCCGACCGAACTGAGTCACCCCGGGCAATTGCGGGATGGCGCGGCAACCCGCAATCTGAGGGTCGACTCCTTATACGTGGTGAAAAACTATGCCGCGGCACTGATCGAGCTGGAAGAGCAGGGCCATGCCCTCGGATTCCAACCCTCTTCGTCGTATTACTACCAGTTGGGCGTGTTGTATCTAGCCAACAAGCAGGCCGGTCCGGCACTCCGCAACCTCGACCGTATTGAAATCGGTTATACCAATGAAAAACAATGGTACCGCGCCCTGGCGTTTTTGCTCAGTGGAATAGCCGACGATAAAGCCCAGGCTGAACTACAGGAAATTGCCCGCTCCGACAGCCCTTTTAAACAGGATGCGGCTGAATTATTGAAGAAAATGAAATGAAGCGCCCCGGCAGCATTCCATCAAAATAAGCTGCCCACCTTTCGACGCATGGCCCAGCCGGCTGCACCGATGGACAGTCCGATCAACCCCAATGCTAAGGCCATCGAATGAAAAGAATTGGCCCTGCTCGGCAAGGGTCGCGAATCGCCGATCAGTACCAAACTGGCCCAGTAACCCGGATGGGTTGCAGCATCTGACCTGGTTTCGTTCAGAAATGCCAAACTGGCGTACCGCAAGGCTCTGCTTTTGTCTTCGCCTTGTTGAAGGCTTTGGAAAAAACGAACTACCACTTCCTTTCCTGTTTCGTCATCGACAGGCCACAAACTGGTCACAATCGCCGGACAGCCCGCGTGCCTGAAGGCGCGGGCCAGGCTCATCACGCCTTCGCCTTTTTGCACCATTCCTACTCCTGTGTTGCAGGCATTGAGAACGGCGAGTTGAGCCTTCAAGCGCATATCGTAGAGCTCGTAAAACGGAACCTCGCAATCGGATGACGGCGCATCTCCCGCAGCGCTGAAAACCAATGCGGAGGCTTGTGGGTCCTCGCGATTGGCCTGCGCATGCAGGGCCAAATGAAGGACTCCGGCATTGCCAGCCAAATCCAGGAAATTTTGTTTGCTGGCCTGCTGGCCGCACAACGCCTTCCCGCCCGTAATCGCTGCACAGGCTGTCACCTCGGGTTTGTTGTAACGCAAGGGGGCAAAACCGGTCCGGCTTTGCGGGCTTGCCATGGCCAGCGGCTCCGCTTCCGCATAGTCCGGAGCGAAACCCACGTACCCTGAGCCAGTAGTCGCCGGTTCCCGGAAATTAGCTAAAAAAGTAGTGGCGGAAAATTCATACTGAACAGGCCGCTGGCGGATCAGATAAGGCAATGCGCGGTAATTCAGTCCGATTCGGTCGTCTTCGGAAGGCTGGCCGGTGAGTAAAATGTGGAAGGGAAGCAGTCCCAGCAAGCCGTCCGGCACGATCAGCAGCGGGCTGGTATCGCCGGGCGCCAGGAAGGGCGCAAGCAAAAGGCTGTGCAGTTGGCAGGCGCTTTGACAAAACTGATCGAAGGCGGTTTTCTGCGAGGCATCATTGCCGGGTGCGCGGGTGCCGTCCTCCAGTGTACGGCGCAGGGTGTTCAGCAAAGGAGTGATATCTGCGCTCGTTTCCAGGCATTGCCATTGGACGGATACTGCCGTGACTTTCACCGCATAAAGCGCTCTGACGCCCCAGAAGTAGGCCACGAGAGTCGACTGGTTAGTGGAAACGAGCTGACGCGTTTCTGCCAAAGTGGCGATCGGGCCACCGTATTTTTTTTGAAAATATGCGGGATATTCCCTGCGCATGCGTTCGAGCAGTTCGTCCAGATCATGCGTGGCCTGGAACAATTCCTCTTGTACCTGAACCACTCGTTCCGGGTCGGCCGGAGCATTGCCGGTGTGCGCCAGGAAGAACCGGTATTGGGCGCATTGCGCTTTCAGGGCGAGCTCTTCCTCCTGGATTTCGGCGGGCAGGCCGGAAGCAGCGCCGGCCGACGATTCCCGCAGGTCGGCAGCCAGCATGGCGCATTTGCTTTTTTCCATGATGGAAAAGGCCTCGGCAACCAGGGCATCACCAGGGGAAATCCGCTGCTTTCGGCTCAGGCATTCGAGTGCATTTTCAGCGATCCCCGACAACTGTTTTTGCAACTCCTGCCGGGCATCATCGGTGAAAAGGATGGTCCTCAACGTATCGGAAAAAGCGAAGGCCAGCCGGTAAGAAGCCATCGCTTCGTCGAGCAGGCCCGGGCGGCCGGGAGCGGCATCGTACTGTCTGACGCGAATCTGGGCATCGAGCGAGAGCAGGTTCAGGTATTCAGCCGGTTTGCTCAAATCGTTGAAAGCCGGGATTTGGCCATTTGGGACCCTCGCATTGGGCAGAAGACAGGCATTTTGTGCCGCCTGGGTCCAGGCAAGCGCGGTTTCGAGGCGACCGGATTGCAGGCAAAGGCGTGCCATTCGGACCTGAATTTCGCTGACCAGGGGGTGCCGCGGACCTGCGATATTGGTTGCGATGACGAGGGCCTGTTGCCAGCACTGTTTCGCCTGGTCGGGTTGGCCGGTCTGCACCAAGGCGTCTCCGAGTCCCAGCAAGGGTTTCACGCGGTTAAAATTTCCTGCTTCAAAATGGCGCGCGTCGGCCAGTGCGGCGGATTCCCGGAAGGCGCTCAGCGCGGCTGCCGGGTTGTGCCGGGCGAGTTGGCATTGACCGATTTTGTACAGCAACAAGGCTCGTCCGTGGCGGTTGTCGGGCGGTCCGGAGGGCCAGAATTCATCCAGGCAACGCAGAAAAATGGCGTTGGCGGCCACTGTGTCGCCCTGCGCCATACGGCAATCGCCGATGCCTTCCCGGACAAATGCCAGCAGTTTTCCGCCCGGTTCGCCCACCCGCATTTGGAGGGCCAGGGCTTCTTCATAAGTGAGTTGTGCTGTATATGGATCGCCGAGACCGAGCTGGGCGTGCGCGATATTTTTCAAAAATTTCACGACGTGGGAGTCCTCCTTATGAAACACGTTGAGCCGGATGTCGCGGGCCTTTTGAAAATATTCCAGCGCCCTGCCCGAGCGGCCGAGGCTTTCATAATTCAGGCCCAGGTTGTTGTATAACCGGCACCACATGAGGCCGTTGGAGGAATTGGGGGCTTCCAGCATGGCCAGCGCCGAGTCGGCATACAGGATAGCGCGGGTGTAGTCGTCGGCCAGATAATGGGCCATGGCAAAGCGGTCGTACACCTCAGCCATAGCCGGATGGCGTGCACCATAATGGTACCCATAGATGCGTCGGGCCTTTTCATAACAGCTCAGGGCCTGCCGCATGCTGCCGCCCGTACGGCGGTCAGCGTGGATATTGCCCAGGACGATGTAGAGGCGGGCGATTTCCAGGTGATCAGGTCCGAGTCTTTCGATGGCCAGGGGCAGGGTGCTGTCGCAGATGGCGATGGCGCTCTCGGAGTCGTGGTCGAACCAGCGGCACCAGGCTGCGCCGTTGCGGCAGGCGACTACTTTCTCCCAATTGTTTTTTTGGGAAAACAAGGGCTCTGCCTGACGATAGAACAGGGTGGCGCTGTCGAACCGGAGGGCGTCTTTGAGTGAATCGGCGCGGGAGAAAAGCCAATCTTCGGCTGCAACGGGCGCCAGGGAAGGCGAAACAGGCGCCTCTCGTCTTTCCCGGCAAGTCGTGGAGCAAAGGAACACTGCCAGCGAAAGCCAGCAAAAAAGGGCAAGGGGTTTCATGATGGGCGAACAGGCCAGTCTCTGGCTTATGGAAGGTTTGAACGCTTAAAAATATTCCCGATCGGTGATGAATCGGCCGATTTTCGGCAGGAAAATAAATTTTTTCAAAAAAAGTGACTGCCAGACGGGTAACGAATGCATCGCGGAATGGATTAGTGAGGGATACATTCATTCAACCACCTCTCTCCGCAATGAAACATTCCATTCTTTTACTGCTGACCCTCAGCCTGTTTGCCTGTAAAAAAGACTCCGACAACAACGACCAGCCGAGCTCCTCGGCGGAGTTTTACTTCGTCGGCAAAATTGACGACCAGCTGCTCCGCATCGAACTCACTCCCACCAATGACATCGAATTGTCTACCTCCAACGGCGGCAGCATCGGGGCGCCGCATTGCACTTTCGATTACGGGGCCTACATCGCTCCCATCGATCCGTCGCAAAACCCGCAGGCCGAAGTCAATTTTGCCGAATATTTCAACGGCGATTGCGGCGACGAAAGCGCGGTGTTCAACACGCTGTTCCCCACGGGAAATCAGGTTTTTCTGAACGAATCGGTGGGCGGAAAAGGCGCGGAAATACACTTCGTGGACGACTCGGGCAACTACTCCAGCGCCCGTGGCCCGCAGACTTCGGGCCAGTTCGTCATCACCAAATCGGAAGTCGCCAACGATCCTTTCGGCCTCGGGCAAAGCGTCAGCGGTACCGTCAGCTGCACCCTGTACGACGAGTTCGGCGGTAAAAAAGAACTGACGGAAGGCTCGTTCCGCCTGCATTTCCGGCCCTGGTTTTGATGATTTTAAAGAAATAACCCCTGATTCGCATAAAACATCTGAAAGTTGACAGGCGTCCCTTGCCGGGTTTCGGCAGGGGACGCCTGATTTTTCAGCAACCGGCAAATATTTTTCAAAAAAACATGGCGCTGACGGGGTAACGGATTGCCTCACAGGCGGATAAAGCAGTATTCTCTCATTCAACCTGCTTTTCCATGAAAAAACTTCTGATCTGCTTTTTTCTTTTCCTGGGCGCAAACGCCGCACACACGCAAACCCTCCACTGGGCCTTCGGATTCGGCGACCCGGCTTACGCCATCTCGTCTTATAGTGTTCCCGATCTGATTACCGACATCGAAGTCACCTCGACGGGCGACTACGTAGTTGCCGGATACTTTCTCGGTACGGTGGATGCCGACCCTTCGGCGCCGGTTCAAAACATTGTCAACAATGCAGGCGGCCTGCGCCATTTTTTGGCCAAATACGCCCCCGGCGGCGCCTTGCAATGGGTCAAAACCTTTGATTATCAAAATAATACAGCCCCGGGCGAGCTGGCTTTGGACGCAGCCGGAAATATTTACTTCGCCTCGGCTTTTCAATACACGACGGACCTGGACCCTGGCCCCGGTGTGTTTTCCGTAACGTCCAACGGCGGCTGGGACGACATTTTCCTGGCCAAATTCGACGCCAACGGCGATTTTCAATGGGCGACCACTTTTGGCGGTATCGATCTGGATTTCTCCCCCCAGATCGGGATCGACAACAGCGGCAACGTCGTGCTGGCGGGTTCTTTCTATTTTACGATGGACCTCGATCCTTCGGTTGCAGTGGCGCCTGCCACGAGTTATGGCCTGACCGATCTGTTTCTCGTCAAACTTGACCCTTCCGGGCAATATTTGGGCGGCGTCACCATGGGCGGCGCAGGGGAAGACCGCCTCTACGACCTGGATTTGCACAACAACCGGATCGCGCTCTGCGGCAGTTTTTCGGGCGCCACAGCCCTCGATCCCGCCAATTCGGGCAATACGATGACGAGTCAGGGCGATCATGACGGCTTCGCAGCCTGGTACGATGCCGGTACCCTTGGCTTTTTAAACGCCGTGCAACTGGGCGGCTCCGGCGGGAACGACTATGCATCGGCCGCGCTGCAAACCCCCTCCGGGGAAACCTACCTGACTGGCAACTATTTCCAGTCCATGGACCTCGACCCCGGCCCCGGCGCGCAAACGGCCACCGCCACCGGGGAGAGCGACCTGTTTTTGGTAAAACTGGACGCCGGCGGGCTGTTCCTCTGGGGCTTCGGCACGGGCGGCGGATACACGGCCGACGGCTGGGACGTGGACAAAGGGCAGGAATTGGGCACTGATCATCAGGGCAATATCTACCTCTTCGGCGATTTCAACGGCTCGGCCGACTTCGATCCTTCGGCTTCCACGGCAGTGCTCACGATGCCCACGCCCAACCAGCAAAACCTCGTTTTTGTGGCGTCATACAAGCCGGACGGGCAGTATCGCTGGGCTTTCCCGATCGGCGGGTTGTGGTTCAATGGCGCGGAAGGCATGCAGGTATCCCAGGACGGCTCTTTTGTGATCAGCGGTTATTTCAGGAGCACGGCCGATTTTGACCCTTCGGCAGGCGTGTACAACCTCGTGTCGACGGGAGGCTGGGATGCCTTCATCGCCCGCTACACCCAGGTGCTGGTGGGCGCCCATGACGTGCCGGCGCCAGACCCGGGCATCCGGATCGACCCGACGCTGGGGACGGGTTTGTTCACGCTGCATTTCAGCGAACCCGGCGCTTTGCCGAAAAACATCCGGGTGACCGACCTGCAGGGCAAGACCCTGTATTCCAGCCAAACCACCGCACACGCTTCCGATTTTGCGCTTCACCTGGACCACTTGGCAGCAGGACTTTACTTCGTATCCGTCGAACAGGCAGAAGGCCCGGTCGCGGTATTTAAAATTGTCAAAAACTAGGTGTGTCTGAAAAGTGCTCGGGCCGCGTAGACCTCGGAGGTTGGCGGCAAAAGATTGCGAAAAATGGTCAATTCCGCAGTGCCGCCAACCTCCGAGGTCTGCTCCTCACGACCTGAAACAGATTTTCAGACAAACCCTAAAAGGCAGCCTTCCACTGATACGCATCAACTTGATTTTCTAACCCTTTCACCACAACACTCCGATATGAACACTTCATTTTCCAAAACATTTTTGACGCTGATGCTGGGTTTCGGCTGGGTATTTTCAGCGCAGGGCCAGTTTGCCGGGCCGCACATCGTGGCGGAAGGCGTTAATGGACAATACCGCCACCTCTACGCCGATTTTGACGGCGACGGCTCGGTTGATCTGCTCACCGATGGGTTTCCTGGTTTGCGCTGGCACAAAAACAACGGCAACGGTTCTTTTGGGCCCTTGCAGGAGATTCCCAATTCAGGGACGGGCTACGGAGAAATTAAGGCCATCGATCTGGACGGCAACGGAACGGTGGACCTGATTTACCCGAAATATGTCGGCGGGCTGGCCTGGCAATCGAACGACGGGACAGGCAATTTTTCGCCTCCGGTTGATGTGAGCACCGACTATATTCAGCGATATGATGTGGCGGATATCGACGGCGACGGCGACAAGGATATTGCTTTGGATGGCGACTTTGGTACCGGCATTTGGAACCTCTATTGGCTCGAAAATACGGGTGGGGGCAATTTTTCAACCGTACACATCGTGACGCCCAATATTACTTGCTGTTTTAGTCGGATTCATCTCGCCGATCTGACCGGTGACAACCACCCGGATCTGGTTACCATCGAAGATTACCCCAATCCGATTTATTACCGTGTCAACGACGGCTCGGGCAACTTCGGCCCCGCCATCTTTTTGGTTCAAAATCCTGAGTTGCCCAATTGGCTGGAATCCACTGATGCCGACCAGGACGGCGACCTCGATCTGTTGATTGTGGGAGGTTCACAGGTTGGTGTGCAATTGTCGTGGCTGATCAACCTGGGCGCGGGAGCCTTTGGTACTTCCCAGGTACCCATTTTTACGGGTGACGGTAATCAGACGTACATCAGCAACAGCCAGGTCGTAATCGCAGATTTCAGCGGAGATGGTGTCCAGGATATCGTCGGTTATGGGACCTACAATGGCACGGGTCAGCGACTGATGAAATTCATCAACAAAAACGACGGTACAGGCGCCTTTGACTTCCTCGAAACAGCTTCCGATTTGCCGGGATTTTACACTGAGCCCAAGGCAGCAGACGTGGATGGCGACGGCGCGATCGACTTGAGCGCCCTGTTGGAAAATTCACTTTTTACGGCACGAAATACCGGTGGCGGCGCTTTCGATCCCTTCATCGTCCGGTTTACCAACTGGTTTCATGTCAATAGCATGGATGTTGCCGACCTCGATGGCGATGCCAGTGCCGATTTTTTTGCTGCGACAAATACCGTGGACGGTGCATTGTCCTATTTCGCCAATGACGGCCTGGGGCATTTCGCGCCGAACGAGTACATCACCAACTATTTTACAACCAGCGGCAACGGAATCACGGGCGATGTAGACCTGGACGGCGACATTGACCTGGTGGCCAATTCCGGATATCTGGACCAACTCGTCTTGTACCGCAATGCCGGCGGCGGCACTTTTAACGGGCCGATCACGATATCTACGTCCAGACGACCGCTTTATTTGTGTAAAGTGGACAATGACGCGGACCTGGACCTTGTGGTGCGCGACCTGACTACCGGCACCTTCGGCTGGATGACGAACAACGGGGCGGGTGTTTTTTCCGCCTACCAGTCCTTCGGACTTCAGCACCAGGAATACCGGATATCCTTGCCCGCTGACCTGGATGGCGATGGCGACGCGGATGTGGCAGCGGCAACCTTTTCCGATCAATATTGGTATGCCAACGATGGGAACGGAAATTTCACGAGCAATACATACGTCGGCACCCAGGCTTTTTCTCAAATAGCCGTCGCCAGCGATATCGATGGCGACAATGACGCGGACCTGCTCTGTGGCGGCAATCAGTTGCAGTGGTATGAAAACCTCGGCAGCGGCGTTTTCAATTCTACCGCTCACGTCATTACGACGTCTTTGCCAACCTTTACCGTCCAATCCCGCGTCGCCGATTTGGATAATGACGGCGACAATGATGTCCTGATTTATACCGGAACAGATACGCTTACAGGCCCCATCCAGCTCCACTGGTTTGAAAACCTCGGCGCCGGCGCATTCGGACCGGCCAATGCTTTCGGAACAGTTCAATTCTACCTCGATTGTAAATTCAACGACCTCGACGGCGATGGGGATTTGGACATTGCATACCGCAGTTCCGAAGGGCTGGGCTGGTATGAGAACCTGTCGGGGATGTCCTTTATCCAGGGTTCCTGTTTCAGGGATGTGAACGAAAATGGCGCCTGGGACGCCGGCGAACCGCCATTGTATAAGGTTGCCCTGTCGCTCAGCCCCTCGGGCCTCGCCACGTATGTGAACAGCGCCGGCGACTTCCGGTTTTATGTCGGTCCGGGGAATTATACCCTTTCCTATGTCCCGGACGACTGTTTTACCTTGTCGACGCCTTCGCCCACATTTAATGTCAACTTCACAGGAACCACGATTACAGGCCCTGTTTTTGGCTTCAAGAAAAACCTGACCGACCGCCACGTCAAACCCCAACTGAGCTCCAACTTTCCGCGTTGCGATTCCGATGTCAACTTCTGGATCACCCTCGACAACAACTCCTGCAACGATGCTGCCGGTAAAGTGGCACTCGTGCTGGATAACCTGACCACTTTCGTTTCCGCTTCGCCGAACATCTTTGCCATGAGCGGCGACACCATCTGGTGGAATTACGACACTGTGGCCGCCGGCTCTACCGGGCTTTTTCAGGTCACGCTCCATGTGGCGGATGCTTCGCACGTCGGCGACACGATCCATTTGCGCGGCTTTACCTGGCTCGACCAGCCGAACGGCAGTTATACTTTGGCCGATTCCGGCGCTTACTGGACCGTGATCCGTTGTTCCTTCGACCCGAACGACAAAACTGTGGACCGCAGCAGCGTGCCTTTCAACTATGTTCCGGAGGAAAAAGAACTCGTGTACACCATCCGCTTTCAGAACACCGGCAACGACACGGCTTTCACGGTCCGCCTGCGCGACACCTTGAGTCCCGACCTTGACTGGGCCACGCTCCGTCCTCTGGGCTCGAGCAGTCCCTATTACGTAGTGTTGAACACCGTAACCGGCCTGCTCCAGTTTGTTTTTGACAATATCAACCTGACCGACACGCTCACGAACGAGCCGGGCAGCCACGGATTTGTGCATTACGCCATTCAATTGAAGCCTGGATTGCCGCCCGGCACCCTGGTGCACAACCGCGCCGGCATCTATTTCGACGCCAACCCGCCCGTGATGACCAATACCGCCGAAACCCTCGTGTCGCTGCAAAGCGCGACTTATGCGCCGCTGCGGGCGCCGTGGATGGTTGTGCAGCCCAACCCGACTTTGGACCTTTGCACAATTCAATTTGAACAACCGGTAGGCAAGGGCGCATTGCTCACGCTGACGGATGTGCACGGACGAAATTTGAAACAAATCCCCCTTTCAGCGGGTATACAGGAGCAAAATGTCAGCCTGGAAGGCTTGCCCGCAGGCATTTATCTGATGCGCCTGACCCAATACAAAGTCTCGGAATCAATCGTAAAAATCATCAAATTATAAGACGGCTCAAGCCATGAAAAAGGTTCATCTGCACATGCTCGCAGCCGGCTTGGTCTGTATTTGCTTACATGCCGCGAAAGCCCAGTTTATAGGCCCTTATTTATTGCCACCTGCTCCGGTGCTCAACAGCCTGATCATTACCGACATCGACAACAACCCGGCGCCGGAGTTCCTCATCGGAAGGGCGGACCCTGTTGTGTCGGTGGGCTGGTATGCCAACAACGGCATCGGGCAATTCGATTCCTTGCAAGCGCTTACTGCCGATCCGGAGGGATACGACCAGGTCATCACGGGCGACCTCGATCAGGATAACGACGAAGACCTGATCCTGAGAAAAGGTAACCTGATCCTCTGGCGCGCCAATGACGGCGCCTGGAATTTTGGCGACACCATGGAAATCGGGTCGGCGAGCCTGCTCTACCAGGCCATCGACCTGACCGGCGACGGGTATCCTGAAATAACCGCGACCGACGGATCGAACCCTTTCTGGTTCCGGAATGATGGATTGGGGACTTTAGGGCAAAAGGCGTATTTCGACATTATAGCTAATGATTTCAAACCTTTTTTCGCTGATTTGAATAATGACGGCGATCCGGATTTGATCAGGCTGGATGAAGGAAATGGCGGTATTTTTTGGTATAAAAACTATGGAGATGGTGTTTTTGGCGCCAAAACCTTTATTGGCTCTTCGCTTTATTCCGAAGAGATTTCTCTGTTGGATATGGATGGCGACGGCGATCTGGATATTTTGGCTGCCAACCCCGGTGGGGTCCGTTGGTTGGCCAACCTGGGAGGGGGCGTTTTCAACAGCAGCTCGCAGATCATTGAATCAATACCTTTTTTCATCCCCATGGCAGTCGCAGCCGATTTCGACCGTGACGGCGACAATGATGTATTCGCAGCGGCTCTGAGTGATCCCGTACTCAATGAACCGGAACGGGGCCATTTCAGGTATTATGAAAACCTGGGCAACGGCCTGTTTGCGGCGCCCGATTCTTTTGGCATGGCCGCGGGAGTTCAAAAACTGCTGGTGGACGACCTGGATGACGATGGCGATCTCGATGTGGCCTTTCGCACCGATTCCGCCGTTGGTTGGTGGGAGAATTTGTTCAACCCCATAATGATCGGCGGAGCCTGTTTTTGGGATAAAAACGAAAACAAAGTGTGGGATGCCGGCGAACCTTCTGCCAATGGCATTCGATTGCAATTGGAGCCGACCAACCTGGTGACTTACACCCAGTCAGGAGATGGGTTTCGGTTTTTTGTCGATACCGGCGATTACCTACTTTCCTATGCGCAAAACGCCTGCTGGCAACTGACGACCGATTCAGCCGAATTCCACGTCAGTACGAGCGCTTTGCCCCAGACGGGCTATCTGTTCGGTTTTACCCGAACCAATGGCAGCAGATATGTGCGCCCCGTCATCTCGGGGCTTCATGCACAATGTGATTCAAAAGTGCTTTTCAAGATCACGCTGGACAACCGAAGCTGCAATGAATCGGCCGGCAAAATAGCGCTCGTACTGGATGGTTTGGTAACTTACCAGGCCTATGGGACACCACCTTCTGAAATCAATGGCGACACCTTGTGGTGGACCTTTGATTCGATTGCGCCTTTCGGTAACGATCAAATCATTGTGTTGCTCCAAATCCCTGGAGCGGCAAATATTGGAGATACCATTCACCTGAAAGCCTTCACCTGGCTGGATGAACCGGACGGGAGTTTTACGTTTTCAGGGTCATTTTTATACCAGGATATTATTCTCTGCTCTTACGATCCGAACGATAAAATGGTGGACCGGGCCTCGGTGCCACAGGATTATGAACCTTTGGAAAACGAACTGGTGTACACCATTCGCTTCCAGAATACAGGGAATGACACGGCAACCATCGTTCGCCTTCGCGATACGCTGGATACCCGCCTGGACTGGACCAGCCTCCGGCCCTTGGGATCGAGCCATCCGTATGAAGTTTCGCTGAACAGCCAAACCGGCTTGCTGCAGTTCACGTTCAATAACATTTTGCTGCCCGACAGTGCCGCAAACCCAGGCGGAAGCCAGGGATTTGTCCAGTACGCCATTCAATTGCAAGCTGGCCTGCTGCCCGGCACCGTCGTCCACAACCGCGCCGGCATCTATTTCGACGCCAACCCGCCGGTGATGACGAATACCGCGGAAACCCTGGTGTCGCTGCAAAGCGCGACCCATGCGCCGGCGCGGGCGCCGTGGATGGTTGTGCAGCCCAACCCGACTTCCGGGCTTTGCACGATTCGGTTCGGACAACCTCCAAACATTGACGCAATGCTGAAATTGACCGATACGCAGGGCCGCGTGCTGAGGAATTGGGTTGTTGTGCCTGGCATTTTGGAACAACAAATTGATCTGGAAAACCTCCCTGCCGGAATGTACTTCCTTGGGCTGGAACAAACCGGAAGGCCGCTCGTGATTACCAGGCTCGCCAAACAATGAGCCCCTGATTTGAAAAGAAGTTTCAATACACAAGCATAAAACACAACAACATGAAGCCATCATCTGCCCAAAAAATCCTGCTCTTGGCCTTTTGCCTGTCTCTGGCGGCCCCCGCCCAAAGCCAGTTTCTTGACCCGCGTTTGTCGGATCTCGGGTATTTCAACCAGCCCAACAACCTGCCCGTGTATGCCGATCTCGACGGCGACGGCTACAAGGATTTTATCGTCGCGGTGGCTTCGGCGAATGGGCTCAACAACATCCGGGATATCCGCTGGCGAAAAAATGACGGCACGGGCCATTTTGGCACCCCGCAATCGTTGGACGCCGAGGTCATATTTAGTTCCGACCTGTCCGCGCTCGACGTGGACGGCAACGGCTCCAACGACCTGGTGTACAATAACGGCTTCGGTCTCACCTGGCATGCCAACGACGGTACGGGCCACTTCTCGGATCCGATCGTTTTTTTTGACACAGGATTATTGATCTACCGTTTCGCCGATTTGGACGGCGATGGAGACCCCGACCACTTGGGGTATCTTCTCAATCAAAGCGGTGGGGGCAATAGTTTTTATTGGCGGGCCAATGACGGCGCTGGCAACTTTGACCCGGCCGTACATTTATATCTCCCCGATTCCTGCTGCACCAAATCTTTCGATCTGGCCGATATGGACGGCGATGCCGACCCGGACCTGGTCACCCTGAGCAGTTTTCAGGACAGTGTTTTCTGGCACGCCAACGACGGTTCGGGGGATTTCGGCCCGCCGGTTTTTTTGCTGGCCACGCCCAGCCCGGTGCTGCAAATGCTGCCCCGCGACGTAGATGCGGACGGCGACATGGATATCTTGTTTTACCAAAAACTGTATCCCTCCCTCCAAATATTCTGGCTGGCCAATACCGGCGGCGGCGTGTTTGATCCCGCGCTGAAAACCATCCTTGGTGTCGCATCAACGGAAACCATGGATTCGGAACAAATTATCGCGGAGGATATGACCAACGACGGCGCAATGGATGTCTGCGGGCTCCTGCGTGGCATTTCTGTGTCTGACCTCATCATGTTCGTCAATCAAAACGATGGCCAGGGGAACTTCCAGGCGCAGTCCAATCCTGTCTCCTTCGAGGTCAACCTTTATCCACTGGCGGCCGATCTGGACAACGACGGTTTGCCCGAATTCATCGGACAAACCGGCAATGCCGTCCTGCAGGCGCACAATGCCGGCGGCGGCGTGCTGGGTGCTTTGGTGTTGCAGCACAGCCGGATCGGAGAGTTGAATGGCTTGCAGATCGCGGATTTGAACGGCGACGGCGCAAACGATCTGGTCTATTTGGGGGGCTGGCCGGACAGTATCCTCCTCTGGAAAGCCAACGACGGCCTGGGAGGATTCGGTGAGCGCAAATCCATTTTGGGCTTCCAGGGGGGATTTTCATGGGTCACGGAATTTTCCATCGGCGACCTGGACCTCGACGGCGACGAGGACCTCGCGGCTACCCTGGCCGTGGAGGGAGGTACCGAAGCGCGATGGTTCAAAAATGACGGCGCAGGCAACTTTGCGCTCCAGCCCTCCTTCAGCAATGAACTGACGATCAAGAATTTATCCGATGTCGATAACGATGGCCACCTCGATGTGGTCGGTTTGTTGTACACCGGTCCCGCCTGGTTCCACAATGACGGCGCCGGCAATTTCACTTACGGGAACAATATTCCT
>JBGAJY010000084.1:0-22215 GCA_044224705.1 Saprospiraceae bacterium
CTCAACACCAGTTGACCGGTTTCAGACCAGGCTTGCAGGCTGTAAAAACCTGCGGCCAGCCCTGATATATTCAGTTGTTCCTGGGCGCCGGCATTGGTTTGGGTGAGTACGATACGTCCCGTAGCGTCCGTGACCTGGAGGGTGCCCCGGAAATCCGGATTAACAAAAACGACTTGCAGCTGGTCGCTGGCCGGATTGGGAAACAGGGCGGCGCCCTCACGCAGTTCAATCCAGTTAGAGGTGCCCGTCAGCGGAGTGGCGACGGCGACGTAAACGATATTGGCCAGGAACGGCACTGCGGGAGTCAGCGACTCCAGTTTAAGGCGCATGATGCCGGTGCCGGGGGTTTCATAGGGGTAAAATACCGGCTTCAGCAGGCCGGTGTCGTTGGGCTCGAGGTCAAATTGCGCGGTGCTCGTCTGACCCAGGTAGCAGAGATTGTTGTCGCAGAAATTGGTGACCCAACCGTTGGGGAAAGGCTGTTGCAGCGTGCGGGTCCATTTCATGGTGACTGCCTGGCCGCTGAAATTGTACACGTAGTTGGGGATGTCAATTTCAAACTGATCAGCCGGCGCTGATTTGTAAAGGCTGTCGGCATAAAGCACCAGGCCGGCAACCTGGGCGTGGACGGGAAGGGCGAAGGCAGCCGCGATAATAGCAGTGGTAATGAGTTTTTGCATGTTGCAGATAAATTTGATGAAAAGCAGGAATGTCGCGGCCGGTTACGAATTGTGGCCCGGACCACTGAGTTGGAATTGCAAAATTACACCCCGTGACTGAACTCGCCACGGAGAAGCGCATTCTTGTCCGGTATTGACGGAATTGGAAAGGCTTTACGGGGCATATAAGGGTATGAAAATGCTTACAACCCCCGTCCCTTATCCCCTCACTGTTTGACAAACCCCTTGCTCAGAACAAGTTGGCCGTTTTGAGACCAGGCCTGAATGTTGTAACACCCCGCAGGAAAGCCGGAGACATCCAGATTTTGCTCGGCCGTCACGCCGTTTTGCAGAAAAATGGCGCGTCCAATGACATCTGTGATCTGCAATGACCCCTTGAAATCGGGGTCGCGAAACACGACCTGCAACCGGTCGGCAGCCGGGTTCGGGAAGACGGCGGCGCTGTTTTGAAGCGCTACGACATCGGCTGTTCCCGAGCTTCCGGTGGCCACCGCCACATACACGAGATTGGCCTCAAACGGTACGTCGGGTGTCAGGGATTCCAGTTTTAAGCGGAAAACGCCCGTTCCAGGATTTTCATTCGGGTAAAAAACAGGTTTCAGCAGACTGGTATCGTTGGCTGCCAGACTGAACTGAGCGGTACTCACCTGCATCAGGTAGCAGCCGCCTTCGAGGCAGAAATTGACGGTCCAGCCGCCCGGAAAGGGTTGATCCAGGGTGCGTGTCCATTGAAAAGTAACTTCTTGTCCGGTTGCATTGATCATGTAATTGACCACGTCGATTTCCGGATCTGTTGCGGGGGCTTCCTGGTGCAGGCTGTCGGCGAACAGGATCAGGCCCGGGTTTTGAGAAAAGGCGATGCTGCCAAAACAGGCTGACAAAAGCAGGATGGGAATAAGTTTTTTCATACTTAGAAAAAAATTAATAATTAGAAGAAGAGGTCGGAAAAGCGGCAAAAGAGCTGCTTAAAAGTAAATCCCACGTGGTTTACTTGCCTGAAGAAAGATGAACATGTCCTGGGGTAGCAGAATGAGACACCACAGGCAAAGGAAAAAGAAGGCCGGGGCGTAAAGACTTCATTGTACTGCAATTGCTGTGTTTAATTTTGCGGCACGCTTGACAATTGAAATCAGGGGGAAGTATGCGAGGTCGTTTTCTGTCGTTTTTGGTGAAAATAAGCTGGGCACTGTTGCCGGGCATCCCCATGAGTGCCTTCGGGCAGTATTTTCAAAGCTTTACGGTTGAAAACGGCCTTTCTCAGGGCTTTGTCCCCAATATTATTCAAGGCAGCGACGGATTTATCTGGATGGCCACCGTAGACGGACTCAACCGCTACGACGGGGTCGAGTTCAAAGTGTATCAGCACGATCCGCGCAATCCTAATTCTTTGTGCAACAATAGGGTACGTGAAGCGTACGAAGACAGCCGGCACCTGCTTTGGGTCGTAACGGAGCATGGTGTGTGCTGCAAAGATCCTTTCACGGAGCGCTTTTATACTTTTCCTTTGGATAAAACGCCCTGGGGCGAAGATGAATATCTTCTAACGGGGTTGGTGGAGGGACCCGATGGCACTTACTGGATGTGTTCTCAGACAGCCCTTTATAAAATTACTTTGCCGGCGGTTTATTCCGATGTTTCCGATCTGATTGCCCGTTCTGTAATTCAAACGTTTGCATTTCCGGAAAAAGGCGGCGACGAGCCCATAAGGATTTTGCCGCTTGAGGATGCAATTTGGGTAACGGACCGGGATCACAGCATCTGGAGTCTTTCTTATGCGACCGGTAAATTCCAGGTGCTATCGTTGCCCTCCAGCATGGTTGATCTGAGGGGGCTGTGGCGGGGACCTGATCCTCAAGTGATTTATGCGCTAAGTCCAGGGTTCCTCCACAAGTTCGAGCACGGTAAATGGACCAGTCAAAGCGTGCCGGAATTAGGTAACGGGCATGTGCAGTTTGCAGTGATGGATGGCGAGGTAACTTACTTTTTCAGTAAAACAAAGATCATTCAATGGGATGGGCAAAAGGCCAATCCGCTACCGTTCGAATTTCCGGAGGAGATCATTTCCGCATGCATGGACAGGGAAGGCAATCTGTGGTTGGGTACCAATGCCCGGGGCGTGCGAAAGGTCAGTCCGAAACAGTTTCATTTCCCTGCCTATCTGACAGGCAGAAGTGTCTCTTCTGCAATTCTGGAGGATGCAAATGGAGACTTATGGATTGACAATCCGCCCGGTTTTTCGAAATTCAACCCAAGTACCGGTTTGCTGGGTCCCAGGTTGCTTTTTACGCCATTTATGGAAAGGGGTGGTTTGAAGCAAGCCCGGGACGGCAAATATTGGTGCATGTTTCCCAAAAATGGCCTTTGTTCGCAGCCCGGACCCGGGAAACCCGTCACCCGGTATCAACTACCGGATACCCTACTTCTCGAGAATTCTTTCATTCTTGAAAGTCAAAAGGGGTACCTGTTTTTTATCAACGACCAATTTGGACTGGTCCGGTTTTTCCCTGAAAAAAAATCCTTCCAGGTATTTCCATTGCAGAAAGTGTTCCCGGCGCTTTCGCTTAAGGTGGAAGTGGGATGTTTTATCGAAGACCGATACGGGCAATTGTGGATAGGCACCAACCGGGGTTTGATTTTGGCAAAACCGAATTCCGATGATTCGGGATATGATCTCTCCTTGTATTCCGCATTGACCGTTGGTTCGGACCAATTGAGCGACGACAATGTACTTTCCTTGATGGAGGAGCCCTGGAGTGACAGTGTGATCTGGGTGGGAACACAGCACGGGCTGAACCGCCTGGAAACGACTACCGGGAGGATTACGTCATTTACAAAATCGTCCGGACTGCCCAATGACGTCATCTGCTACATACTCCCCGGAGAAGATCAATCCATTTGGTTCAGTACGTTTTACGGGCTGCTGGAAATGGATACCCGGACGTTTGAATGGCGTCATTTTACGGTGGTACACGGGTTGCCTGCCAACGAATTTAACCGTGGCAGCGGAATTCGGCTCCACGACGGCCGTTTATTCTTTGGCAGTGTAAACGGCTTTACGATGTTTCAACCCGATAAGGTGAGGCGTTCACCTTTTGAACCCCGGCTCCTGCTGACCCGGCTTGCCGTCAATAATCAAACCATTGAGCCCGAGGATGATTCCGGCATTTTAAGCTCCAACATCCAGTCGACGGCAAGTATTCAACTAAAGCACGATCAAGCAAATATTACGTTCAATTTTGCCTTACTTGATTTCGGTAATTCAGCCGGCAATACCTATTTCTATCGCCTGGAGGGGGTCGATCACGATTGGCAATCCAATGGCAATCAAACCAAAATTCAATACGTCAACCTTCAGCCGGGGCGGTATGTTTTTTCCGTAAAAGCCCGAAACAGCGATGGCCGATGGAGTGCTCCGGTGAGTTTGGTCATTCGCATTTTGCCCCCGTGGTGGCGTACCATGTGGGCTTACTTAGGTTTTGCGGCGATGTTGTTGATCCTTACCTGGGTCGGACTGAGGCTTTGGATACGACATGTCAGGCTGCGCGACCGTTTGCAACTGGAAAGCCTCGAAACGGAGCGGCTTAAGGAGTTGGATCATTTCAAATCGGAATTGTACACCAATATCACCCACGAATTTCGAACGCCGATTACCGTGATTCTGGGTTTGACCGAGCAGCTGGAGCATCATTTGACTGGCAAATGGAAAGAAAAGACGGCCATTATTACCCGCAACGCCGAACAAATGATGCGCTTGATCAATCAGATTCTGGATTTATCGAGGATCGAGAATCAGCACCTCCAACTGCATGTCTTTCAGCAGGATATGGTGACCTTTTTACAGTATCTGTGTGAATCCTACGAGGCTATTGCGCAGCAGAAAAAGATCGCCTTCAAATTTCAAACTCCTGTGGAAGCATTGCCGATGGATTTTGATGCGCAGCGGCTGCAGGAAGTGCTGGACAATCTGATATCCAATGCCATAAAATTTACGCAGGAGGGAGGCACGGTATCGTTGACCCTCGTAATGCCGTCTGAATCGGCTCTTCGTCTGGAGGTTAGGGACAATGGCCCGGGAATTGCCGCCGAGCACCTCGACAAAATATTCGACCGTTATTACCAGGTAAACAGGCAGTCGATGGGGTCTTTGGGCGGAAGCGGCATTGGGCTGGCTTACTCCAAGGCCCTGGTTGCCTTGATGGAAGGGAAATTGGGTGTGAGCAGTATTCCCGGAGAGGGTAGTGTATTTACCGTGGAATTGCCGGTAAGGAATCAATTGCCGTTTCTCACCAATACCGACGTGGCCTCCCAGGCATTAGCACTGCCTGATTTGACGTCAAAGACGACGCATGATACCGAGCGCGCCCAAATACTGGTCATCGAGGATAATGCCGACGTGGCCGATTATATCGCTTTTTGCCTATCGGATCAATATTCGGTGCGAATCGCAGCAAACGGGCGGGCTGGCGAAGAATTGGCTTTCGAAATGATACCGGATGTGGTGATCAGCGACATCTCCATGCCCGAACGCAATGGCCTGGATGTTTGCAAAGCCCTCAAAACAGATTGGCGTACCAGCCATATTCCGGTCATTCTTTTGACGGCGCGTGTTGAAACCGATCATCGTATTTCCGGATTAGAGCACGGCGCGAATGTATATCTGACTAAACCTTTCCTTAAAAAGGAGTTGCTTCTGCATATTCAGAACTTGTTGAATGCCCGAAAAGCCATGCAGAAGCTTTACCAGAAAAATGGCGGGCAGATGTCGGTTCAGGATGTTCAGACGGCGGAAAATGAATCGGCCTCCCCGAATCAGGTATTCCTGAAGAAAATCTTCGAACTCATCGACAAACAGTTTGCAAATCCCGAATTCAGCGTCCCCGACCTTTGCCGGGCCCTTGCGCTGAGCAATGCCCAGCTGAACCGAAAACTTTCGGCACTGACCGGTCAGGCGCCCGGATATTTTCTGCGGCAGCGACGCCTTAAGGAAGGGCACGATCTATTGCAAAAGCAACCACATTTGACCATTGCAGAAGTTGCGTTCAAGGCAGGATTTTCAGATCCGTCATATTTCTCCCGCAGCTTTACATCGGAATACGGATACTCCCCGGGGCGCGTCCGGGCGCAGTCAAAATTTGACGGCTAAAGGCTGCCTTGAGGTTGATTATTATCCGAAATGAGATAAAAATCCGGACAATTGAGAGAATAGTCCTAGCCAAGTCTGCATTTATATATACAAATTTGTGGCATTATCTATGCAGAAAAACTAATCCAACTTGACACTAAGTAGCGAAACTCCCTCGCAAGTCAGGCACCACTCGTTCGTCCTGTTTTCCGTGGACAAATAATCAAAACACGCTCCTCTCTCCTACTTCGGAGAGAGGGCGAGTGGTGGCATGTTTTGCGGGGCCGGCGCCTTTGGGAAATTATTTCCTTTTAGATCTATAACCCGCTTCATGCCATGCAAGACCTGATTGAACTGGTCAATCTAATCCAACGGACCAAATTTAAATCGAACGGCCTTTTAGAAGTCATCGTGGAGCCTGAATCATACATGGGGCAGTTATACGATGCGGTTTTACAAAACAGGGCGCGAACCGACGATGATTTGGCAAAAGTTTTTCCGGAACTTAAGCACGACACGGGGCGTCTGGCGACGATCAAAAGCAAACTCAAGGACCGGCTGAGCGACGCGGTATTTTTATTGGGTTACAAAGACAGCAGTTATAACGATCGCCAGAGGGCTTTTTTCGAGTGCACGAAAAAATGGGGAGCAGCCATGATCCTCATCAGCAAAAATGCCAGAAGCAGCGGTATCAGTATGCTGGAAAAATTGCTCAGGCATTGTGAAAATTTCGAATTCACAGAATTGACCCTGGATATCGTCAGGGTGCTGCGGCTTCACTATGGTATTGTCGGAGGGGACGAGAAGCGATATTTATATTATGAATCGCGTTTGCGGGAATGTGAGGCGCTGTGGGCCATCGAGCGACAGGTTGAAACGCTCTACACCGATCTGGTGATCCGCTACGTGAATACCAAGGCTGATAAAAATGCCATTACAGAAAAGGCCATGGAATATTATGGTCAGGCCAAACCGCTCCTCGAACAATCCAGTTCTTTCAAGGTGCAAATGTTCGGGCGATTGATAGAAACGATCATTTACGATAGCCAGAATGATTATGTTGCCATGACTAAGGCTTGTGAGGATGCGATCAGTTTTTTTGAGACGAAAAACTATCAGAGCACCCTTTCACTGCAGGTTTTTTATTACAACCTCGTTATATGCTATCTATCCAGCCGGCAATTTGAAAAGAGCAGGGCCATTCTGGCCAAATTTGATGATTACCTGGAGGATGGTTCTTTTAATTGGTTCAAAATGAAAGAGCTGAGCTTTTTCACGGCCATGCATGCCCAGGACTATCAGGACGCCTACCGAATACTCAAACGCGTCACGGAGCACCCGTTTTTTGAACACCTTCCCACACCTGCGGCTGAGTTATGGAAAATACTCGAGGCATTTATATGCTTTCTGATCTACATCGGGTTACTCCAGCCCAGTGCGAATACAGATATAGGCGTTCCTCAAATCAAATTCCGACTCAACCGGTTTCTGAATGAAGTGCCTGTTTTTTCGAAGGACAAACGCGGAATGAACATCCCGGTATTGATTATCCAGTTTCTTTACTTGTTAGCCGACGGAAAATATGAAAGTTGCGAGGAACGGGTGGATGCCCTCAATAAATACAGGTCAAGGTACCTGAACGATCCCGATACCATACGCAGCAGCACTTTTTTCAAAATGATGGCCCTGATTCCTGCTTCCGGGTTCGATGAATCGGTGCTGGCCGTGAAATCCGCCAAAGTCCGAAATGCCCTGGATCTCTCACCCTGGCATATGGTTCCACAAAGCCTGGAAGTGGAAATTATTCCATATGAACAACTCTGGGAAATTGTGCTGTTTTGCCTGAGAAAGGGACCCGAATCTTAGTCCCGAAATTGGGGTAATTCCTGAAGTTTCAAGTCTGTTCCAAATAGTTTGCTTAATGAGAGCCCGGTCTGTAGAAATGCGGCGACTTGGGTGCAGGTATCTGTTTTTTATTATTTTAAATATTATATAAATTAGTATTGGGAAATAATTCATGCTTATCTGTCCTTTTTTTGAGGGCCGTGCCGCCATATCTTTGAAACGTAATTTTTTTTAATCCATAATCATAAACATCTGTCATCAAAGTTCATCGCTTATGGAACTCGTTCCTTCACCTCTGGCCTGGGCCGGGGGATTCCCTTTGCTTGCTCTTTTTGCCCTTGCCACCTCATCTTTCGAGGACATCATTATTATTGATGTGATTGGCTTTTAGAGTGTTCTGAGGAAGATCCTGATTTGCCTTAAAAAGTAATTGTTCACAATCAAGGCGGATCGGCCCTTCTCGACCCGGCAAAAAGAAGAGAGAGGAGAGAGCCTGTTGGTTTCCCTATCGATCTGCACCTCTCCTCTCCAATTTGATTTTTTAATAATCCCTTCAATATCTGACCGGACTTTATTGGTTTCCCTTACCCGCCTGCTCCGGCCTTTCCCACCATCCCTTTTTAGGGTGCCTGCCCGATCTTCAGCACCCGATGTCCGATTTAGATTTATTGTCCTGGTGGAGCTGTTCGCTCCATAACGGGCAGTTAGGATTTTGCTTGTTTCCAAATGACCCAACTAATAGGTTTAAATCAATTACATAGTTTTTAGACCAAGGGGGACGTCATAAATACGCTGTCAAGATCTTCGATTTAATCTTTTGTGGTTGATACCTGTCTTTTTGTAAAGGTTCAATCATTTAGTCCGTCAGGCAATTAGATGAGGTCGCTTTATAGAAAAAAACAAATGATTTTATATTTTTTCTATACGGTGAAACATGAGACTTGGACGCTAAACACATTCGGTTCTGGCGCTTCGGCAACGGCTGAGGCGCCGCCCCGATATGTCTTGCTCCAAAAGTTTCGATTCCTGATTGGGTTTTTGTTGCCTCTAATCCATTATTGCTAATTCTTCTACCACGCTTCTCATGAAAAGTCCAGCATTGGCCGGGCTGTCTTTGCGCTATTGCGCGGAGCCCAACCATATTGACCTGCTTTGGTCTAATATTATTAAAAAGGGATTATATGCCTGCATAATAAATCATTGCCTTCAACGGGGCTTTGCGCAGGGTATGTTTCCCGGATGGATTGGATATCTGTCATTCGCCTCTCCCACATATTTATACAGAATTATAAGATAAAATACAGCCGCCCGGATATAGTTCCGGAGCGGCCTCAATCATTGTAGTTCTCTGCTTTCGTCTTCGCTTCATTCTAATATTCCTGATAAACAATCTCCTATGAAGTATCTCTACGGTTTCCCATCTCGTCTGAAATCTTCGACCTCAAAATGGTATAAAAATATTCGAACTGGCTTGGGGCGGATGCCTGGTTTAAGCCGGCCGACTAGTTTTGCAGTGTTCGTTGCTGGAATAAGCCTGGCTGTTTTACTGGCCTTGTCCATCACCCGGCCCCACCAATTCTGGCAAATCAGCCGTCAAATTGATCAGGCGATTCGGGGTATTCTTCCTGAAAAACAATATGTCTGCATCTTAAATACCCCTGAGGAACAGCAATGGATCAACGAAGCAGGTCTTCAGATCATGTCCGCAAAACCCCTCGGCGCCACACGGCTTGCAGTGAAGCACCAACCTGTAAGGATCGATGGCCGGCAATCTATCCGGAAGGTGGTGGGTATTCACCCCGCACACAACGAGGGCCTGGATGCTCAACTTGCTTTTTCCTATCAGGATGAAGATCTCAACGGTTTAGCGGAATCTGATCTGATCCTTTATTCCTCCACAGACGAAGGACATACCTGGGAGCCACACTTCAACAGCATCGTTGACGAACGGGCGAATACTATCCGGCTGGATGGGATTCGCCATTTCTCGTTGTGGACAGCCGCTGTAGCCATGCCACCTGATCCTGGTTGTATCTCCGGCGCCCGGCTCTGGCTGCGGGCCGATGCCGGGGCTTACAAGACCGGCATGGTGGAAGCCACCAACGGCCAGCAAATCAATACATGGAAAAACTGGGGAGTCGGCGCTGCAAATGCCATTCCGTACAATGCTTCCGTCATCCCTGTGCTCTCCGACGGCGCTCAATCCAATGCGATCAACTACAACCCCGTCATCAATACCAGCAGTAAATATTTTAAGATACCTGGTGGTATCGTGGGCGCCAACACGTTTACCAATGCGAACGTGTTCATTGTAAGTCGTACAAATGGCGCAACCAATGGTACCGTCCTTTCGGAACAAGGCAGTTGTTATGTCAACGAACACCTTCCCTGGGGCAACGGCACCATTTATTGGGATGCCGGCAACTACGGTGCTTTGCGGCTTACCACACCCTATACCACAGCAGGCGGCGCCTACTCCCAGCCCTATGTCTGGTCACTGACAGGAAATGGAACAGGTACCGGCAATCAGGCCATACTGCGCAACGGAACCCAACTGGCCGTCAAAAACTCAGCCGTATCTTATACCGGTAAAGCCACTAATACTGCTTACGTAGGCGCATATCCGGGCTACGGCTATTACAATGGAGACATTGCCGAAGTAATGTACTTCCCGACGAATATTTCTGCGCTCGACCGCCAGAAGATTGAAAGCTACCTTGCCTTGAAATATGGTATCACGCTCTCGCACGACTATTTTTCAGGTGGCGGCGTCACTACCTGGGATGTCGGCGGCAGCGGCGGATTTGACAGCAATATCGCCGGCGTAGGCCGTGAAGACTGCTCCGCGCTCAACCAGAAGCAAAGCCGCAGCGCCAATGCAAATCAAGTTATCACCATCGGTGTAGGTTCGTCCATCGCTGCAAGCAATGCAGCCAATTTGAGCAATATTACCAACAACAATTCCTTCCTCATTTGGGGTGACAACAATGCCAGCCAAACGACGGCTGTTGCTGTCAGCGGCGTGAACGCAACCACCCGCATGGCGAAAGTTTGGCGGGTGGACAAAACGAACTGGGCCGACCAGAACATCACTTTTAAAGCGCTGGGATACGGCAACCGTTACCTGATTATTCACAACAGCTCAGCCACTTTCGCCTCGGCCCCTGACCAGGAAATTTTGCTGGATGCCACCGGATCTGCAACATTCAACAGCAGTCTTTTACCCGACGGGGCCTATTTCACTATTGGCAACCCGATTCAGGGCCCCGGTTGCGTTCATGCCGGCATCGGCGCCTGGTGGCGGGCCGACAACGAAGCCAGCTCGGGTACCTGGATCGATTTCAGCGGCGGCGGATATACCGCAACGGCTACCGGTGCACCTACTTTTGCTACTACCGGCGCCAACTTCAACCCTTTACTGAAGTTTAACAACAACTATTTCAGCTATCCGAACGGCATTTTCAAAACCACTACAAATGCCAATACAAAAGTATTCTCCGTGATGGTTCCCGTCAACGGCGTGTACAATATCGCCTGGTCGGAACAGCCCGCCGTCGGTGGCAACAACATGATCTTATGGGCTCCGAGCAACAACAATTATTTCTATTTCAATTCGCCCGTCTCTTACAGCGTCAACACCAATTTCACAACCGCCGGAGGTACCTACGGGATTCCCAATCTGCTGGCCGGTGAAAAGAAACCCACTGCCATGGGCCTGAGGGTCAATGGCAAGGCATTTAACTTCCCCGGCACCTACGCCGGCTACGTATCCAATACAGCCAACAACCACATCGGCCACCAACCGGCCGGCGTATCGTCGAGTGCCAATTCCGGTATTGCGGAGGTGATCGTTTATCGCGACGCATCCGCTATGACTGCAACGGATGTACAAAAAATCGAGAGTTACCTCGCCCTGAAATACGGCATTACCCTCGACCAAACGGCGCCCAGGGACTACCTGGCCTCCAACGGCACCACCAAAATGTGGGACGCCACGGCCAACGCCGCCTACAAATACAATATCGCCGGCCTGGGCCGCGACGATTGCCAGTTGCTTTACCAAAAACAGAGCAAAAGCGTCAACACCGGCCAGTTCATCACCTTCGCTGTAGGGAATACCATCGCCGCAAGCAATGCCTTGAACACCAACACCATTGGTACCGACCGCTCCTTTCTCGTTTGGGGCGACAACAACGGCAGCAAAACCACCACCGTAGTGGTCAGCGGCGTCAACGTGACCGAACGCATGAGCCGGGTCTGGCGCGTAGACAAAACCAACTGGACCGATCAGAACATCACCATCCAGGTACAGGGCTTCGGCAACCGCTACCTGATCATTCATAATACCGATCCGGCATTTGCTTCCGCACCCAGCCAGGAAATTCTTTTGGATCCCTCGGGTAAAGCCACCTTTAACAGCAGCCTCCTGCCTGATGGCGCGTATTTCAGCCTCGGCAACGTGCTGCAAGGCCCCGGCTGCGTCAATGCCGGTATCGCCAGCTGGTTCGACGCCAGTGAAATGCCCGTCGGCGCCATGCAGGAAGGCATCGGCTGGAGCGACAAAAGCGGCTGGGAACGCAACATGACCAATATCGGCGCCGGCCGCGACCCCGATGTCACCGACGCCATGATCAATTACAACAAAGGCGCATTCTTCGACGGCAACGACGTCGTGTACCAGACCTCCTATGGCGCCTCCTTCACCGCCGGCGAAGTATTTACCGTGGCCAAAGCGGCCGATATCGCCAACCGGGGGCCGATTTACGACTTCGGAGGCACACCGAGCGCCCAGGGCGCCCACCACTTTCCATGGGGCAACGCCTCGATTTATGAAGGCTTCGGTACCAACGACCGCGTAGGTTATGATCCGAGTACCAATGCCATCACCGACGGCGCTGCGGGCCTGACGGTCACCGGTGCCGCCTATTCCGTGAACAACTGGAACCTGTATAACGTAGGCGCTGCCACCAACGACTGGTTCTCCGGATTCAACGGACGCGCCAAGGCGGTCAGAACCACCAACACGCCCATTTTCCAAACCAGCTCCAGCAACGCCAACGGCAACATGCACATCGGCTGGCGCGACGGGTATTATTTCTATGGAAATATCGCCGAAGTGGTGCATTACAACCGCAAACTGACCGCGGCCGAACGCCAGCGGGTACACAGTTACCTCGCCCTGAAATACGGCATCACCCTCGACCAAACTACTCCCTACAACTACCTGGCAACCAATGGAAGCGTCTATTGGGACGCTACGGCAAATGCCGCATTCAAGTACAATATCGCCGGTATCGGCCGCGACGACTGCACGAGTTTGGAACAAAAACAGTCGCGCAGTTCCAATACCGGACAGTTTGTCACCATCGCCCTGGGCAGCTCCGTGGCCAGCTCCAATTCGGCCAACACCGGAACCATCACCAACGACCGCTCTTTCCTCGTATGGGGCGACGACAACGGCAGCAAAACCGGTATCGTGGCCGTGAGCGGCACAAATGTGACCACGCGCATGACCCGCGTCTGGCGGGTGGATAAAACCAACTGGATCGATCAAACCATCACGTTTAAAGCCCAGGGCTATCCAAACCGCTATCTGTTGATCCACAATTCCTCCGCCACTTTTGCCACGGCGCCTACCCAGGAAATCGAGCTGGACGCCAACGGACAGGCTACTTTCAGCAGCAACCTCCTGCCCGACGGCGCTTATTTCACCATTGGCGCAGCCATCAAAGGACCGGGCTGTGTGGACCTCGGAGTGGGCTCCTGGTGGAGAGCGGATATCGACGCCAGCGCCGCCGGATGGAACGATTATTCTGGCAATGAAGTAAATACGACTCCGGTCGGCACGCCCATTTACAATACCACGGGGGCCAACTTCAACCCGATGTTTAAATTTAACTCCAACCACTTCACCTATCCGGTTGGTATTTTCAAAAATGCACCCGGAGCGCTCAATATGAAGGTGTTCTCCGTGGTGATACCCGTAAACGGGCAATACAACGTGCCGTGGGGCGAATTGACCTCGAACGGCTACAACGTAGCCCAATACGCCCCGTACACGAATGATTACATGTATTTCGACGCGCCTTACGGGCACCGCATTTACAAACAGTTCTCTACCAACGGCGGCGAATACGGTGTGCCCAATATTGTAGCCGGTGAAAAAACGACCTCCAACCTGGCTATCCGCCTGAACGGCAAGGTGTTCAACCAGCCGGGCTCTTATCCCGGTACTTTTACCGCCAACTCCATTTACAACCACCTGGGCGCCCAACACGGCGTTGCCTCTTCGGGCGGGGCAGGGCTGGCCGAAGTCATTGTGTACCGCGATGCCTCCGCCATGACGGCCACGGACATTCAAAAAATTGAAAGTTACCTGGCTTTAAAATACGGTATCACACTCGATCAGACCACGCCAAGGGACTATTTGGCCTCCAACGGCACCACGAAAATGTGGGATGCCACGGTCAACTCCGGCTATAAGTACAATATCGCCGGTATCGGCCGCGACAACTGCCAGGGCTTGCACCAAAAACAAAGCAAAAGTGTCAATATTGGCCAGTTCATCACAATGGCCGTCGGTCCGAACATTTTCGCGAGCAACGCTGCCGACAGTCTGAACGTAACCAACGACCGCTCTTTCCTCGTTTGGGGGGATAATAACGGCGTTTTGACCAATGTCGTGGCCGTGAGCGGCGTCAACGTGAATGAACGTTCGGCGCGCGTTTGGCGGGTGGACAAAACCAACTGGGCCGACCAGAACATCACCTTCAAGGCCCAGGGCTATCCGAACCGCTACCTCCTGATCCACAATACCGACCCGAACTTTGCCACCGCTCCCACCCAGGAAATCGAACTGGACGCCAACGGCCAGGCGACTTTCAGCAGCAGCCTTTTGCCCGACGGCGCCTATTTTACCCTTGGCAACGCAGTGCTTGGTCCCGGCTGTGTCAACGTCGGTGTAAAATATTGGCTCAAAGGCGATTATGGCGCTAATGCCAGCGACTGGACCGACTATTCCGGCAATGAAAATCACGCCATCGCCACCGGAACGACTGCTCTGACAGGCTTGATCAATTTCAACCCCGCTTACCAGTACAACAACAGCGCGCACAACCTGCCTGCTACCGCCGACCTCTCCGGTAATTACAGCATTTTCGGCGCGGCCAAACTCACAGGAACTTCCGCGCGGGTTTTCGAGTCGCAGGTAGGCAACGCCCTCTTCGGATACTGGGGCGGCAGGGAAAATGTCATTTATATGGACGGCAATCCCAACCTGCTGACCGGTATCGTTTCCACACAGAACACCAACCTTTTCTCCGTACAGCGCAGCAGCGGCGGGGCCTGGGAGTTCCGCGGAGAGGGCGCAGTTATCAATTCCGGCGCTGCCTCCGCCAATACCACTTGGCGACTCGATATCGGGGGCAAACAGAATTACAACGAGCCTTCACAAGTGCTGGTACCGGAGGTGGCTGCCTACAACCGCGACCTTACCGCCGCCGAAGTACAACGGGTGGAATCCTATTTCGCCTTGAAATACGGCCTCACCCTCGACCAGACAACACCGCAGAATTACCTGGCCGGCGACGGTGTCACTAAAATGTGGGACGCAACGGCAAACGGCGGGTTCAAATATAACATCGCCGGCCTTGGCCGCGACAAATGCGACCTGCTCCATCAAAAACAGAGCAAGAGCACGAATCCCAATCAGTTTATCACCTTCGCCCTGGGGGAAAGCATTGCAACCGACAATGCCTCCAACCAGGAAACGATCACCAATGACAAATCCTTCCTGGTCTGGGCCGACGACAACGGCAGCAAAACGACCGTTGTACCTGTCACAGGTCTGAACGTGACAGAACGCATGACACGTGTCTGGAGGGTAGACAAAACCAACTGGGCAGATCAGGACATCACCTTCAAAGCCGACGGTTTCCCGAACCGCTACCTGCTGATCCACAACACTTCGGCCACTTTCGCCACGGCTCCCGATGAGGAAATTCTCCTCGACGGAAACGGTCAGGCCACCTTCAACAGTTCGGCACTGCCCGACGGCGCCTATTTCACCATCGGCGCTGCCATTAAAGGCCCGGGTTGTGTGAATAATGGCAATATCGCCTGGATGCGCGCTGATTTCGGAATTGTCGACGGCTCCGAGTGGAACGATTACAGCGGCAACGATGTCACCTTCGCTCAAACCATCGCCGGTGAACAACCGGCCTTGCTGACCGGTGATGCGACCACCAACTTCAACCCGGCGCTCGGTTTTGCCGCCGGCGACAACCTGGAAAAAGCGGCCGGTTTGCTGACCAGCGCCGGCGGTACGGTCATTGCCGCCGTGATGCACAACGATGTTACCTCTCCCTGGAGTGATATCTATAACCAGGATGTAGATGACCCGACATTTGGTAAATACAATGTTGTTGCCAACATGAAGGTCTGGGACAATGGCGTTCACACGGCCAACGACGTACCCCTCACCTTTACCCAAAACAAAAACAACATCGCGTCGTACACCTACGCCAATACGGCCAACAGTTACGCCGCTTATATGGACGGCAAACTGCACAATATCCCGCACGCGGCAGTACCCTCGATCGATGCCGGCATCGGCTATATCGGCGGCGAAAACACAGGAGAAAGCTGGCTGGGCAACATCTACGAAGTCGCCTTCTACAACCGCAAACTGACCGCCGCTGAATTTCAGCGCGTTCACTCCTATTTCGCGCTGAAATACGGGGTCACGCTTGACCAAACTACGCCGCAGGACTACCTGGCCAGCGACGGTACCACCAAAATGTGGGATGCCACCGTCAATGCGACCTATAAGTACAATATCGCAGGTCTTGGCCTGGATCAATGCCAGTCGCTGAACCAGAAACAGAGCAAAAGCAGCAACCCTGGCCAGTTCATCACTATCGCCCTCGGCGCGAGCATAGCCGCCACCAACGCCACCAACCCGGAAAGCGTTACCAATGACAAATCCTTCTTCGTTTGGGGGGACGACAACGGCAGCGCCACGGCCACGGTAGCGGTGACCGCATCCAACGTGACCGAACGCATGACCCGCGTCTGGCGCGTGGACAAAACCAATTGGGACGACCAGGACATCACCTTCCAGGCCAGTTTGTACCCCAACCGCTACCTGCTGATCCACAACACTTCGGCCACCTTCGCCACGGCGCCCGACCAGGAAATCCTGCTGGATGCCAATGGACAAGCCACTTTCAGCAGCAGCCTGCTGCCCGACGGCGCCTATTTCACCATTGGTGACGCCGTGAAAGGCCCCGGTTGCGTCAATGCCGGCATCAAACTATGGCTGCGCGGCGACTATATGGCCGCCGTCAATTCCTGGACGGATTTCAGCGGCAACGACCGCGTGGCTACGCAGGCCACAGTGGTCAACCAGCCGGCCGTCGCAGCGGGCGAACTTAATTTTAACCCGGCCCTGAATTTCGACAATACCAACGACAACCTGACTATCGCCAATGGCTCCCTGACCGGTTTTCCAACCGGAAACGGATCTCGCACAGCATTCACTGTTGGGAAACTGAACACCAATACCGGTCAGGACTTTGTGTTCGGATATGGCAGCAATGCAGCCAACCAAAGTTTTGAGATGGGCAATACGACCAACCGCGCATGGTATGAAAACTGGGGCGGAGGCTTTTTGGGCACCATCGGGGCTTATCCGGCCGGACGTACGATCATTAACTCCTGGGGCCATGATAACTCATTGAATCCCAGCAGTAAAGGCTATATCGACGGAAAACAGGACTGGTCGCAAAACGTGACCCTGAACACCGTGCTCGGCGCCAACCCGATGTATATAGGCCGGCACAACGACGGCGGCGCCCCGCGCTGGTGGGACGGCTATATCGGTGAGGTGATTCTTTACAACCGCGCCCTGACGGCCATCGAAACACAACGCGTGAACTCCTACCTCGCACTTAAATACGGTATTACCATTGACCAGACAACACCTACCGATTACCTGGCCGCCGACGGCGTCACCAAAATGTGGGACGCCACGGTAAATGCCGCTTATAAAAATGACATCGCAGGTATCGGACGTGACAACTGCCAGGGTTTGCACCAGAAACAGTCCAAGTCGGTAAATTCGGATGCCTTGGTGACCATGGGTAACGGCAACACCATTGCTACAACTAATGCGCTGAACACCAACGCCATTGCGGCGGACAAGTCCTTCATGGTTTGGGGGAACAATGACGGCGCCATTTCGTGGCAACTCACCGAGGCTCCGACCGACCGGCTGCGACTCACGCGTGAATGGCGTATCGATGAAACAGGAACGATCGGTTCGGTCCGGGTGAGCGTTCCGGACAACAGCAGCGCGCTCAGCAGCAAACTGCCTGCGGAGGCTACCACGATTTACCTGCTGATCGACGAAGACGGCGATTTCAGCAGTAACGCTGTGGAAGTGGCTATGATCCTCAACGGCACTAACTGGGAGGCCGATTACGACTTCGGCGACGGCCAGTATTTCACTTTCGCCACCCAGGTGCCACCAGCTCCGGGCTGTGTGGTCGGTGGTTTGCAGGTTTGGCTGAAAGCCGACCTCGGCACCAGCTCCATTACCAATGGCGATGCACTCACTTCCTGGCTGGACCAAACCGTGAACAGCAACGACCACTCCCAGGCGACGGCATCGATGCAGCCGAAATACAAAACCAACGCCTTCAACTTCAACCCTGCGGTGACCTTCGACGGAGGGGATGTCATGATGGCCAATGCTTTTGCTTCGGGCAACGAAGCAGTGCACGTATTTGTAATGTCAAAAGTGAGCGACAATGGCTGGCATACCCTCTATGGGTTCAACCGGGACGTCACGCACATGAACTGGTACAACAACGGCGCGGCAAACAAACCTTCCGCGTGGTTGAGCGCTCTGCAAATACCATCAACGGCCCTTGGAATCGATTATGGCATCACCACTTTCATTTTACCCAAAGACGGTTCGCAAAAAACCGTCCACTGGAACGGCACCTCTGCCAATATCAGCGGCAACAATACCTACGCTTACAGCGCCAACAAAATGGGCGTGGGTTCGGATGCCGCCAATGACGGTTCCAGCCTGAGCGAAAGCTATCTGGGTGACATTGCGGAGGTCATCATTTACAAAACAGGATCGCCCTCCACCAACGGCGGCCGAATGACGACCAACGAGATCGAAAAAATCGAAAGCTACCTGGCCCTGAAATACGGCGTGACCCTCTCGCACGATTATTTCGCAGGCAGCGGCGGCACCCTCTGGGATGTCGGCGGCAGCGGCGGTTTTGACAACAATATCGCCGGTATCGGTCGTGACAATTGCCAGCTGCTGTACCAAAAACAGAGCAAGAGCATCAACGCCGGGCAATTCATCACGTTCTCCCTCGGCAGCAGCATCGCAGCCGACAATGCGTCCAACACTTCGACCATCAACAGAGACACTTCGTTCTTCATGTGGGGCGACGACAATGGCAGCAAAACAACCGTCGTGCCGGTCAGCGGCACCAATGTCACCGAACGCATGACGCGCGTTTGGCGGGTCGATAAAACCAATTGGGCCGACCAGCAGGTCACCTTCCAGGCCCAGGGATTTGCCAACCGCTATTTGCTCATCAGCAATTCATCCGCTTCCTTCGCCACTGTCGATCAGGAGATTGCACTCGACGGCATCGGTATGGCGACCTTTAACACCTCCGTACTCCCCGACGGCGCCTACTTTACCATCGGCGACGCCATAAAGGGCCCCGGTTGTGTGAACAACGGCGTCAAGGTATGGCTCCGTGCCGACCAGGGCACCGTATCGCCGACCTACTGGAGCGATTACAGCGGCCAGGACAACAGCCCGATCGGACGCGGGTCGGCTACCGTCACGGCCGGCGCCGTAAACTTCAACCCGGCGGTCACCTTTGCCGGTGCAGTTACCGGTGAGGCATTTGATTTCTCCAATGACTTATTCACGACGGGCAACCACAGTATTGCGGTATTCAGCGTGGGTACGGGCACCGGCGGCACCCTTTTGTCGCATGGCGCCAACGCCACCGACCAGGCCATTTACGTGCGACCGGCAACGCCCACGGCAAGTTTCGATTTCCCGAACAAAGGCTTCACCCGGGCCAGTATCCCGTCCGGTACTCGCCTCATGAGGAGTGTTTACACCGCCGGTACGCACACACGCGGCATTTCCTACAACGGCAATGCACCCACCACGAACACCGCTGCGACGCTGAACTGGCAACCGGGAGGCAACGGCTACCGGATCCTGGGCCATGATTTTGTGAGCGGCGCCAGCAAGTACACCGGCAACCTGCCCGAGATGGTGGTTTACTTCGACGTGGACCTCACAGCGACCCAGATTCAGCGCATCGAAAGCTATTTCGCCCTGAAATATGGCATCACGCTCGACCAGACCACGCCGCAGGATTACCTGGCCGGCAACGGCACCACCAAAATGTGGGATGCCACGGTGAACACCGGATTTGGCAACAACATCGCCGGGATCGGCCGCGACAACTGCCAGAGCCTGCATCAAAAGCAAAGCAAGAGCGCCAACGCCAGCCAGTTTATCACTTTCGCGCTGGGCGCCAGTATTGCAGCGGATAATGCCAGCAATACGGGAACCGTGACCAACGACAACTCCTATCTGGTTTGGGGCGACAATAATGGAAGCCTCA
Source organism: Saprospiraceae bacterium (assembly GCA_044224705.1). Taxonomy (GTDB): domain Bacteria; phylum Bacteroidota; class Bacteroidia; order Chitinophagales; family Saprospiraceae; genus M3007. The sequence goes on from JBGAJY010000084.1 coordinate 20,331, forward strand.
CAGCCGTGGTGCCGGTGAGCGGTACAAATGTCACGCAACGCATGACGCGCGTCTGGCGGGTGGATAAAACCAACTGGGATGATCAGGACATTACCATGCGCGTTCAGGGCTACCCGAACCGCTACCTGATCGTACACAACACCTCCGCCACCTTCGCCACGACGCCCAGCCAGGAAATTGCACTCGATGGCAACGGCGAAGCGACCTTTAACACCAGCCTGCTGCCGGATGGCGCGTATTTCACTATCGGAGACGCCATCAAAGGACCCGGTTGTGTGAATTTGGGCGTCACCATGTGGTACCGTCCCGACTATTTCGTCACTGTGAGCGCCGGTAAAATCACCAACTGGAACGACTACAGTGGTAATGAAGCGAACGTTAGCCAGGCTACTGCCTCACGGCAACCGACCTACGGTTCCAATGTGCTGAACTTCAACCCTGGCGCCACTTTCGCAGGTGGTACGGACGGACAAGTGTTGACCGCTACGCTGAACTCGATGAACGGCAACAGCCCGTACACGATTTTCGCCGTACACAAACCGGACAATACGTCTTCCAACCTGTTTGCTATCGGTAATCCGACGACCAACCAGAATATCGCGTACCACCCGAATTATGGCAGCGGGACACGCTTGCTTTACCATTTCGGCGACGATTTAAGCGGCGGCGCGCCACGCGCCGGCTGGCAACTCAATACTTTCCGTTACGACGCGCTGGCCTCGGGCACCGACCGCTATATCTACGACGAAGGCAAACAAATCGCATCCGGCACCACTAATACCAACAACGTACCCGCCAATCCGGCTTTCTCCCTCGGTGGTTACAACAACCGAACGGGCGCCAATGGCGAAGAATACGACGGCGATCTGGTCGAGTTTGTCGCTTATAACCAGATACTCACCGCCGCCGAACGCAACCGCGTGGAAAGTTATTTTGCCCTGAAATACGGCCTCACACTCGATCAAACCACGCCGACCGACTACGTCTCAGGCGATGGAGTGACCAAAATGTGGGATGCCACCGTCAATACAGGCTACAACAACGACATCGCCGGTATCGGGCGCGACAATTGCCAGGCTCTGCAACAGAAACAATCCCAGTCGATCAATGCCGACGGATTGATCACAATGGGCAATGGCAATACCATTGCCGCCGACAACGCCAGCAATACGAACAACATTACCGCCGACAAATCCTTCCTCGTTTGGGGCAACAACAACGGCGCCATTGCCTGGCAATACACCGAAACGCCCGCCGCCAACCGGATGCGCATCACCCGCGAATGGCGAGTCGACGAAACCGGTACCATCGGATCGGTCCGCGTCCGGGTGCCTGACAACGGCAGTCCGCTGAGCAGTAAACTGCCTCCCGAAGCCTATCCGGTGTACCTGCTCGTGGATGCCGACGGCGATTTCAGTTCCGGCGCCATAGAGGTTGCCATGACGCTCAACGGCACCGACTGGGAGGGCGATTACGACTTCCAGGATGGCGATTACTTCACGTTCTCGACGGAATTGCCGCCTGCTCCCGGCTGCGTGGTGCCCAACCTGAGCCTTTGGCTGGAAGCCAATAACGGCGTCACCGGAGATCCGACCGTGACCGCGTGGGCCGACCAAACCCTCAACCTCAACCCCATCACGGTTGTGGGCGCGCCCCAGATCACGGCCTCTATCAACTTCAACCCGGCTATCACACTGGGCGCCGGCAAGTATTTTACCACGCCCGATGCCGCACACATGAACCCGACTTCCTCGCGCGTCACGGTATTTGCCGTGACCAAACCGAGCGTACTGGGCTTCAACCCGATTCTGGCAAAAACAGACAATTCAACCTGGCCGAACGGTTTTGGCATGTACGGCAATTCCAACCAGAAAGTCGGTTTCTG
>JBGAJY010000085.1:0-22185 GCA_044224705.1 Saprospiraceae bacterium
CGTTCATGCAACGGTCGGCGCCGAGCAGGTTGCAGATACTGTAAGTGGGGATTTTTTTGGTCATACCAGGAATGGCCGTGATGGCTTTGCAAAAATACGCATAGCATCGACAAACCGATTCGGTCGATGGTTTTGCACCGTACAGGGTTGTTTTTTTGACCACATGAAGGACACATAAGGGCACATAAAGAGAAAAGGGTTGGGGTGAATGAGGAAATATGCGTGTTTTATCCCTCCATCACGCCAACCCTTTTCTTTTCTCTTTATGTGCCCTTATGTGTCCTTCATGTGGTCAAAAAAACGCCCGTGGTCAACCCGGCCAGGCGCCGATACCCCCCATGAGGTTGCGCACATCGAAGCCCTGGCGGTGCATGATCTGGCAGGCCTGGGCGCTGCGGTTGCCGCTGCGGCAATAAATGAAATATGTTTTGCTGCGGTCGAGAACTGCGATTTTTTGTGCAAAAGACGGGGACATGATGTCGATGTGGAGCGCGCCGGGCAGGGCGCCGGAGCGAACCTCCATGGCGGTGCGCACGTCGAGCAGGACGGCGTTCTTGCTGGCCTGGAATTCCTTCTTGAAGAGGTTGCCGGGCAGGTTGTCGTACACCGGATGAGGGTGTTTTGTGGTATTTTCAGGCAGGTCCGCGACTTCGGTTTCATGGCTGCCGCCAAAAAGGCTTTTTATAAAGGCTGAAAAGGCCATCGGTTAGAAAGATTTGAATGTGAATTGTTGAAGAGAAAAAAAGGGGGTGAATGCCGATTACCGGCATTTCACCCCGCTATCAGGATGAAAACTTGCTCGCACAATGATTTCACCATTTTTTGGAAACCCTTCAGTTTTCAGAAAACGAGGAAACTGCCTTGATCAGTTCAGCCGAAGAAGCCATGCCGGATTTTCGCCAAACCGCGTTGCCCTTGTTGAACAAAACCAACGTAGGGATAGAACGGACATTGAACCGGGCGGCGAGCGCCTGATTTTTATCTACATCAATTTTATAAATGGACACTTCTTCGCCCAACCGGGCTTTTACGTCTTCCAGAACGGGCTTCATGGCACGGCAAGGCGCGCACCAGTCGGCATAAAAATCGACCAGAACCGGTCGGTCGGATTTCATCAATTCGGCAAATGTCATAATCAGGAATGCTAAGGGTGATTGTTGTATTTTTTCAGTGCTTTGATGCTGCAAAGGTCGGAGGAAGCCCCCTTCAGCACATGGTGTTTTTGGCGGAGCTTCTTGCACTTTTTAAGGATTGAGGCAAAAACACCGCACATTTATGGGTTCAATTGCAAAAAAACCGATCCGAATGGACTGGAAATTATACCTGACAGGGACCTGTCTTGCCCTTGGCCTCATCCTGGCCAATTGCTCTGGTCGGAACGAAGCTACGCCGCCTGCACAACCTGTTCCGGCGCCACCAATCAGCCCGACGGACACGTTGCCCCCCGCCCCCCTTGGCCACATCGTGGTGCCGCGAGACATCAGCATCCGGCAGTATTTCAATTACTTGAAAGAGGCCGTCCGATCCTGCGATTCCCTCCCTTACACGCTCGACGAATACCTCCTGGTACGCGCCAATCCCTGGATCATCGATTCCCTCGAAGCCACCGACTACTACCGCCGGGCGGCCAAAGGCGACACCGTGTACAACCAGCGCGACCTGATCGTGCTCCACCGCGGCGACACGCTTTGGCTGCCCGATTCCGCCCGCGCGGCGGCCATTTCCAAATCGCTTCAAAACACCTGGATCGACGTGAACATCCCCGAATTCCGGCTTCGGCTCGTGGAAGGAGCGGACACGCTGTACTCCTTCCCCGTGCGGGTGGGCGAAAACCGGACGCGCTTCCTGGCCGCCGTGGGCCATAAGGTGGACCGCCGCACCCGCACCGGCAAAGGCAAAATCATCCGGATCAACCGCGACCCCATTTTTATCGAACCCATTTCAGGAAAAAAATACACCACCAAAAAACGCGACGACGGCGTGATCACCCGCATGCCCCAAATCCCCTGGCTCGAACCCGAGATCAACGGCCAGCGGTACGGCCAGCTGATCCATCCCATGCCCAACCCCCGCACCCTCGGCAAAGCCATTTCCAACGGCTGCATCGGGCTGAACGAAAGCGACGCCTGGCGGGTGTACTACTACGCGCCTATCGGCACCCAGGTCTCCATCCGATACGATTTGCAGGTAAAAAATGCGCAGGGCGATACCCTGACGCTACCCGACATCTATGCGCGACCGAAAAAAACCGTCGGCCATTAATTCAAGGGCAAGGATGGCGGTCTAAAAAATGGCACTTTTTCAACCTAAATTTCCGTCAGCCATTAACTTTGAGTCGCACCCCTCCCCAAAGGCTGTCATCTCCCCTGTTGTTTCATAAGCCGCCCAATGAAAATCCTGCTCCTTCGTCCCCCTGTCCCCCGGCACACCATGGGCCTCAAGCACGTCATGATCTGCGAGCCCCTCGAACTCGAATACGTGGCCGCCGGAATCCCCGCCGAACATGAGGTCCAAATCTTCGATGGCATCGTCGAGAAGGGCCTGGAACGCCGCTTGCGATCGTTTCAACCCGACGTGATCGGCACCAGCTGCTACATCACCGGCGTCAATGAAGTCAAAAAGCTGTGCCGGACAGCCAAACGCCTGCTCCCGGCCGTGCGCACCATCGTCGGGGGCGTGCACGCCTCCCAATGCCCTGAAGACTTCGACGACGCGAGCGTCGACGTGATCGTCCTGGGCGACGGCACGAGCCTGATTGCCGAAATTTTGCAAGCTTTTGAAACGGGCGCCCCGCTCGACGAACTGCCCGGACTGGCCTTCCCCACCGGTACGGGCGACGTGCGCCGCACTGAAAAAAAGGCCTACATGCCCAAAGCCGACACCCTGCCGTTTCCGCGTCGCGACCTCGTGAAGCACCTGATGCACCGGTATTTTTACCTGACCCACCAGCCCGTAGCAACCATGAAAACGACCTGGGGCTGCTGGTACAAGTGCAATTTTTGCTTCACCTGGCGCATCACCGAAGGCCACCCCTATTCGCGCAGCCCCGAAAGCATCGCCGACGAACTGGAACAGATCGAGTGCGAAGACGTGTACATCGTGGACGATATTTTTCTGATCAACCGCTCCCGTCTTACCAAACTCGCCGAAATCCTTCGCGAACGCAACATTCGCAAAAAATACCTCGTCTACGGCCGGGCCGACTTCATCGCCGAAAACGAAGACATGATCGCCGAATGGGCGGCACTCGGCCTCAGCGCCGTGCTCATCGGCCTGGAAGCCGCCACGGACCCCGAGCTCGACAGCATGAACAAAGAATGTACAGCCGATTACAACCGTCAGGCCATCGAGGTGCTGCGCCGGCACGGAGTCGACACCTACGGTTCGCTTATTCCGCAGCCGGATTACACCGAAGCGGAGTGGGATCGTTTGTTCCGCTTTATTGACGAGACCGGGCTTTATTACCTGAATATCAGCCCTTTAACGCCTTTGCCCGGTACGGTCATCTGGCATTTGTACAAGGACCAGATCACGGTGCCCCGCTCGGCACACGGGCTTTGGGACCTGTCACACGTCGTACTACCCACCAAAATGCCTTTGAAAAAATACTACCGCGCACTTTGGAAAGTGTACGCCAAATCGGTGCTCGACTTCCGCCGTGCGGAAAAAGTGACCCTGCGGACCCGCCCGCCGCTCTGGCACTGGCGGTACCTGCGACTGCTGTTCGGTGCGGCGAAAATGTCGGTGCAACTGTGGTTTGCCCACCGCCACCACCACCCCTCCGCCATCAAAAAGGCCATGGAGGCCTGATTCTTACATTTTTTTTCAGCCCATGGCTTCTGCCCTGGCGCCTCGAATGAAGACCCGAAATCATGTCCGTGAACACAAGACGCCCCCATTTGTACGATCCCGCTTCGGGCAACCCCAGGCATTTTAAGCCCGGTGGCTTGCTCGATCTGCCACAGACCCGGCACTGGCAACGCGAGATCGAAAGGGCGATCGGGAACGACCGGTACGGCTACCAGTTGGCTACGGATGCCCGCAACGGTTCCGACGTCACCATCGGGGGAAGGTCTTTTTTACAACTGTCGTCCTACGATTACCTCAACCTGATCAGTCACCCGTTCATCCACGCGGCTGCCCGGGATGCCCTCGACCAATTCGGCACCGGCACCGGCGGCGTACGTCTGCTCACGGGCACTAACCAGTTGCACCTCGAACTCGAGGCCAGCATCGCCCGATTCATCGGGACGGAGGCTGCCATGACGCTCACTTCCGGCTATATGGCCAATCTGACTCCTTTGACCGCCCTTTTTGGGAAAAATGATCTCCTGATCGCTGATGAAAAAATCCACCGGAGCCTGGCCGAATCCTGCCGGCTGAGCGCTGCGGAGCTCCTGTTTTTTCGCCACAACGAGCCCCAAAACCTGCGACAAATCCTTGAAAAACAACCCCATAATCGCCGCAAACTGATCCTCACCGAAGGCGTGTTCAGCATGGATGGCGATCGTTGTCCTTTGCCCGAACTGCTGAATTTGAAAAAGGAATTCGGCGCTTTTCTGCTGGTCGACGAAGCGCATTCCCTCGGCGTCAACGGCGCTGGCGGACGCGGGGTTCACGAACATTTCAGCATCGAAGCTTCGGAAATCGACCTCTGGACGGGCTCTCTCTCCAAAACCATCCCCGCCAACGGCGGCTATGTGGCCGGCGACGCCGCGTTGATCCTCTATCTGCAACACGCCGGCGCGCCGTACTTTTTCTCTTCGGCGCTCTCGCCGGCCAGTACGGCAGCCGCGCTGGCTGCGTTCCGGGTCATCGAACGGGAACCCGAACGTATCCTGCGGCTCCGTCACAACGCATCGGCGTTGCGCAGCAGCTTACACCAACTCGGCTTCGATACAGGCCTTTCGGACAGCGCGATCGTGCCGCTGATCACCGGCAGCGCCGACCGTGCGCACGACCTGGCGCGGAAGCTGTTCGAGCAAGGCATTCACGCCACGGCCGTGGTGTATCCCGCTGTACCCGTTGGGCAGGCACGATTGCGGCTCTGCGCTTCGGCAGGGCATTCGGAAGCAACTTGGTCGCGGCTGGAAGATGCGTTGCGCTATTCGGAACCGATTCCGGCAAAGGTGACACCGACGATCCATTTTTGACGGCCATGAAGGATTATTCATCTCCTGCATATACCCTCGAATACTCCGCCGATGTGCCGACGGAATGGAATGTTCTGGCCGGCGCCAATGTGCTGCACACCCATTTGTTCAATACAACGGTGCTGGACGCCGGGGTGGAAAGGGCCTGGTTTCAATTTGTCACGCTCCGTGAAGGGCAGCGATGCGTCGCCACGGCCAGCCTGTCGGCCTTCGATATCGACCTGGGTTTGTTTTTGGGAAAATCCGCCGAGGCCTGGCTGCTGCGCATCCGCCGTTTTTCGCCGCGATTTTTAAAAATCAACATCCTGATCTGCGGGTTGCCAGCCTCTTTTGGGCAATCCAACCTGGCATTTTCGCCAGACGCCGATCGCGAAACCTGCCTTCGGTTATTGGCGCATTACATGGAAGAAGTGGCTTTGAAAAAAGGGATTAAATACCTGTGTTTCAAAGAATTTGACCGGAGCGAGGCCGAAACCCTGCGCCCGCTTGAAACGCTGGGTTATTTCAAGGCATACAGCCTGCCCGACACGCATCTCGATCTGAGCCATTGGGCCGGCACCGCCGACTACCTCGCCGGCATGCGGTCGCACTACCGCCGGAAAATCAAATTGTCTTTGAAAAAAATCGGTCTGCGCCGGCCGGAAATTCACCCGTTTTCAGCCGAATTGGCGGCCGGCCGGGAACCGGTGTTGTTGTTTGGCGGTGACGAAACCTGCCCGCCGGAGCAGTTTTACCGCATGTATTTGAGTGTGATGGACCGCGCCGAGACCAAACTGGAGACACTCAACCTGGCTTTTTTTGAACAGCTCTGCGCCAATTACCCGGATCAACTTGTCGTGCTCGCCCTTTGGCAGGGCGGTCAGGTACAGGGCGCCGTGCTGCTGCTGCCCTCAGGCAGCACGCTGATCTGGCTGCTGGTGGGAATCGGCGAGGGCCGCGACACCCGTTTTGACACGTATTTCAACCTCTCGCTGGGTCTCGTGGAATACGCCTTTGCCCATGGTTTTCAACGGATTAAAACCGGGCAAACGGCTTACCCCTTCAAATTCAGGCTCGGCGTGCACCCCGACGAGTTGTTTCTTTTTTTTCGGGCCAAAAACCGGGCTAAACATTTTTTATTGAACAAATTGCGCGGGGTAGTCTTTCCCAAAACGCCCTTGCCGAATCTCCACGTGTTCAAATGACGAACAGCCCATTTTTCCAAAAAAACGTCCTGATTACCGGTGGGTCGACAGGAATCGGCCTCGCCACGGCGGTCGAATTTGCCCGCCGGGGCGCCTGCGTTTTTCTGCTGGCGCGCGACGCGGCCGGGCTGCAAAGCGCTGCTGAACACATTTTGAAAACAACGGGGCAGGCTGTCGGCGGCGTTTTCGCAGCCGATGTGGGCGACCTGCGCGCCGTGGAAAATGCCACCGCAACGCTCGTCCGGCAGGCGGGCGCCCTGCATGCCGTGGTGCTCAATGCGGGGATCAACACCTGCGGATACTTTGGCGACCTCTCGATGGAGGACTTTGAAAGAACCTGGCGCACCAATTACCTGGGCGCTTTATACACGCTCAAAACCGCCTGGGCACATCTCGCGGTTTCGGGCGAAGGCCGGGTGGGGTTCATTTCCAGTGTGGCAGGATTCACGGGCCTGATCGGTTATACAAGTTACGCGCCCACCAAATTCGCCCTTACCGGCCTGGCTGAAGCCATTCGGATGGAAGGAAAGAAATGCGGTATCCGGACGACGGTTATTTTCCCGCCCGATGTGGACACAGCCATGTACCGCTACGAGCAGGCCAACGCGGTGCCCGAAGCCAAAACCCTCTCGAAAGGCGCAGGTGTCGTGCAGCCAGGGCACGTAGCCCGGCGCCTCGTTCGGGCGATGGAACGGGGAAAATTTGAAGTATTGCTGGGAGGAGAGGGGCGTTTGATCCGGGTGCTGAAAGGCGTTTGGCCGGGGTTGTATTATTTTATCGTAGACCGGATGGCTTTTTCACCGCAAAAGCGCTAAGAGCATGTTGAGCTTTTCCTTGCCGGGCTGCAAACGAAAAATTTTATTTCCGGCTTCGTTAAATTTCTCGCCGGATAGCCCGCATCCGACTGCGAAATTTGCCTCACCGGGAAATAAAATTTTCCTGTTTTCGCCTCTTGCGTTTCAAGGCTTGTTTGGTCTTTTTGATGGTCACCGGCTTGCTCGAATAGCTCGGTACATTGACCCGGCTATAGCCGATCACGACGTAGGTGTAATATTGCCCTTGCACGGTGGTCAGGTCTTCAAAGAACTGTTTTTCCGAATAAAAAGGCATGATCGTCAGGAGGTTGCGCGTGTCGGTAAAGTCGCCGATTTCCTGTCCGTTGAAGCGGAAGATGGCATAATAGTAGGGCATCTGGTCGCCATTGGTGATGTTGCAAACGTTCCAGGCGAATTTGACGCCTCCCGGTTTGCCAACGATCCGGCAGATTTGAGGCGTGGCCGGCGGCACGCGCGACAAGGCGGGCAGCGGCGGCACCAGTGCGGGTGTGGGATACAGCGAACTGATCAGCGAATCCTGTACGCCCAGGGGATTGTACAACAAGGGCTTGGTGGAATAAAAAATGCTGCCATTCACCCCGAGGGTGTTTCGGTTGATCGCGATTTGCTGGTTGATCTCATCGGGGCGGCTCCAGTTGGGATCGGCCGGCCAGTTGTTGATTTTATAGGCGGCCAGGCCGATGTAGAGTTGGCGGCCGTAGGTGTGCTGGCTCCACCAGTTCACGAGGGTTTTGTACTCGGCGGGCGGGAAGCCGATGCTCCAGTAAAGTTGGGGCGCTACATAGTCGATCCAGCCGTTTTGCAGCCATTTGATCACGTCGGCGTAGTTGTCGTCGTAGCTGGTGACGGCCGTGCCGGTGGCTGAGCCGTTGATCGGATCCTTGGTCGAGTTGCGCCAGACGCCATAGGGCGCCACGCCGAAACGGACATAAGGCTTGATGCTTTTGATGCCTTCGGAACAACCTTTGATGAGCAGACTGATGTTGTCGCGCCGCCAGTCGTCGATATTGGAAAAACCACGCGGATCGGCCGCAAATTGATTGTAATCGTCGATTGCAGGTACGTTTGCCTGCGGGTATGGGTAAAAATAGTCGTCGAAATGGATGCCGTCCACGTCGTAGCGCAGCACAATATCCTTCACGACATTGGTCAGGTAAGTGCGTACCGAAGGGCTGGCGGGGTTGAAGTACCAGCGGTTGCCGTACTGGAAAAACCACTCGGCTTTACGGGCCGGCGGCAGCGATTTGAGCAGGTGCATGGGGCTCAGGCTGGCTGTATCGAGGTCGAAGGTGGCGCGGTAGGGGTTGAGCCAGGCATGGAATTCCATGCGCCGGTCGTGCGCGGCCTTGATCATGTATTCCAGGGGATCGTAGAAAGGGTTGGGCGGAAGACCCTGCTGACCGCTGAGGTATTTGCTCCAGGGCACCACGGGCGAACTGTACATGGCATCGCCGGCAGGGCGGACCTGCACGAAAACGGCGTTCATGTTCATGGCTTTCAGCACGTCGAGCAGGCTGTCAAATTCAGCGCGTTGCCGTTCGGGCGACAAGCCGGGCGCCGAGGGCCAATCGATATTTGCCACGGTGGCGATCCAGGCGCCGCGCATTTCAGCCACCGGCGGCCGGGGAGCCTGTTGTGATTGCGCCGTCAAACCGGTTGCGTGAACCAGTAAAAAAAACAAGGCAGGAAAAGCGAAAAGACGAGTAAAAGACAGCATGACCTATGTTGGTTTTGCGGTAAAAGTAGCGCATCGGCTTCATGCTCAAAGCTTTAATCGGCTGAAAAATCGGCAGCGAATTTTCGGACTTTTGCGGGGTCATATATTTACCACATGAAGCGCACATGAAGGACACATAAAGAAAAAGGTGACGCCATCGCCTCTCGACTTTCACCACACTTAACTGCCGTTTTTTTTTGTGTTTGGCGATAACGTTGTCGAGAGTCCCGCGCACCCTTTTTCTTTATGTGCCCTTCATGTGTCCTTTATGTGGTAAAAAACAACCACAAGTATGAAATTTCCGCAACCCATTTCCGTACGAGACCTCGCACAGCGCTTTGGCGCCCAAGTGATCGGGGATGAAACCCTGTCGGCCACAGGGATCAATGAAATCCACAAAGTGGAGCCCGGCGACATCGCTTTTTCCGACGCCCCCAAATATTTCGCTAAAACCCTTGGGAGCGCTGCAACTGTTATCCTGCTCAATCAAACCGCCGAATGCCCGCCCGGCAAGGCCATCCTCGTCGTCGACAACCCCTTCGAAGTATACGACACGCTGGTACAGGAGCACCGCCCTGTACGGCCGATTCTCGAAGCCATCAGCCCGGAAGCAGAGATCCACCCGACGGCCATCATCGAGTACGGCGTCGTGATTGCAGCCGATGTACGCATCGGCGCCCACAGCCACATCCAGGCCAACACCTACATCGGCGAGCACACCATCATCGGCGACGAGGTCACCATCGGACCCAACAGCATAATTGGGTCCGAGGCCTTTTATTTCAAAAAACAGCCCGACGGCACCTACCGGAAATGGCGCTCGGGCGGCCGCGTCATTATTGAAAACCGCGCGGATATCGGCGCGGGCTGCACGATCAACAAAGGCGTCAGCGGCGACACGGTGATCGGTGAAGGCAGCAAGCTGGACGGCCAGATCCACATCGGGCATGGCGCGGTCGTGGGCAAAAACTGCTTGTTTGCAGCGCAGGTTGGCATCGGCGGCAAAACGATCATCGAAGACAACGTCGTGCTCTACGGACAGGTCGGCGTGGCTCAGGCTATTACGATCGGCGCAGGAGCCGTGGTTCTTGCCGCATCCGGCGTATCCAAATCGCTCGAAGGCGGCAAGACCTATTTCGGGGCGCCCGCCGAAGAGGTCCGGGAAAAATACAAGGAACTGGCTGCGTTGCGGCAACTGCCGGATTTGTTGAAAAAATTAAAATGACCCTTCATACTTTTTGAAATCGTTGTGCTCCTACGCGGTTCATTCCGTTCCAAAACACGAGCTGGTACATCCCCGCAGGTAATTGGCCGACCTGCAATTCAGCAGACGACATGTCCGCAGGAAACGGTTTCTGCATAACCGTCACTCCCAAAAAATTGACCACCGCGACATGCGTACAACGAATGTCCAGGCCGTCGGGCATCCGAATGTTCAAGACAGACGCCGTGGGGTTTGGCGCGACCCAGATTCCCTGAAATTCCATTTCAGGCTCTTCTGAATGAACGGCCATGGCGCATGGGCTGCCGTACACTCCCTGCCCGTTTTGCTCGTAACAAAAGCCGTGCGGACAGATACACAACTCCGAAACCGGGTTCCACAGATCGTTGCTGGCGCCCAGACTTTCCATCCAAAAGGTTTGTCCGCCAATGGGCAAATCGATCACCATCAACTTCCGGCTTGAGCCGTCGGCCCAGGTTTCGAACCAGACATCGTGTACAAAAACGGTTTGCGGCGGGTTGCCAACCGTGACCGAATCCCCTTGCATGGCCGAAAAATCGAACAATAAGAATTCCGTATTCACCCCTGCCTGCAGCTGATACACCTTTTTTTCCGAAATATCCTCCCGCAACAAGGAGATCAGGACGCAGTCACTGGTATCAACCGTATACGGTGGGCAAAACGGCGGAGCCCCGGCAGCGCCCAGGATGTCGGCAGACCACAGTTGGTAGTAGGTCTGGCCATTGACGACCGTGTCACCGCGAAACCAATAGCGCGCTCCGTGGGAATAAGTGCAGATTTGCAGTTCAGGCGCCCAGAACTCATCGCGATAAGTGCCGTATTGTATAAAAGGAAAGTAGTTTTGGGAAAAAACCGGCATGGCCGGCAGGAGGAAAAGCAAGAGCCGAATAGGTTTCATATCGAATTATTTTGAACAAAATTGACCGGGATATTTAAGTCGGATAGATAAATCGATGCGGATGTCGTCAATTTGCCAAGCCAAAACTTTATGTCCACCCAGCAACGCCATACCGATCTCATCCGCGCCGAAGCCCAACGACTCGGCTTCGAATTCGTCGGTTTTGCCCGCGCAGAACGCCTCGACGATGCTGCCCGCCGGCTCGAAACCTGGCTCGGCCGGGGCGCCCACGGGCGCATGGCTTATATGGAAAACCACTTCGACCTGCGCGTCGATCCGACTCTGCTGGTGCCCGGCGCCAAAACGCTTATTTGCCTGACGTTCAATTATTTCAACCCTGAAAAACAAACCGACCCCGAAGCGCCTAAGATTAGTCAATACGCCTACGGCGAGGACTACCATTTCGTCGTCAAGGACCGCCTGAAAGCGCTGCTGGAATTTATCCGGGAAAATATCGGCGCCGTGGACGGACGTTGTTTTGTCGACAGCGCCCCGGTACTCGAGCGCGAATGGGCTGCCCGGGCGGGACTGGGCTGGAACGGCCGCCACACCCTGACCATCCACCCGCGCCGCGGTTCCTATTTTTTCCTCGCAGAAATTATCTGCGACCTTCCGCTGGTGTACGACGACCCTATCCGCGACCACTGCGGCACCTGCCGCCGCTGTATCGATGCCTGCCCCACGGAGGCTATTTCTTCGGAAGGTTACTTTCTGGATGCATCCAGGTGTATTTCCTACCTCACCATCGAATTACGCGACGAGATACCTGCAGCATTTCAGGGGAAAACGGATCACTGGATGTTCGGCTGCGACGTGTGTCAGGACGTGTGCCCCTGGAACCGCTTCGCCAAGCCGCATGAAGAGCCGGCCTTTGCGCCTCACCCCGACTTGCTGGGTATGACTCGTCAGGATTGGCTGGAACTGACCGAAGAGGTGTTCGGGAGGGTGTTTAAAAAATCGGCGGTAAAGCGGGTGAAATATGCCGGGTTGAAGCGGAATATCAATTTTCTGTAGCGCCAACCTCCAGGTTGGCGCATTACCTGGCGATGCTTTTAAAAACCGGCAGGGCGTGCGCCAACCTGGAAGGTTGCCGCTACAGAGGCAGCCGTGGCATGCGCTTTTAAAAACCGACGTGGCGTGCGCCAACCTGGAGGTTGGCGCTACAGAGGCAGCCGGATTTCGTATGTTTTTCCAGCTTTATTGGTCAGTTTGCTGTCCACCAGCCATGGATTGTACAATTTCAGCATCCGGTAGGAGGTATTGTTCTGCACGGCGAAATCGCCCCAGCTGGGCACCGGCCCATTCACGGTAACGGTCCGGTATTTCGTCAGCGCCGGGTACAGGTGCTCCTTTTCAATTTGATACTCATACTCTTCGGGGTGCTGCATAACCTCTTTAATGGCCACAATGCGAAACGGATATCGCATCGTTTCGTCGGCTGCAAGGTTCAGGTCGAAAAAGGACTGGGCGCGCTGCGTGGCTTTTTCCGTGGCAATACGTCCGTGGCCGCCGTTGTAGGCTGCTGCGGCAAACACCCAGGAGCCCAGGGTATTGCGTTCGTTTTTCAGGTATTTACAAGCGGCATGGGTGGCTTTTTCGAGGTGATATCGTTCGTCCACCTCGTCGTTGACTTCAAGTCCGTACTCGATCGCGGCAGCTTTCATGAACTGCCAAATGCCGCGGGCGCCGGCGGGCGAAACGGCATTGGACAATGCGCTCTCCGCAACGGCGAGGTATTTCAGGTCGTCGGGAGCGCCTTCTTCTTTCAAAATGGGTTCGATGACCGGGTAAAGCGCGTTGGCGCGTTTGATGGCCAGGATAGTTTGCGAATGAAAATACACGTTGCGCAGCAGTTCGGCATCGAGGCGCTGGCGGACGTCCCAGTTGTCCATCGGGAATTTTTCCCCGCAGAAATCAAAATCCTTGTCGAGGTTGATCGAGCGAACCGTTTGATCGGGCATGTTAAAACCTGCGCCGGGTTGGTTGCCTTTGAACGCCGTGAAGCCGATCAGCAACAGCGCCGCGGCCAGGAAAATATTGAGGATCAGGAGAATACGGTTGCTGAACATAGGGCGGGAGTAGTTGAAAATACGCGGCAAAGTTGCCACAACTTTCTCTAAACGAAAAACGCCGCCGTTTAGGGCCCGTCGCTAAGCCGTTTTAAGTTCGGCCGGCTTATTCGACGCTTTCGGTCTCGATGGCCTTTTTGTACACCGGAACGGTGGAGCAGGGCTCGCCGAACATGATGCTGCGGGCTATCGGCTGAAGGCGCCGGGTGATTTCAAGGTATGCCGACGGAGGCACCGGTTTGTCGCTGCAGCCTTTGATCACGAGGCGTTTGCCGGCGAATTCGTTCAGGTCGAGGGCGGCGATTTTTTTCAAAAAAGCCGTTTCAACGAAATGTTCCGGGGTGGTCTGGGCCAGGTCGTTGGCGACCGGGGCCGCGTAGGTAGCCACGAGCATGTAGGCCCACATCGGGATGATGGCATCCGCAGAGCAGAAGACGGCGAGGTTTTTCCCGGCGTATTGCGACCAGTCGTGGGCTTTGAGGGCTTCGCGGAAGTCTTTTTCCTTCAAAATAAGGCCCATGAACAGGTAGTCTTTCAGGTCGAAAGGCACGATGTCGCCGGCCGGGAAGAGTTCTTCCAGGTCGATGGTGATGAGGTTGCTGTTGGCGACCCTGTTGATGAGGACGGTTGAATCAGGAGGCATCGGATGGATGGTTCAGGATTCTTGTGGAGCAAGTGTTTCTTCGGCTGCCGGGGCTTCGCCGATGGTATTTTCCGTCGGGGTGAATTCCTTGACTTTCGGCAGGTCCGTCAGGCTTTTGATCCCCAGGTAATCCATGAATTTATCGGTGGTGGCGTACAGGAGCGGTCGGCCCGGGCCTTCGCTGCGGCCGGAGATCAAAACAAGTTCTTTCTCCAAAAGTTTGTGCAGGGCGTAATCGCAGCTCACGCCGCGGATCTCTTCGAGTTCGGATTTGCTCACCGGCTGTTTGTAGGCGATGAGGGCGAGGGTCTCCAAAGCGGCCTGCGACAGGCGTTTTTTAGTCGTCTGTTTGAGGTGGATGGCAATGGCGTGGTGGTAAGCGCCTTTGGTCAGGAATTGAAAACCGCCGGCAATTTCGACGAGTTCGAAGGCAAATTGTTCGCCGGAAAACTGAGCCCGCGTCTGTTCCAATGCTTCCAGAATATCTGCTTCCGACACTTCATTTTGCGAAGCTTCTTCCAAAACAGCCCTGATTTCTTCAAAAGGGATCGGTTGTGGAGCGGCAAAAATCAGGGCCTCGATCTGTTGTTTGAGCAATTCCATGGCACAAACATAATGAGGAATGATAAATGAGGAATGATGAATGATGAATGATACGCGATGGTGGACGAGCCAGAACTATACACCATCGCGTATCATTCATCATTCATCATTCATCATTATCACTCAATACTTCACGACTGTCTCCTGGAAAAGTTCGTTGTTCAGTCCTCTGATTTGCATGGAGACGATCGGGCGGCCGTTTTCCCACCAGACCTTGAGCATGCCGAAATTTTTCTTGATGATCAGATCGCCCACGCGGTAGCGGTTCGTTTCGCTGGTGCCGCTGCGGATGTGGGTGAGGCCGCTGGAGGTAAAATCGTAGAGCGGATAGGGCAGCCCCTGGAGGTCCATGCGCGAGATTTCGGCCATGTGGCGGTCGCCCGAAAGGATCAGGAGGTTTTTGGGTTGTGTTTTGACGATCAGGTTGAGCAGGCGTTTGCGGCAGTTGGGGAAGTTGCCCCATTTTTCATGGCCGTGGTCGTCGGCGATCACCTGGATGCTGGAACAGAGGATATTGAGTTTGGCGGGGCTGTTGCGCAGTTCGTTTTCGAGCCAGGCCCACTGCGCTTCTCCGAGCATATCGCCATCCGTGTTGGGGATATAGCGGCGCTGCTTGGTGGGATCGGCCACGAGGGTATCCCGGAAATAGCGCGTGTCCATAATGATGATCTTGATGCGCTGATCGCCCGTGCCGAATACGTATGACTGGTAGGAGCCTTCGCGTTTGCGCAAGGGCGAGTTGAGCGGCACGTCGAGAAAATCCATCAGGCATTTTTTCGACTGTTTTTTCATCGGATAACCGCCGCCGCAGTCGTTGACGCCGAAATCGTGGTCGTCGTATACGCCGATCACCTGGGCCTTGGCCGTCAGTTTCCGATAAAATGGATTGACTTTCAGGCGCTTGTAATGCGCCCAAAGCGCCTTCATGTCGTTGGTGTCGGCGTAAATAATATCGCCCAGCCAAATCCACAGATTGGGGCCGTTGGCGGCCACGGCGTCCCACATCATTTGAGGCTTGTCGAGCTTGTTACAGGAACCGAAAGTGATGATCGACAGGTTTTTGGTGGTGTCGATGGGGTGCGGCTTGAACGCATCGGCATCGGCGATTTCGGCTTGTTGAGCTGTTTCCTTGCCTTCTTTGGGCGTCACGACGTCGATAGCAGCCGGGGGAGTCGCGTTGGGTTTTGGTATTTGGGCAAAGGCCGGTGCCGCCATCAAGGACAGAAGAGCGGCCAACAGAAAAACCTGCCGGCAGGACGAGCGCGTTCTTTTCATCGGGAAAAACCTGTTCCGTTCGGATTGTGTATGTGGACAACGTAAACGACTGGGTCGCAAAAATCGTACTAAACGATATTCAAATGCCTTTCAGAGTGATAAGTTATGAGTCTTCAGGGTGAGTTTTCAGGCAACCAGCCTGCTTAAAGGCCAATATTTAACCTATACAGCCTGCTATTACAGTCAATCGGGCTCTTTTCAACCCCAAACTTTTTTGAACGGGGCAGCGCCGATCATCGTCCGGGCGTCAGGAAAACACAAGCCGCCTTATTTTCGTTTGTCCAGAAACATCACCGCTCCTCATGTCAATACCTCGACTTTCCGGCCTGTTCGCCCTCCTCCTCCTCGGCGCCTGCTCCTACACCCTGAAAATAAAGGACGGACGCACCGCCCACGAGCGCAAACAGTACGCCGTGGCCGTGCCAATGCTGGAAAAAGAATTTGCCCGCGCCAAAACACGCAGCGAACGCGGCCAACTGGCCTTCCTGCTCGGCGACGCACTCACCCGCACCGGCCAGGACGCACGGGCGCTCGACTGGTTCAAAACGGCCTACGAAAACAACTACGGCGCCGAAGCGCTCAAAGCCCAGGCCTACGGGCTCAAAAAACTCGAACGATATCCCGAGGCCGCCGAAGCTTTCAAAAATCTCGGTATCGAAATCGGATCCCCCTACGAATACCGCAAGGAACTAACCACCTGCACCGTCGCACAGGACTGGCTCAAACAGGCGCCCACCAACGGATGGAGCATCGAACCGGCCCCGTTCAACAGCCCGCAGAACGACTTCGCGCCAATCCGTTTTACCGACGGACGTATCGTTTTTACCAGCGACCGCGCCATGAGCACCGGGGAGAAAAACTACGGCTGGACGGGCAACCGGTTCATGGATCTGTTTATCGTGGAACCCGGGGCAGCCAGCGCACAAATCTTTGACAATCAACTGAATTCGCCCGGCAATGAAGGCACGGCATGCTTTAGTACCGATGGCCTGGAAGTCTTTTTCGTGCGCGCCCTCGGCGCTTACAAAGGCGACGATCAGTTTTGTAAAATTTATTACGCCAAAAAAACAGACCCCGATGCCGGTTGGAGCCCGGCCGTCCCTCTCCCCTTTCAAAAGGAGAAGATCAATTACCTGCATCCCGCCTTGTCGGCCGACAGCCGCACCCTGTATTTTTCCTGCAACGACCCCGAAGGCTGGGGCGGCTACGACCTATATGCCGTGCAACGCAACCCTGAGGCCGAAAACGGCTGGGATGAACCCAAAATCCTGAGTCGCAACCTCAACACACCCGGCAACGAAGTGTTCCCTACCCTTGATGCCGACACCCTCTATTTCGCCTCCGACGGCCTCACGGGCATGGGCGGCCTCGACGTGTTCCGTACCTACCGCATGGACCGCAACGCCTGGGCCCCGCCCTACAACCTCAAAGCACCCGTGAACAGCGGCGCCGACGACTTCGGATTCATCACGAGCTCCCGCGCCGCAAAAACCAAAACCGCCCAACCGGGCGACCTGATTCGCGAAGGTTTTTTCAGCTCCAACCGCCCGGGAGGACGCGGCGAAGACGACATCTACCGCTACGAACAACGTGTGCCGCCGCCCAAGCCACCCAAAACGGACACCGCTTCTACGCCGCCGCAGGCCTACAAAATGATCCTCGAAGGTTATATTTTGGAAAAAATCTTCACCGTAGCCGACGACCCGAACAGCAAGGTGCTGGGCCGACGCCCGCTGGCCGGCGCTACCGTGGTGATCGAATCGGGCGCCAAAAAACAAACGGTAACGGTGAAAGACGACGGCTTTTTCACCATTACCCTTGCCGAAAACGCCGATTATGCCTTCTCCGCCACCCTGAACGGCTACCTCGCCAATTCGGCCAGATTCAGCACCAAAGGCATCGCCAAAGACCCCGCCAACCCGGTGCAAACCTTCGAAATCGAGATCGTACTCGACAAAATTTACCGCAACCGCGAGATCGTACTCGAAAACATCTACTACGATTACGACAAATGGGACATCCGTCCCGACGCCGAGCCTACCCTCAACCGACTCGCCTCGGTGTTGCAGCACAATCCTGACATCCGCATCCAGCTCGGCAGTCACACCGATTGCCGCGGCAACGATAATTACAACCAAAACCTCTCTCAGCGCCGCGCCCAAAGCGCCGTCAACTACCTGATCTCCAAAGGCATCGACGCTTCGCGCCTTTCGGCTATCGGGTACGGCGAATCCCAGCCGGCCGTGGGCTGCGCCTGCGCTCAATGCACGGAAAGTGAACACCAGGCCAACCGACGGACGACTTTTAAGGTGGTGGAGTAAATTTTTGATCTGACAGGTTACTTTCGCCCCTCTAACACCTCTTTCCCGTTAACTACCTGATCTTTTCAACATGAAAAAAACAGTATTCTTCCTTCTGACCGTGTTCATTGCCGCTTGCGGCGGCGCCAAATTTGCCACGCCCAAAGACGCCGACGTGGTTCGCGGAACGTCTAAATTCCCCGGCCTCACCCTTGCTGATTTGCAAAACGGTCACATGCTCTTCACCCAGAACTGCGGTAAATGCCACGATTTAAAACCGCCAAAGTCAAAAACCGAGGAGCAATGGCGCAAAATCATGCCCCCGATGGCGAAGAAAGCCAAGATCGATGCCGCCGCCGAGGATGCCATTTTGAAGTATGTGGTGACAATGAGCAGTCGGTAACTTTCCCAGCTGACAGGTTCTCAGATTTGAAACCAAAAAGCGGAATCCACCGGCGGCAATGCCGCCGGTGGATTCCGCTTTTTGGTTTCAAATCTGAGAACCTGTCAGCTGGAAGTAGCAAAATACGCCGCCACCTTCCCCGCCGCCGCTTTCCCCACCAAAGCCTCAATGTCAGCGCTTTGTGCCTCCCGCACCCGTGCCAGCGACCCGAAGTGCGCCAGCAGTTTCTCGGCCGTTTTGGCGCCGATGCCGGGAATTTCCGTGAGCCCGGTTTTGATAAAATTCCGGCTGCGCTGGTCGCGGTGGAAGGTGATGGCGAAGCGGTGCGCCTCGTTGCGCGCCTGCTGGATCAGTTTGAGCGACTCGGATTTTTTGTTGATGTGCAGCGGCACCGGGTCGTCGGGGAAATAGATCTCTTCGAGTTTTTTAGCGATACCGATGACTATCATTTTGCCTTCCAGGTCGAGCTCGCGCAGGCTTTTCATGGCGGCGGAGAGCTGGCCTTTGCCGCCGTCGATGATGACGAGCTGGGGCAGGTCCTGGCCTTCGTCGAGCAGGCGTTTGTAGCGACGGAACACCACTTCCTCCATCGAGGCGAAATCGTTGGGGCCTTCCACGGTCTTGACGTTGTAGTGGCGGTAATCGCGTTTGGCGGGTTTGGCGTTGCGGAACACGACGCAGGACGAGACCGGGTTGGTGCCGTGGATGTTCGAATTGTCGAAGCATTCGATGTGCAGGGGTGCTTCGGTCATGTGCAAATCCGCCTGCAGGGTGCGCAGGATGCGTTCGGCCGGTGTTTGTTTGGCCGAGGCGCCGAGAGCCTGTTTTTTCTTTTGGAGGAGGTGGTACTGGACGTTTTTTTCGGAGAGTTCGAGCAGTTTTTTCTTGTCGCCGATTTTCGGAACGGTAATCATAATGCCTTCATGATCAGGCAAAACGACAGGCAGCGGCACGATAATCTCCGGCGGGTGGCTGTTGAATTTGGCCAACAGTTCCTGGATGGCGTAGACGAGCAGCGTTTCGCGGTCTTCGTCGAGGTTTTTGGTGAGGGTGAGGGTATAAGTGTGGATCACGGCGCCGTTCACCACTTTGAGGTAGTTGACGAAAGCCTCTTTTTCATCGTCGGCAATGGCGAACACGTCCACGTCGCGGATGTTGGGGTTCACGACGGTGCTTTTGCCCTGATAATCTTCAAAAAGGGCGAGCTTCTCCTTCATCTGCTGCGCCTGCTCAAACTGGAGATTTTCCGCCAGCCGCTGCATTTCTTCTTTTAAATGGGCTTTAACCGCTGAAAAATTGCCGCGCAGGATGTTTTTGATCTGCTCGATTTTGCTGTTGTACGACTCCTCGTTTTCGTAACCTACACAGGGCGCCGCGCAGTTTTTGATGTGGTATTCGAGGCAGGGTTTGAACTTGCCTTTACGGATATTTTCTTCGGATAAAAACAGCGAACAGGTGCGCAGCTGGAACAGTTTGCGGATCAGTTCGGCGATCTGTTCGACGCGGAATTTGGACAGATACGGCCCGAAATACTGCGAACCGTCTTTGATGACTTTGCGGGTCAGGAACACCCTCGGGAAGCGTTCTTTTTTGATGCAGATGTAGACGAGCGGCGATTTTTCGTCTTTCAGCATCACGTTGTAGCGCGGCTGGTGTTTTTTGATCAGGGTGTTCTCGAGCAGCAGCGCGTCGGTCTCCGTTTCGACGATCGTGAATTCGATGTGGTCGGCATGGCGGGTGAGGACCTTGGTTTTAGCAGTGGTATGTTTTTTATCGCCGAAATAGGAGGCCAGGCGGTTGCGCAGGTTTTTGGCTTTGCCGACGTACAGGATATGCCCATCCGCATCGAGGAACTTGTAGATGCCGGGCTGGAGAGGGATCGAAGGGAAGAATTCCTTGAATTGTTCGGTAGTCATGTCTGGTAGCCCGGAATTTATTCCGGGCAAAAATGGCGGCAATCTACTGCCCGTGCGAAGATACGATGGCGCGGCCAGCACAAATTCAGCTGCCCTTTTCAAACACAAAAAACTGCGAAACACTGATTTGGGGCAGAGGGTTCTCCACACGTGTTTTCAATTTCCAATCCGGCGCCAGCCGGGCCACGTCGGGGGTAAACCGCCGAAGGCGGAAATGTGGAAAAGGTGTGGGGCGTTCCTCGTCGGCCGCGAAAATGACCACCCAGCGGCGCGCGCTGGCGAACAAATGCAGCAGGTGTCGCTCGTATATTTCTTGTTCCGTCAGGTGAAAAACAACTTCCAGCGACAGCGCCAGTTCGGCCTGAAAATGTGCCGGATCGAATTGGAAAGGATCGTAAACGGCGAACTGTTTGGTCTTATCGCCGGAGAATAGTTCCCGGCAACGCGCTACGGCCGAAGCTGAGATATCCAGCCCGACATAATCCGGATAGCGCGCCGCCTGCAATTGCCGGCCGTCGCCGCAGCCAAATTCCACGACGCTTTGAACACCTTTTTTTTCCACAAAATCATTGAGAACCTGCGCCTTCCAGGCCGCCAGCGCGCCGCTGGAACCGCTTCCCGAATCGCCGCCGACGGCATAGCGGCGCTCCCAGTAAGTGGCGGCACCAGGGTAGCGAAGCCGCCGGAGTGCGAGCAGCAGGCGGTCGAAACAAAGCATAGACTGATTCTGTTTAGGAAAGTGGAGGCTGAAAAATACAGCCCCTTTCGCACTTGCCTTCGCACAAAACGCCGACCTTCGCCGCCGCCTGCGCGGCGCCCCGCCTTACCGGATGTTTTTTCGAACTAAATTTCACTGAACACGATATTATGCGACAACCCGCACCAGACGTTGCCACCATGCAACAATTACCCTTGATTGTCAAGGCTTACCAACTCCCCGACTCGCGCAAAGCGACCATCCAGATCCTCAACTCTTTTTTACCCTTCCTCGCTATTTGGGTGGCGATGTACCTCCTCCTCGACGTTTCCATCTGGCTGACGCTCGGACTGGCAGTGGTCAATGCTTTTTTCCTCGTCCGGATTTTTATCATCCAGCACGACTGCGGTCACCAGTCTTTCACCCCCAACAAAAAAGCGAACGATATTATCGGCCAGGTGTGCAGTTTCATCAGCTTCATGCCGTACCGCTACTGGGCCAAAAGCCACAATTTTCACCACGGCCACAACGGCATCCTGTGGGAACACCGCGACATCGGCGACATCAATTTGCTGACCGTCAACGAATTCAAACAGCTCAGCCGCGGCGAAAAAATCCGCTACGTCATTTTCCGCAACCCCATTATCCTGTTCGTCATCGCTCCGCTGTGGTACACGCTGATCCACAGCCGCATTCCGCTCATCAAAATGAAAGGTTGGGAACACGCCCGCAAAGCCTTGATGCGCCACAATTTGATTCTTATCGGCATCCACGTCGGCATCGTACTGCTGCTGGGTTACAAGGCTTTTGTACTGGTCCACCTGCCGATCCTCGGCTTTTTCAGCATCATCGCCATCTGGTTCTTTTACGTGCAACACCAGCACGAAACCACCTACAAGGCCTGGAAAGACAAATGGGATTACATCCGCGCCGCCATTCAGGGCAGTACTTTTTACAACCTTCCCAAAATGTTCCACTGGCTCACGGGCAACATCGGCTACCACCACATTCACCACCTGAACTCCCTGGTACCGAACTACGAACTGGCGCGCTGCCACGAGGAAAATCCGATCCTCGACCAGGTGGCCAACAAGATCACCTTCACGCAAAGTCTGCGCTGCATGTTCAACAAACTCTGGGACGAAGACCAGCAGCGGATGATCACCTGGCGGGAGTACATGCGCCGGTATCGTTCCTGATGCTGACCTGACAGGTTGAAATAAAAAAAAGACCCTTGCCGGAATTGGC
>JBGAJY010000086.1:0-20693 GCA_044224705.1 Saprospiraceae bacterium
AGTGTTATTATTTTGCCCAGAATTATTGCGCTTTTAAGGTAAATCAAGGTAAAATCGAGTATTACAGGGAAGTATTTGAGATTTTTAAAAGAATTATCCAGATGGATTTACTCTTGGAAGGCGAACAAATATCCGAAGGCGTTTATAAAAACATCATTACTGCCAGCCTTGGAGTCGGTGAATTTAAATGGGCTGAAAATTTCATTCACCAATACTCCATTTACTTGCCTACTGCCATCCGGGAGAACGCCAAGTCCTACAATCTTTCTTACCTATACTTCAACCAAAAGGAGTACACGAAAGTTATCGAAGTACTAAGAGATGTTGAATATAATGATGTTGTTTACGCTTTGAGTGCAAAAATTCTTTTGACAAGAACCTATTATGAATTAGGAGAATTCCTGGCGTTAGACTCTCTAATGGACAGCTTTCGAATTTATGTGCGCAGGAATAAGATCATGTCAAAAAGCCTTAAACGGGAAAGCAATAATTTCTTGAACTTTTTAAATCGGCTGATTCAATTGGACGTGGAAAAAACCGCTGCGATCCATGGTTTGAAAAGACGAATTCAGGACAACCAATCCATTATTTCCAAAAAATGGCTTCTTGAAAAAATTGATGAAATTGAAGCAAGCCACAAAAAAAAATCGGGAGCATGAATGCCATGCTCCCGATTTTCACTCAATTACATCACTCAATTATATCAACTATAATGATAAATTCACTGACCGAGTTGTCAGAACATATCGACGACAAGTAGCAACGGTATCTTTTTCCAGATTGCAAATAGGTCAGGGTTTTTGAAGTACCGTACTCAATGGTGTCGCCAACAAGAGTATTCGGTGAGCCTATTTCATAAACAAGAAGGTGATAGGCGACTGCTCCTGAAACAGAGCTCCAGGCAAGGTCGGCAGTGGTGCCGGAAGTACGGTCAGCAGTAAAAGTGCTCGGTGCCGCCAGGCTGCAAGATTCGTCAGGCAAAATGGAAAGCGGACTTGACGCAGCTTGGTTGGTGTTGCTGGGAAATCGGAGCCAGGCCAGGGCGAGGAGGATGAAAAGAATCTTTTTCATGCGGATAAAAATTTAATCGGTTAATGAATAACCAAATATAATCCCCCCCCCCGCCGCACATTTGAAAATTTTTTAACACAAAACCTCCTTAAAAAGCAAAATTTAACAAACGCAAAAGGTGCTGACCCTCACCCCCATTCCTTCAAAAATATCTTCCCGTTCCACCACTCCTCTTCGATAATCGCCCCGTTTTTCCGGTAAAACGCCAGCGCGGGCTCGTTCCAGTCGAGCACCTGCCACTTCACCAGGCTGCAGTCGCGGCGGCGGCCTTCTTCCACAAAAGCATCGAACAGCAGCTGCCCGACGCCGTAGCGGCGGTAGTCGGCCTGCACTACAAAATCTTCGAGGTAGAGCATGTTGCCCTTCCAGGTGGAGTAGGCGTGGTAAAAGACCGTCATGCCCACGACTTGTCCATCGAGCACCGCCACATGGCTTTCAAAACGGCCGTTTCGAAAATCTTCCAGGTAAATTTCGGGGGTAGTGACCACGGCTTCGGGCGCGCGCTCGTACTCGGCGAGCTCGCGCACCAGGGCGTGAATGGCGGGCATATCGGCCTCCTCAGCGGGCCGAATGATGATTTCAGGCGACATGGCAGGGATATTTAAGTTTTAATAATCAGAAAAAACGAGCAAATTTGAGCGCCGCCAAATTTAAGCCGCCCCGCTCGCCTGCCCGCTATTTTCCAAATGAGGCTACCTTTGCAGAGGGTTGATCAGCGTTGATGAGGGTTTATCAAGGTTTATTTTTAAACACAGTTACCTGTAAAGGGTGTTTTATAAACCTTCATAAACTTCATAAACCCTTATAAACCCTTTCAAAACGAACCGCGCCAACGCTTATGAATGGGATGTTCAATGCGCTCATGAAGCAATACCTCGACCTGCGCCTGCGCCGGATCGAGCGCTACATGCAGCGGCCGGAAGAGCGCCAGGAACGCTGGCTGCGCAAACTGCTCGACCGGGCGCGGAACACCGAATTCGGGCAGCGCTACCGTTTCGCCGAAATCCGCACGCCCGCCGAATTCGCCCGCCGGGTGCCGGTGCACGACTACGAGAGCATCAAAGCCGACATCGGCCGGATGATGCACGGCGAACGCAACGTGTTGTGGCCCGGGGAAGTCAACTGGTACGCCAAAAGCAGCGGCACCACCAGCGACAAAAGCAAATTTATCCCCGTCCCTTTCGCCAACATGTACGCCTGCCACGTGGCCGGCAGCTGGGACGCCCTGGCGCTGCTGTACCACAACAAACCCGGCCTCGAAATTTTCCGCCGCAAAAACCTGCTGCTCACCGGCAGTTACCAGCACCTGGCCGAATACCCGAAAACGCGCTTCGGCGACGTGAGCGCCGTGCTGACCTACAACATGCCGTCCATCGGCCGCGGCTTTTATACCCCCGAACGCGACATTATCCTGTCTCCCAATTTTGAAGAAAAAATCCAGCGTATCGCCGAAAAAATAGGCCGACGCGACGATATCGTGATGTTCGGCGGCGTCCCGACCTGGATCATCGTGCTCTTCCGCCTCATCCTCGAACAAACCGGCAAATCCAACATGCTGGAAGTTTGGCCGCACCTGCAGGCCTACATGCACGGCGGCGTGGGCTTCGGGCCTTACCGGCAAACCTTCCGCGAGCTGATCCCAAGCGACGATTTTGCCTACCAGGAAATTTATAACGCCTCCGAAGGGTTCTTCGGCGTACAGTGCGAGCTGGACAAAAACGACATGCTGCTGCTGGCCGACAACGGCGTGTTTTTCGAATTTATCCCCACCGAAGAATGGGGCAAGGAACACCCGCACACCGTCACCATGGCCGACGTGGAAGTTGGGAAAAACTACGCCATCCTGATCTCTTCCAACAACGGCCTGTGGCGCTACCAACCCGGCGACACCCTCATCTTCACGCGGAAATATCCGCATTGCTTCCAGATCACCGGACGTACCAAACAGTATATCAATGCTTTCGGCGAAGAAGTCATGATCGGCGACACCGACAAGGCCCTGGCCGAAGCCTGCCGCCAGACCGACGCCGTGGTGGCTGAATACACGGCGGCGCCTGTCTATTTTGCCGGCGGGCGCGGCAAGGGCGGCCACGAATGGATCGTCGAATTTGAAAAAGAACCCGCCGATCTCGAACAGTTCAACCACCTGCTCGACGAAAACCTGCAGCGCATCAATTCGGACTACGAAGCCAAACGTTTCAAAAGCATGGCCCTCGACCGGCTCCAGATCCGGCCGGTGCCGCGCGGCACCTTTATCCGATGGATGAAAGCGCGCGGCAAATTCGGCAACCAAAGCAAGGTGCCGCGCCTGGCCAACCACCGCCAGTTCGTGGAAGAACTCCTGCGCTTTGCCAACGAATAAGCCCGAAAGGGCATTATTCGCAAGGCACATTCGCCAATTCCGGACATCGGGGCGAATGTGCTTTTTCATTTCTGCCGAACCGGCCTATTTTCCCCTTGTTTCCTGAAAACCGATTTGTCGAACCATCATCTACCCGCCGTTCTCATGCAAAAACAGTTGCTTCTTTTCTCCTTGCTCCTTGCCCCTTTTCTCCTTTTTTCCCAACCTAAAATCCAACTCGTTCAATTCGCTTCGGGCTTTTCACAGCCGGTCGACATCGCCCATTGCGGCGACAGCCGCCTTTTTGTTGTTGAAAAAAAGGGCATCATCTGGATATTGGACAGTCTCGGCAACCGCCTCCCCGACCCCTTCCTGAATATTGACCCGCTGGTAAAATCGACCAACAGCGAACAGGGCCTGCTTGGCCTGGCCTTTCCGCCCGACTTCGATTCCAGCGGCTTTTTCTACGTCTATTATACCCGCGAAACGGACGGCGACAACCGCCTGTCGCGCTTCTCCCGCATTCCGGGCAACCCCAATGCCGCCGATCCGAACAGTGAACTGATCTATTTCACCCAGGACGACCCCTACGTGAACCACAACGGCGGCTGTCTCAAATTCGGTCCCGACGGCTACCTGTACATCTCCCTCGGCGACGGCGGCTCGGGCGGCGACCCACAGAACAACGGGCAAAAAAAGACCACCTTCCTTGGCAAAATGCTGCGCCTGGACGTAGACAGCGCCTCGAACGGCCTGAATTACAGCATCCCGCCCGACAACCCCTTCGTCAACGATCCGTCTTTTTACCCCGAAATATGGTCCTACGGCTGGCGCAACGCCTGGCGTTATTCTTTCGACCGGCTCACGGGCGACCTCTGGATCGGCGAAGTGGGCCAGGATACCTGGGAAGAGATCGATTTCGAACCAGCCAATACCCCCGGCCGCAACTACGGCTGGCGCTGTTACGAAGGCACCCATACCTACAACACCAGCGGCTGCCAGGGCGCTTCGGCCTACACCCCGCCGATTTATGAATACAACCACTCTGCTGCCAACGGCTGCTCGGTCACCGGCGGCTTCATCTACCGGGGCAGCCAGTACCCCGATTTGTACGGCCGGTACGTGTTCGCCGATTACTGCTCCGGCCGTTTCTGGCAAATCCGGCCCAACGCCAACGGGACGTTTACCACCCAGATTCTGGCCAACCTGACCGCTTACGAATACAGCGCCTTCGGCGAAGACAAAAACGGCGAGTTGTACGTAGCGGGGTATTCTTCCGGTAAAATTTACAAAATCAAGGAATTGTGCTCCCCCTTCCAGATCAGCGGCCAGGTGGAACAGCAGAATTTCTGCACGGGTACTTTTGCCGGAATCATCAAAGTGCAATCCACGGGCGGCGCAGGAACGGTCAATTACGCTTGGTCGAACGGCCAGCCCGGCGACCTGATCGTGTACCTCGAAGCCGGCGATTACGTCGTCACGGCAACCGACGGCAACGGCTGCGTGCGGGTGGATACCTTCACCATGACGAATCTTTACACCGACCCGCCCCTGCCGGCGATCGAAGGCGATTCGGTGTATCACCTTTGCGCCGGACAATCCCTGACCCTGACTGCCACGACGCCTGATACTGGCAGTTACGTGTTCAATTGGTGGCGCGACGAGGCTATCGTTCAGTTCAACGGCGGGCCGCAACTGAGCGTCACCCAGGCGGGACAATACTACGTCCAGGCCGCCAATCCCGACGGATTTTGCACCTCCGATCCGTCCGATACGGTGACCGTGGTGCTCGAAATTTTCCCGGCGCCCGAAGTGAGCGTTGTGCAGGGCGCCGCCGTGCTGTGCCCCAATGACTCGGCTGTGCTGGGCGTCACGGGCGTTCCGGCAGGGTACAGTTACCAGTGGTTTGATGGCGATCAGGCCCTGCCCGGCGCCGACGGACCACAGTTGACGGTCACGCAGGGCGGATTGTACTCCGTGGAAATTTCAGGCCAGTGCGGCGAGGCCCATTCCACCGACCTTGTCATTGATCAGGAATTGGCGATCATTCCCCTGATCGCGCTGCAGGCGGATTCCTTGTTTGTCCTGAGCGCCAGCGATTGCAACGGCTGCCAGTGGTACCTGAACGGAGTGGCTTTGCCGGGCGCCACGGGGCCTTATCACATTGCAGCAGTGGACGGCATCTATTCCCTGGAAATCAGCTCGCCCAATGGCTGCAAATACCGTTCGGCCGAAATCGAGGTGCTTATTTCGAACACCATTTTGCCCGCATCGGTCAAGTCGTTCAGCCTGGCGCCCAACCCGACGACCGACAAAATGCTGCTCACCCTCGAAATGCGCCGGAATGAAAAACTGGAAGTGTCGATGAGCGATGAAAAAGGCCAGCGATTGTTCTTCCAAACGCCGCAGACCCAACTGCTGACCTTGCCGATCGATTTGCACGCCTTGCCGGCCGGGACGTATATATTGACGGTAAAAACAGAAAGTGGGGTGTTTACGCGGCAGGTGGTAAAGATTTAAATCAGTTACCCTATTTTTGGTATTCCAACCCGTTCTCTCATTTCAACCAGGTGATTGCTATGTTACCCAAAGATTTTGTCGCCACGTACCTGCCTTTTGCCCTCGAAACCCAGCGCAAAACGGGCATTTCCGCTATTGCGACCCTGGCCCAGGCCGCCCTCGAAAGCGGCTGGGGCGAGCGGGCGCCGGGCAATATGTTTTTCGGCATGAAAGACGCCGACGGCCGCAACGGCAACGAACAACTCATCCGCACGGTCGAATACCTCTCGCGGCCCGACGCCAAATTTCCCGAAGTCATTTCCGTTAAAAAAGTGGGTCCGCGGCGCTGGAAGTACATCGTCAAGGATTATTTCCGCAAATACGACACGCCGGAGGGCAGTTTTACGCACCATGCGGAGCTGTTCGTCAAAGCGCCGCGCTATGCCAAGGCGCTCGCTGCGGGCTCCAACCCCTTCGATTTTTTTCGCGAAATCGCCGCCGCCGGCTACGCCACGGCCCCCGATTATTTCAAGGTGCTGACCGCCGTGGCGCGCCTGATTGAAAAACACCTGCCCGTCGCCTCGCGCCGCGACGTAGGACTGGAAAGCGTGCCCGTGGAAGCGCCCGAAGAAAGCGTGCCGCACGTTGAAGAAGAAATGCTGCGGCTTTGGGTGCCGGTGCGGCGCAAACGGGTGCGCGTAAAGAGGGTGGCGGGTTGATTTGCAGGCAAATTCAAATCGCTTCTAAATATCGAACACCCGCTTTCCCGAGTCGTCGGGAAGCGGGTGTTCGATTTGCTTTAAAATGAATCGTTGAGTAAATCAGTCGCCGGGTCAATCCTTTTGAAGGACCAGTCGTTTTTGTGACCACCATTGGCCCGAGCGCACTTCTATGAGGTACAAACCTGCTGCCAGGCGGCTCAAATCCAGTTCCACGACATTGTTGCCTTCAACTCCGGCCGCGTCGCGGTGTAACAATAGCCGGCCCGACAAATCGAATACACGCAGGTCGAAGGTCTGTTCTTCGGGCAGATGGAACTGTACAAGCACGTCGCCCCGGGTTGGGTTGGGGGAAAGTTGCAGGTCGATTTTTTCGAGTTTCCGGCCTTCGGCGCGCGAATCGGCTTCGCCACCGTTGGTGTTTTCAGCGGAGTCGTCGAGTCCGGCATGGTCGTCGGCCTGCAAACTTGTCCCATAGGGCAGCACGGTGACCTGGGCAACGCAGGTGGCTGCGTTGCCGCTCCAGTCTTTGACCGTGACGCTCAGGTTGTTTACTCCGATGTTGGCCGTGGTATATTGCTTGGAAACCGGACTGTACGACCACACCGAGCAGTTGTCGTAACTGTCGGCCGCCAGGCTGGCGCCCGAAACCGAAACCTTGCCCTGAGGATTCAGCTGCACCGTGACGTTGTTGCAGACGGCCGTTGGCGCCAGTTTGTCCTTTACACTCACCGTGGCCGTGCAGGTGGCTGTATTGTTGTTCACGTCCTTGACGGTCAGGATCACGTAGTACGTGGTGCTGATGTCCGAACAATTGAACTGGGTGGTATTGATGCTCATGCTTTGTATGCCGCAGGCATCGTTGCTGCCGTTGTTGACCTCAGCGGCCGTGAGCGTGCCTTGACCCGCGCTGTTGAGGAACACGGTCGGGTTTTTGCAAAGGGCTGTCGGCGGCGTGACATCCTTGATCGTCAGGATGGCCGTGCAGGAGGACGTGTTGCCGCCGGCATCGGTGGCTTTGAGGGTCACGGTGTTGGCGCCCACGTTTCCACAATTGAAAATGGCCGGCGTCAGGGCCAGTGAAAAGCTGCAATTGTCGAAGGAGCCGTTGTCCATAGCGCCAGCAGCGACGGTGACTGATCCGTTCATGCCGAGGTTGGCCGTGAGGTTTTTGCATTTGGCCACGGGTGCGATCAGGTCCTTGACGGTGACGGTGGCGGTGCATCCCGCTTTGTTGCCGCTCTGGTCGGCGCCGTTCAATTGGACGGTGTTGTCGCCTAGGTTGGCACAGGTGAACAAGGTTTGACCGGGCGCGAGGTTCGTGATGCTGCAGTTGTCGTAGCTGCCGTTGTTGATCTGGCCGACATTCAGAATGGCTTGTCCCGATGCGTCGAGGTTGAGCGTGACATTTTTGCAAAGGATGGTCGGCGCGATGTTGTCGACGACGGTGACGGTGGCGTTGCAGGTGTTCGTATTGCCGTGTCCGTCGTTGACGGTGAGCGTGGCGGTGTTCGTGCCGAGGTTGCTGCAGGTAAAGGAGGCGGGCGAAACGGATTGCAGGTTAACGATTCCGCAATTGTCCGAACCGCTTTGGAACACAGCGGCCGTGGTGATGCTGCCCGAGCCTGCTGCGTCGAGGCTCACGGTGACGGGTTTGCAAAGCACCGAGGGCGCGATATTGTCAACGACGGTGATCGTGGCGCTGCAGGTGGTGGTGTTACCGTGTCCGTCGTTGACGGTGAGCGTCGCGGTGTTGGCGCCGAGGTTGCTGCAGGTAAAAGTGTTGGGCGAAACGGATTGCTGATTGACGGTGCCGCAATTGTCCGAACCACTTTGGAAAACACTGGCCGTGGTGATGCTGCCCGAGCCGGCAGCATCGAGGCTGACCGTGGCGGGTTTGCAAACCACGGAAGGCGCCATATTGTCAACGACCGTAACAGTGGCATTGCAGGTAGCGGTATTTCCGTGGCCGTCGTTGGCGGTGAGGGTAACGGTGTTTACGCCGAGATTGCTACAATTGAAGGAGGCGGGTGAAACGGATTGCTGGTTCACCGTGCCGCAGTTGTCCGATCCGCTTTGGAAGACGCTGCTCGTCGGGACCGGGGCCGTTCCGGCTTCATTCAGGAAGACGGTGGCAGGTTTGCAAACTACGGTCGGGGCAATATTGTCAGAGACGGTGACGGTGGCGGTGCAGGTGCCCCAGTTGCCGTGACCGTCATTGAGGGTGAGGGTTACAGTGTTCGCTCCGAGGTTGCCGCAGTTGAAAAAGTTGGGTGATACGGACTGCTGATTAATCGTACCGCAATTGTCCGAACCGCTTTGGAAAACGCTGGCCGTGGTGATGCTGCCCGATCCGTTGGCGTCGAGGCTGACGCTGGCGTTTTTACAAACCGCCGTAGGAGCGATATTGTCGGCAACGACGACGGTGGCATTGCAGGTGGCGGTGTTTCCGTGGCCGTCGTTGACGGTGAGCGTGACAGTATTCGGACCGAGGTTGCTGCAGGTAAAGGTGTTGGGCGAGACGGACTGCTGATTGACGGTGCCGCAATTGTCCGACCCGCTTTGGTAGACGCTGGCGGTCGGGAGACTTGCAACTCCGGCGGCATTCACATAGACGGTGGCGGGTTTGCAAACCGCTGTCGGAGCAATATTGTCGGTGACCGTGACGGTGGCGGTGCAGGTGCCCCAGTTGCCGTGGCCGTCATTGACGGTAAGGGTGACGGTGTTCGCTCCAAGGTTGCCGCAGTTAAAAAAGTTGGGCGACGCGGATTGCTGATTGACGGTGCCGCAATTGTCCGAACCACTTTGGAACACGCTGGCTGTGGTGATGCTGCCCGATCCGCTGGCGTCGAGGCTGACACTGGCGTTTTTGCAAACTACGGAAGGCGGCGTGTTGTCCACGACCGTCACCGTGGCGGAGCAGGTGCCTGTGTTGCCGTGTCCGTCATTGGCCGTGAGCGTGACGGTATTGATGCCCAGGTTGCTGCAAGTGAAAGTGGAGGGCGTGACGGTCGGCGGGCTGACATAACCGCAGTTGTCGGTTCCACCGACGAACAGCTCCGAAGCCTGCACACTGACACTGTTTCCGTTGAGGTTTTTTGTAACGCCCGCATAACAAGTAATAAGCGGGCTGATGTTGTCCACCACGCTGACGTTGTAGGCACAGTAGCTGATGTTGTTGGCGGCGTCAGTGGCTTTCCAGACCACGTGCTGGTCGTCGCCGACGTATACGGCCATGCCGCTGATCTGGCCGCTCTGCAGGGTGATGGTCGCATTGGAGCAGTTGTCATTAACCGTTGGGGCTCCGAACGTCACCAGCTTGTAACAATGGCCCGGATCGACATTGAAAGTAATATCGTTCGGGCAGCTGATGACCGGGGGGATTAAGTCCGCCACGACGACATTAAAGGTGCAGCTCGAGGTAGCCCCGGAGTTGTTATCGATGGCGATGAAATATTGCAATGTTTCTCCGATCGGGAAAAACGACCCGCTTTCCTGACCGTAAACCATTTCCACGTATGGCGTGCTACAGACCCCGGCCCAGGTCGGGTTAGCGAAAATGACCGTATTCCCGCATAAATCGGCGTTGGTGGAAGTATATACATTGGCCTGGCAATTCAACTTGAAATACGGCCCGCCCACACCCACGGCGTGCCAGGCGTTGGTCGTGGCGATGACTTCGGGCGAATCCGCGCCGTATAAATCGATGGCGGCCTGAATGGCGGCCTCCCGCGTATCCGCATAAGTGGAGCCGGAATACATGTAAACCGTGAGGGCGCGATACGCCACTTTTGATGCCTTGTCGAAACCGATACCGGTGACGCAATAAGATTGTGCGAAGTCGTTGCTACCCGTTTCGCCCTGCGACAGGATATAAAACCATTTGCTGGCGACTGTGCTGTTATTATGCACCTCTTCGAGGGGATCCCAATAGGCGCCCAGGTAGGTATCGGGATTGCCCGTTGAATTGGGATTGATGATCGAGCGGAACGGACCAGCCGGATGGACCTGTGTGGCGATCTTCCAGTCGTTGCCGCCGGTAGCGTAGCGTTCCACCGCCTCCCCGAAAATATCGGCGAAACCTTCGTTGAGTGCGCCGGCTTCGTACACACCGGCAAGATCAGCGGAGTGTTGGACCACGCCGTGTGTGATCTCGTGGCCCACAATGTCGAGGCTCACCAGAGGTAAATAGGTAATTCCGTCACCGTCGGCGTAACTCATGAATTGACCATTCCAGAAAGCATTGGCGTACAACGGGTAACTGTTTGTGGCAGCATCGTACTCCCGGTAATGAACATAGGATTTGATGAGTGCGCCGGCTCCGTCGAATGAATTGCGGTTGTGTTTTTGATAATAATACTGATACGTACGCTCGCTACCCCAGTGCGCCGACACGGCGGGGTAATCACCCACGAAAGCCGTTCCGCCGCTCCAGACATCGGTGGCCTCATTGTATTTGTCGTTGTTGTAGAGGAAATAGGTCGAGATGCCATTACCATAGACGCTTTGCCGGAGGTTAAAACCCGTGCTGGCAGTCGTCGCAGTGAACGAGACGATGCCGTTGTAATTGGATATCCCGGTAGCGGCCACGTCGCCCATAGCGCCGCCTTCGGCAATTGCTTCCGGCATGGATGCGACGGGCTCCTGTACATCGCAGTCGACGGCTTCGACCTGCGGCATTTCCTCCTGGCAATGCGCCGTTTTGGTCGGATCGATCTTTGAATTTTCCCAAATAAAATCACCGGTTTGTGCATCGATGTACACGTCGGCGCGGTAGAGCGGAGCGGAGGCGTAGATGTCGAATTTCCAGGCCAGGCGAGGCGCCGACCAGGTTTTCGGGTCGGGGGTGATGACGAGTTCGCCCGCCGGTTTCTCATAGTCGAGGTGTTCCGATTTTTCCTGTTCCCAGTAGTAGTGCAGGGCGCCAACGTGCCTGACGGCGGCTTCGAAAGCAGCCTCGGCCGTCAGGGCAGGCGTTACGTTCAGGTTGCCGATGTCGAGGTAACCACCGCTCAGCAGGGTCACCTTCCCGTCCCGGGAATGCACCTTGACGGTGCCGCCGTCGACCCGGACGCCCTCGTAGAATTGCTGGTATTTTTCATGGACAAATCCCAATTCGTCGCGCTCGGTTTGTTGAAGCACCAGTGCGTCGGAGGGCGTCATGGCAAAATGCAGGCGCAGGAGCTGCTCTTTGTCCATGCCGCTTTCGTCGGCGCCTATTGGGATAAACTGGGTGTGCCGCGGCCCAACGGGGTTGCCTTTTTGGGCGAGTACCAGATTGGGAAGACCCAACAGCAGGAGAAAGCAGGAAAGGATCTTGATCGTTTTCATCTCCGATAGATGTTTAATTATGAAAAAATAGACGGGCTTGATGTTCTCCGAAGAGGGCGGAATTCGCGTTTGGGAAAACGAGGCATCCGCCCGTTCGGAGATGATTTCTTTCGGAGACAAAAGTGCCGGCGACACCCGCCGGAGGCCGTTAACTTATCTTGCAAAAGCTGTAACTTATCTTGCAAGGGGGCAAAAAATCCGGCCATTCTTATTGCAGGGCAACGGCGCAATAAAAATGTAAAATTTTGAAAATCAAATAATTGGAAAAATATCACCGCGACTCGGTGGGGGTCTGCCCAAATTCCTCCAAAAACATTCTGGAAAAATAAGTGGGCGAGGAGAAGCCGGTTTCATAGGCAATCTCCGACACGCTCAAAGTCGTGTTTTGCAGCAAATGACGGGCTTGCTGCAATCGCACCGAGCGGATAAAGGTCGAGGGCGAACGGCCTGTGAGGGCTTTCAGTTTGCGGAATATCTGGCTGTGGCTCATGCCCACGGCGCGGGAAAGCCGGTCCATGTCGAAGTCGGCGTCGTTCAGGTGTGCTTCCACGATGCCGCGGAGTTTCAGGAGAAAAGCGTCTTCGACCTCGGCCACCTCGTCGGGTGTCTCGACGGGTTCGCCGGACAGGAAGCCCCGGCCGTAGCGGGCCTGCAGGCGTCGGCGGTTGTCGAGCAGGTTGTGCGCCCGCGCCAGCAGTTCGAGGCGGTCGAAGGGTTTGGCGATGTAGTCGTCCGCGCCCCGGGTGAGTCCTTCGATGCGGGAAGCCACATCGGTTTTGGCGGTGAGCAGCACGATGGGGATATGGCTGCTGCGTTCGTCGGTTTTGAGGGTTTGGCACAATTCGAAACCGTCTTTTCTGGGCATCATGACGTCGCTGATCACCAGATCGGGCACGCGTTCCAGCGCCAATTCGATGCCTGTCTGGCCGTCGGCGGCCTCGATGAGCTGATACTCGCCGGCCAGGCATTGCCGCAAATACTGCCGCACGTCGTCGTTGTCTTCCACGAGGAGGACGAGGGATTTGTCCGGGTCTTCGGGTGCTGGCCGGGGCATTTTGCGCGGCTGCGTGGCGAAGGCCGGGGGCTCGAATTCGGTCATCGGCGCGGTTTGTGTGCTGCCGCCGTCGCTCACCGGAAGCGTGACGATAAAAACGGAACCCGCTCCGGGGCTGCTTTCCACGCTGATTTTGCCGCCCATCAGTTTGACCAGTTCCCTGACCAGGGCCAGCCCGATGCCTGAACCTTCGCCGGCCCGTGTGGCAGAGCTGTCGACCTGGTAAAACCGGTCAAAAATTTGCTCCAGCCTGTCGGCAGGGATGCCGATGCCCGTGTCGCGCACCCTCAGTTCGCAGCAGGGCTGAGGGCCGTCGTTGAGGGTGCGGATATTTACCCCGACCTCGCCGCCTTCTGGGGTGAACTTGATGGCATTGGAGAGCAGGTTGGAGACGATGGCCTGGATTTTTTCAGGGTCGTAGGCCATGTTCAGGCTGTCGGTCTCGCTGTGGAATTGAAGGCGGATATTTTTTACGGCGGCAAAAGACTGAAAGGATTCGGCGATGTATTTGACAAAAGCCACCCAGTCGGCCTGCACGAGATTGAGTCGCATGTTGCCCGATTCCAGTTTAGACAGGTCGAGCACCTGGTTGATGAGCCGGAGCAGATTTTGCCCGTTGCGGCGGATGAGGGAAAGGGGGGACTGGAAATTGGAAATTAGAAATTGAACCTGCCTCTCTGCGGGGTCGTCCATTTCCAGTTTCCGATTTCCAATTTCTCCCTCCATCTGCTCCGTCATGCCGAGAATAACCGTAAGCGGTGTGCGGAATTCATGGGTGATGTTGGTGTACAAGCGGTTCTTGACCAGGTCCAGTTCTTTCAGCCGTTCGTTTTCGGCGTGTTCGAGTTTACGGTTCAGTTGGAATCGGTAGAAAAAGAACACGCCGCCGCCCAGGAGCAGGGCATAGCCGAGGTAAGCCGCCCAGCTGCGGTACCAGGGCGGCAAAACAACGATTTTCAATTCGGTCACCTCTTCGCTCCACAGGCCTTCGCTGTTCGCGCTTTTCACGCGGAACACGTAGGTGCCGGGCGAGAGGTTGAGGTAGTTGGCGGTGTGTTCGGCGCTTTCGTGCACCCATTCCGGCTCGGCTCCTTCGAGGTAATACCGAAAGCGGTTTTTTGCCGGTGAAGCGAAGTTCATCGCGACAAAATCGAGCGTGATATTGTTGCGGGAATAAGGAACGACGATTTTCCGGGCGAATTCCACGGCCCCGGACAGTACGCCAGTGGTGTCGTTCCAGCTCAGGTCGTTGTCGTTGATTCGGAGGCCGGTGATAAGCGTGCGCGGCGCCAGGGTATCGATCAGCATGGCGCGCGGGTTGAAAACCGTCAGGCCGTTTACTCCGCCGAACAAGAGCTCGCCGCTGGGTCCCTTGCCGAAAGCCGAGGTATTGAACTCGTTATCCTGCACACCGTCTTCCCTGGTGTAATTTTTGATCCGCCCGCTCGCCGGCTGATAACAGATCAGGCCTTTGTTCGAGCTCATCCAAAGGTTGCCCGCCTCGTCGGAAAGGATGCCGTAGATCACATTGTTCGGCAAGCCTTCGGCGGTGGTCAGGTGGGAAAATTGCAGCGTGCGGGTATCCAGACGGTCCAGCCCACCGCCCTTGGTGCCGATCCAAAGGATGGCCGGATCGGCCGGATCGGGCATCAGGCAGGATACGGTGTTGTGGCGCAGTGAGTTGAGGGAAGAAGGGTCGTTTTTAAATGCGCGGACCTGGAAGCCGTGACCGTTTGGGGTGGCCTGCACGAGTCCCTTTTCCATACCGATCCACCAGGCCCCGTCGGGGCTTTGCGCCAGGGCGGTGGATATGTTCATTTCAGGCAGGGATTGCTGAAAATCGAAGACCTCGAAACTGTCGACAGCCGGATCGAAATGGATCAGCCGGCTGTCGACGGAGAGCCAGGGGTGTTTTCGTTCGTCGAAAGCGGCGATGAGGTAACCCTGGAATCGGGTTGTTGCCGGCACGGCAAACCTGATCAGGCGTCCGTCGGCGTCCGTTTTTATCAGGTTAAAAAGCCAGGTTTTTCGCTCTATGCCGGCCACCCAATAGTTGCCCGAGCCATCTTCCAGGATTTTGGCGTTGTCGAGCAAACCATTCAATGCAGGTAAAAAGGGCAGACCCGGGCTCCGGGGCGGCTTCGGATCGAGCAAGACCTGGTTGAGGTTGTTGAACGTACAAATATTTCCTTGCCGGTCGGCCACGACTGTGCCGTAGATGCTTTGGCCCGGAAACAGGTGCCGAAACTGGAGCGATCTCGGATTGAGTTTGATGATCCCCAAACCATTGGTGCCGATCCAGACCAGGCCCGAACGGTCCGATATGGCACAGCAGTACCCCTCGGGCACAAAGACACCCGGAAACTCCGGTCGTGAAGCATCAAAAAAACCCTGCTCGTCCAGGCGGAAAGCATAATTGTGCTGATAAGTGGACACCCAGATCCGGTCCTTCGTGAAAAACCGGATATTGTTAAATTGAGGGGGCATGGGCACCGCAGTGGGGGTGAATGAGGCCCCGGGAGTCAGACGATACAATCCCGAGACGGCATTGTCGACCAGCCAGGTGATCCAGATGTTCCCGCGCTTATCCACGTTGATAAAATTCAGTCCCACCCCGTTTATCTGTGCGAGGGGAGTAAATCGATTGTTGTGCACATCGACCCTGAACAGCGTGTCGGACAGGGGAACGTACACCCATTTTTTGTCGAGACTTATCTCGGCCTCACCAGAAACGTGCCGGGGCCAGGTTTCAATTTTTATTCTTTTTTGCCATTCGTCCGGGAAAGGGCTCACCCAAAACTCAGGCGGCACTGTGATTTTGCAAAGGCGCCTGAATTTCGATACGACATTCACCTCTGCCCAGATATTTCCTGCCTCATCTGCTTGTGCCCAAATTACCGTGGAAAAGTCATCTGTGATTCCGGGTAATATCATGTCGATGGGAAGCCGGTACACCTTGCGGGTTTTTTTATGAAAAAAATTCACGCCGGCGGTCCAGGTGCCGAGGATCAAATATTCGCCCTGTTCGGTGATGGGTTGTACCCTGTCATCGGAAAGTGTGTGCGGATTGTACGGATCGTGGGTAAAAACTTCGAAGTGATAACCGTCGTAACGATTCAATCCATTTTTCGTGGCAAACCAGATGAACCCTTCATTGTCTTGATAAATATTGGCGATGTATCCCTGCGACAATCCGTCGCGGGTGGTGAGCATTTCCAGTCCTGCCTGCTGTGCGGGCAAGGGGCTGATCAAGCTTACCAGCAACAGCAACGGAACAATGAGACGACGCATTTTCGGGTTCATTCGGCAGATAAAGCCCGTTTCGACAAGTTAAAATGGAGGGGATAAAAGTAGCAAAATTCGGCAGGGTGGAATTTAGAGGTGTGGCAGGCCAGCCTGGTAAAAACCGAACGCCCGGCTTCCTTTGGAGAGGATGCGCGGGCGCCGGCCTGTCTTAAAATGAATCGTTGATAAATGGCTGATCAGTCTTTTTGAATAGCCAGTCTTTTCTGCAGGTGCTGCCTTCCGGATTGAATGTCGAGGAGATAAAGCCCTGGGGCCTGGTCATTCAGATCCAGTTGCAGGCGGTTGCCGCCGGCTATGGCTGTTCCTTCGCCGTTGAGCACCAGCCGCCCGTCGAGATCGAACACCCGGAGGATGAACTCCTGACCGTCCGGCAAGTCAAATTGCAGGGTCACGTTGCCTTTCGTTGGATTGGGGAATACGTGCAATTCCGAAATTCCCATCGCGTGGTTGTCGTCCCGGTTATCGGCCTCGATCGCTTCCTGTTCTTCGCCCGGATCGGCGGGTGTTTCAGGGTTGTCGACGCCCATCATTCCGCCGCCGTAGGGCAGCACAGTGACCTGGGAGATACAAGTGGAGGCATTGCCCGACCAGTCTTTGATGGTGATCGTCAGATTGTTCACCCCGATATTGGCTGAGGTGTATTGTTTGGAGACCGGGCTGTACGACCACACCGAACAGTTGTCGTAGCTGTCGGCCGCCAGAACGGCTCCCGAAACAGTGGTTTTGCCCTGTGCGCTGAGTTGGACGGTGACGTTTTGGCAAACGGCCGTGGGCGCCAGGTTGTCTTTTACGCTCACTGTAGCAGTGCAGGTAGCCGTGTTGTTGCTGGCATCCCTGAGCGTCAGGGTGACGTAGTACGAACCAGAAATGTCCGAGCAATTGAACTGCGTGGTATTGATGCTCATGCTCGTGATGCCGCAATTGTCGAAGCTGCCGTTGTTGCATTCAGCAGCAGTCAGGGTGCCTGTACCTGTACTGTTGAGATACACCGTGGGGTTTTTGCAGAGGGTCGTCGGAGCGCTCACGTCTTTTATGGTCACCGTGGCCGTGCAGCTGGAAGTGTTGCCGCCGGCATCCGTTGCTTTCATCGTGACGACATTGACGCCCAGGTTGCTGCAACTGAAGGTCGAAGGCGTGAGGCTGAGCGAAAAACTGCAATTGTCGGAAGTGCCG
This sequence comes from Saprospiraceae bacterium, assembly GCA_044224705.1. Taxonomy (GTDB): domain Bacteria; phylum Bacteroidota; class Bacteroidia; order Chitinophagales; family Saprospiraceae; genus M3007. The sequence continues at coordinate 17,495 of JBGAJY010000086.1, forward strand.
TTGTTGATGGACGAAGCCGCGACCGTGACCGAACCCGTGGAGCCGAGGTTGGCCGTCAGATTTTTGCATTTCGCCACCGGCAGGATGAGATCATTCACCGTAACGGTTGCGGAGCAGCTCGCTTTGTTTCCGCTGGGATCTGCGCCGTTCAACTGGACGGTGTTGGCGCCGATGTTGGCGCAGGTAAAAAGGGTCTGGCTGAGTGCAAGGATCGCGATGCTGCAGTTGTCGAAGCTGCCGTTGTTGATCTGCGCGACGGTCAGCGTGGCCTGGCCCGATGCATCGAGGTTGATCGTGGCGTTTTTGCACAGCATAGTGGGCGCGATGGCATCCACGACGGTCACCGTTGCGGAGCAGGTGTTGGTGTTTCCGTGTCCGTCGTTGACGGTGAGGGTGACGGTGTTGGTTCCCAGATTGCTGCAATTGAACGTGTTGGGCGAAACGGCGACCTGATTGACGGTGCCGCAGTTGTCCGATCCGCTTTGGAACACGCTGGCGGTGGTGATGCTGCCGGCGCCCGAAGCGTCCAGATTGACGGTAACGTTTTTGCAAACGACGGATGGCGCGATGGCATCCACGACGGTCACCGTTGCGGAGCAGGTGTTGGTGTTTCCGTGTCCGTCGTTGACGGTGAGGGTGACGGTGTTGGTTCCCAGATTGCTGCAAGTGAACGTGTTGGGCGAAACGGCGACCTGATTGACGGTTCCGCAATTGTCCGATCCGCTTTGGAATACGCTGGCGGTGGTGATGCTGCCGGCGCCCGAAGCGTCGAGGTTGACTGCAGCGTTTTTGCAAACGACGGATGGCGCCGTGACGTCCTGAACGGTGACGATGGCCGTGCAGGTGGCGCTGTTGCCCGACCAGTCCGAGACGGTTAACGTGACGATGTTCGTGCCGATGTTGCTGCAGTTCACCGTGGCGGGTGAAGTCCCTGAGATAGACCCGATGCAGTTGTCCGATTTACTTTGCGTAATGGAATTTGGCGTGATTACGCCGTTACCGATGCTATTGAGATCGATGGTGGCATTTTTACAACTTATCACGGGCGCGGTGACATCCTGCACGGTGACTGTGGCGGTACACGTGCTTGTGTTTCCGTGGCCGTCATTGACGGTGAGGGTCACGGTGTTGGTTCCCAGATTGCTGCAGGTGAACGTGTTGGGTGAAACGGCGACCTGATTGACGGTGCCACAATTGTCCGACCCGCTTTGGAATACGCTGGCGGTGGTGAGGCTACCCGCGCCCGAAGCGTCCAGATTGACGGTTGTATTTTGACAAACGACGAAAGGCGCCGTGGCATCCTGAACGGTGACGGTGGCGGTGCAGGAATTGGTGTTTCCGTGTCCGTCGTTGACCGTTAGGGTGACGGTGTTGGTTCCCAGATTGCTGCAATTGAACGTGTTGGGCGAAACGGCGACCTGGTTGACGGTTCCGCAATTGTCCGAACCCGAATTGTATACGTCGGCCGTGGTGATGCTGCCGGCGCCCGAAGCGTCGAGGTTGACGGTAGCGTTTTTACAGGTCACGGAAGGTGAAATAGCGTCCACGACGGTCACGATGGCCGTGCAGGTACCCGTGTTGCCGTGGGTGTCGTTGCCCGTGAGGGTAATGACGTTCGTTCCGATATTGCTGCAGTTGACGGTATTGGGGGAGGCGCTGATGATGGATGCCGTGCAGTTATCCGAATAGCTTTGAGTAATAAGAATTGCCTGAACGCTGGCGGTACCGCTGGAGTTCAGATTGACGGTGGCGTCTTTGCAGGTGATGGTGGGCGCAATATTGTCGGCCACGGTGACGGTGGCGGTACAGGTGCTGGTGTTGCCGTGGCCGTCCTGGGCTGTGAGCGTGACAATATTGGTACCCCAATTGGCACAGATAAATGCAGCGGGAGAAACGTTCGCCGGGCTCGCCGTTCCGCAGTTGTCCGAACCGCTTTCAAACACGTCCGCCGCAGTGATGCTTGCAGTGCCGGTAGCGCTCAGCGTGACGGTGGCGTTTTTGCAGGTCACCGTTGGCGCGGTGTTGTCGGCCACGGTGACGGTGGCCGTGCAGGTATTCGTATTTCCGTGGCCGTCGTTGACCGTGAGGGTGACGGTGTTGGTTCCCAGATTGTTGCATGTGAACGTGTTGGGCGAAACGGAAACCTGGTTCACGGTTCCGCAATTGTCCGAACCCGAATTGTACACGTCGGCCGTGGCGATACTAGCCGAACCCGAAGCGTCAAGATTGACGTTGACATCCTGGCAGGCGACCAAGGGCGCCGTGACGTCCAGCACCGTGACCGTAGCCGTACAAGTGGCTGTGTTGTTGGAGCCGTCCGTGACGCTCAGCGTGACGATGTTGGCGCCGAGGTGGCTGCAGTTCACTATATTGGGCGAGGCCCCGGCAATGTATCCGCCGCAGTTCTCTGAAATACTTTGAGTGATGGAATTTGCCGAGATAATAGCTGCTCCACTCCCATTGAGGTTAACGGTGGCGTTTTTGCAACTGATAATAGGCGCCGTGACATCCTGGACGGTGACGACAGCGGTACAGGTGGCGGTATTGCCGTGTCCGTCGTTGACGGTCAGGGTAACGGTGTTGGTTCCGATGATGCTGCAGAAAAAGGTGTTGGGCGAAACGGAGACCTGGTTCACCGTTCCGCAATTGTCGGAGCCGCTCAGATAAACGTCGGCCGTGCTGACGATGCCGGAACCGGCGGCGTCCAAATTGACAATCGCGTTTTTGCAGGTCACCGTTGGCGCGGTATTGTCGGCCACGGTGACGGTGGCCGTGCAGGTGTTCGTATTTCCGTGTCCGTCGTTGACCGTTAGGGTGACGGTGTTGGTTCCCAGATTGCTGCAATTGAACGTGTTGGGCGAAACGGAAACCTGGTTCACGGTTCCGCAGTTGTCCGAACCCGAATTGTACACGTCGGCCGTGGCGATGCTGCCAGACCCCGAAGCGTCGAGGTAGACAGTGGCGTTTTTGCAGGTCACGGAGTTGTCCGAACCCGAATTGTACACGTCGGCCGTGGCGATGCTGCCAGACCCCGAAGCGTCGAGGTAGACAGTGGCGTTTTTGCAGGTCACGGAAGGTGAAATAGCGTCCGCGACGGTCACGATGGCCGTGCAGGTACCCGTGTTGCCGTGGGTGTCGTTGCCCGTGAGGGTAATGACGTTCGTTCCGATATTGCTGCAGTTGACGGTATTGGGAGAAG
>JBGAJY010000087.1:0-21435 GCA_044224705.1 Saprospiraceae bacterium
CAATCTTCGCCGTTGAACAGCGGTTCGCCGTAGTTGCCCGTGCCATCGCACACCGTCACGATCACGTCGTTCGGGAATTTGATGAAGTAGTCTTGCTCGTATTTCACGAACACGCGCTGCGTGCACTGTTGCGAGAAGCCGTGGCAGTCATAGGCACGGAACGTGCGCGTGATCGTGCCGCGGTTGCAAACCGTGTCGAACAGGGTGTAGGATGCGCTGTGTTGCAACCCGCACTGGCCCTGGTATACTTTCGTCGTATCCAGGCAGCAGTTGTCAGCCGGGGTGGCTTTGCCGTAGGCCCAGAGGCTCGGGTCGAAGTTCTCGCAGGACACCGATACGTTCGCCGGAGGCGTGCAAACCGGTTTGATCTTGTCTTGTACTTCTACCTGGATCATGCACTGGTTCGAGATCGGCTCGCCGTCGAGGCCGTAGCTCAGGTTGCCATTGACATCCGTTTGGTAAACCGTCAGGATCACCGTCTGGGTCGTGCCTACTTCGCAGCAGTAGAATTTGATCGAATCGCCTTCAGCCGTAGCAATTTCATACTCACTGAGGTCACCCACGCAATCGTCGTCACTCAGCGACTCGATGCAGGATGAATACGGCGCCATCCGCTGGATCGTCAATTTCACTCCACCGCAGTTGTCGTGGCTACCCGAGTCGAAAGAGGAAGCCGCCACCCAGCTTACACCTGCACCCTGGCAACCGTTGTCCGGCGTGTAGCAGTCCGAGTAGTCGTCCACTCCGATCGAAACCGTCGTGAATTCCTGGCAGGCAGCCACAGGCGGGGTCAGGTCCTGCACCGTCAGGTCGAAGGTGCAGGAAGAATGGTTGCCGCAGTCGTCTGTGAGCGTGTAGATTACGGTATGCGTTCCCAGCGGGAGGCAGGCGGGCGTGTAGCCAAATACGCCCAGTGTATCGCTTGTCCAGTAATTGTTCCCGGGGAAATCGGTCAGTTCACCTTCCATGGTGTATGCAGCCAGTTGTGCACCGGTTTCATAATCATGGGTCAGGATTTTAGCCGAAATGTGGTTGATCCGCGAGCAATTGTCCGTAATGATGATATCCGGCAGGTTCGGCGTCGCGCAGCAGTTGAACGGATCCGTGCCCACCGTCAGGTCTGACGGACAGTCGAACGTGGGACCTTGTTCATCCAGCACTTTGATCAGCTGAACATAGTACTGCGGGTTGGTCGTCGGCGGGAAGGGGCTTGTGGGCAAGCACCAGTCCAGCACCGTCCAGGTGCGCAGGATCTTGTACGAACCGTCGCAGATGGGCAGGATCTCATCGTGATAATTCGTGGTCAGTTCGCAGTAGCCGGAGCTGGGCCAAAGCGGGAAGTTATGACCGAACTCGGGGATGAACGGCACCCCGGTCACATCAGGCGTGGTGGTAGCGGCTCCGCAGCTGACGGTCACGTCGGCCGGGAAGTTCACGTCGTACACGTGTTTGCGATCGAAATAAATGTACTGCGTGCAGGTCGCCGAGTTGTTGTACTGGTCTTTCACCACCCAGATACGCTCCACGTAGGCGCTGTAATCGCCGGGGCTGGTGCAACCGAGGTCGAACCAGGTATCCGTGAAGGTCAGCGTCGTCGGGGTGCAATCGGACGTATACGGGTAGGCCTCATCGATACCCAGGAAGTTCTGGAGATAGGTGGGCGAGTAGTTCGTAATAGCGCAGGACAAGTGAATGTCGTGGCATTCGATGACCGGCGGAAGCTTGTCTTCAACGATCACGTGTCCCCAGGTCTTGTTACAGGTCAGGATGTTTTCCACTTCCACCACCAGCGTTTGACCGATATAGGAAGCCGGGATCGGATTGGGCACCACCTGACCGGTCAAGGTTTTGATCGACTTGATCTTGTAGAAACCACCCAGCGGGTAGGTTTCTTCGGTGCAATTGTCGTTTTCACCTTCCAGGACCATGCCCGGCAGCAAGTTGACAACGCAGTTTTCATCGATCGAAGCATACACGAGATCGTTGGCCACGAGGCCCTGCGAATCTTCCCAGCAGTTGCCGAGCGGAGTCGGGTCGTCCACACCGCCGGTGTCGCCGGGCTCGCCCGGGTTGTTCGACATCGGGTCCATGCCGCTGTCCGACAGGTCGGTAGCCACGTATTGGGCGCCGCCGTTGAAGAAGTCGGGGATCGGAACGCCCTGGAAATTCTGGGCCTTACCGCTCACCATGGCTTGCGCTTTCGGGTTGGCCGGAGCGTTGACCGCCGTCGGATTCACGTTGAAGCGGATGCGGACACAGATCTGTTGGCCGGGCCACAGCAAACCGCTGCCACCGTCGAACAGGTTTTTGCCCGGAGCAGTGGACGCGCCGGTGTAGCCTGCGCTGATGTTCGGGTTGGCTTGCGCCGTGCTCGAAACAATCTCCGGCGTACCCAGGAGGCCCAGGAAGGTGGAGCCGTAGGCATTGGCGCCGGCCAGGTCGAGCATGGCTTGCAGATTGGCCAGGGGAGCCGTGCTGTTGTTTTTGATGCACAGGTCCATGATGACCCCGAAGTGGCCGCATTCCGTTTTTTCAAAACCTTTGATGGCCATTGCCGCAGCGATGTGCGGTTCGTCGATCCAGCCGAGGTCGAGAGAAAGATTCTCCTGATTGTCGGGGAAACCGTTGCCGCCGTTGTTGTCTTGCAGGCCGTTTTCGCCGGTCACCAGGAATACGGTGGTCAGGTTCGGAATGCTCACCGAAATGGTCGGGTTGGCGTCCGAGTCGATGTTGTCATTGGCCGGCAGGTTCGGGATCGTCAGGATTTTATTCGCCGGTGCGATGCCCGCGCCGGCTGCGCCGTTGGCCGCCGTGTATTTCTCCGGAAGAATCCGGTAGTTGCTGGACGGGATAAGACCGCGGAAAATGTATTTGCCGCCGCCGGCCGTCGTGGTCATGTACACGCGGTCGTCGCCTGCCGGGATGGCGGAATTTGCCGTCGTTTGGAAAATGCCGTCTTCACCCGCCCAGATCAGGTTCAGTTTAATGCCGTCGAGCGCCATTTCAGTGGCGTCTTCGTCGCCTTCGAGGTCCGGATTGTCCATCCAGCTGTAATTACCGATGAGGGCAAGCGGCAGTTTGTAGTCTTCCACTTCACCCGTTGGGAACACGCCGGTACCCGGGATAGCCGGGCCGGTAGCCACGAGTCCGCCGGTTTTCGACAAGCGGAAGCGGGCAAACAGGTTGCCGCCGTTGAAGGTCGCGTTGGCCGGTACGTCGAAGCAGAGGTTCTGCGCCGTGATGCCGCCGTTCGGGATGCTGGCGCCTGCGGGGGCAAAACTGCCCGTCGTCAGTTGTTCTCCGGCCTGGAACGAGCCGTCGCCGTTGAAGTCGATCCATGCCTGCAGGATGGCGGGGCCGCCAGTGTTGTTGCGGGCCGTTACTTTGACGCAGGCCTGGTTGCCCGGGATGAGCGGGGTCGGGAACGTGATGCCATTTTCGTCGTCGGCGAGCGGCGAGCAGGTGCCCAGGGAGCCGGGACCCGCATTGCCGTCGTCACCACCGGTCATAAATCCGGCCATGGCTTCGGGTTGTCCGTCGAGGTCGATGTCCACGCAGGGACCGAGGTAGAGGTCCGGGTTCACGGTATGCACCGCGCCGTTGGAGGCTTGCGTCGTGCTGTAGGTATTGGGCAAGTCGCCGAAATCGAAGCCGAGGTAGCCAAAGTCGAAGGTCAGGTCGGTCTGGTTGTCCGGGAAGCCGTCGACGCCCGTGGTGAGGTCACCCGTACCGTTTTCGCCAACGATCAGGGTCGTCGGGGGTGTCGGAATGGTAAAGAACACGCCGGCGGGATCGTCGGAGTCGGTGATGTCGGAGCCTACGTTAAGTTGGGTCGTGGGTACGTATCCGAAGGGCGGTACAACGATCTTGTACTGACCCGGGATGAGGCCGCAGAACACGTATTTACCATTCACACCGGCTTCCGGAGCGGTCACCGTGGTGTAGGTGCGGTTGTCAACGATGGTGTTGAAGTTGCCGTCGGGGCCTGCCCACTGGAGTTGAACGGTTACGTTGTTGATGCCCAAAATGCCGGGTTCATCCTGCTGGCCGTTCACGTTGGCGTCGATCCATACGTAGTTGCCGACTTTGGCGAGCGGAATTTTGTAGTCTTCCACTTCACCGATCGGGTACGGCATGGTTGCCGGTCCGCCTGCCGTCAGGCCGCCGGTGGGCGACAAACGGAAGCGGGCGAAGGCCTGGCCGCCGAAGAAGGTCGCCGTTGCCGGCACGTCGAAGCAGAAGTCGGTATTCACATTGGAGCCTGCGGGCACGAGTGCGCCGGGCGCCGCAGCGGCAAAGGAACCGGTGTTCAGTTGCTCGCCTGCATCCAGTACGTCGCCGTCGCCGTTGAAGTCGATCCAGCCTTGCAGCACGGCCGTGCCGCCGAGGTTGTTCATCGTGTTTACGCGGAGGCAAGCCGTGAAGCCGGGGATCAGGGGAGTCAGGAAGGTGACGCCGTTTTCGTCGTCGCCTGCACCGCCCTCGTTGTAGCCGCCGGTGTTGTTGTCGTCGCCGCCGGTCATGGCGCCGGCCATGGCTTCGGGTTGCCCGTCGAGTTCACCGTCGACCGAAGCGCCCAGTTTGAGGTTCGGGTTGACGATGTGTTTCGGGCCGTTGGAAGCGATCGTGGTGCCGTAGCCGTTGGGCAAGTCGCCGTAGTCCACGCTCACAAAGCCGAAGTCGTAGGTCAGGTTGTTCTGCGGATCCGGGAAATTCGGATCATTCGGAACGTCGCCCGTACCGTTTTCACCGGTCGGCAAAGTGGTGGGCGGGTTCGGGATCACAACCATCTGGCCGGCCGGGTTGTCCGAATCCGTGACGTCGTTGCCGAGGTCGATCTGGGTCGGAATAAAGCCGGTCGGGTTGGTCGGGACGCTCAATTTGTACATGCCGGGGATGAGGCCTGTGAACATGTACTGGCCGTTGGTGCCGTTCATGTTCGAGGTGCTCACGGTGTAGGTCACGTCGTCGCCACCGCCGGCAACGCCGTTCGGGCCGAACCAGACGAGTTGAACGGTAATGCCGTTGAGGCCGTTGGAGCCGGGCTCGTCCTGCTGACCGTTGTTGTTGTTGTCGTTCCAGACGTAGTTGCCGATTTTAGCGAGGGGCAATTTGTAGTCTTCGACCTCGCCGATCGGGAAGGGCATGTTTTCCGGGCCATTGGCCGAAAGGTTGCCGCCGGAGGAGATACGGAAGCGTGCGAAGGCCTGGCCGCCGGTGAAGGTGGCCGTTGCCGGTACGTTGAAGCAAAGCAGGGCATTGTTCAGGCCGCCGAAAGGCACTACTGCGCCGCCGCCGGGACCGTTGAACGAACCGGTTGTTACCGCTTCGCCGGCGTCGGCTACGTCGCCGTCGCCGTTCCAGTCGATCCACATTTGCAGTACTGCGCCGGCATCGTTCAGCGTATTCATGGCCGATACGCGGATGCAAGCCTGGTTGCCGGGCACCATCGGCGTTTCGAAGGTGATACCGTTTTCGTCGTCGCCTGCGCCGCCTTCGTTGTAGCCGCCGGTATTGTTGTCGTCGCCGCCGCTCATCAAGCCCGCCATCGGATCGGGCTGGCCGTCGGGATCGCTGTCGACCGAAGCGCCGAGTTTCAGGTTCGGATTGATGGTGTGGACAGCGCCGTCCAGCGGGCTGCCGTCGGTGGTGCCGTAGGTATCGGGCAAGTCGCCGTAGTCGAGCGCGACGAAGCCGAAGTCGATTTGCAGGTTATCCTGTGCGTCGGGGTAGCCGTTGAAGCCGCCCGGGGCGTCGCCCGTGCCGTTTTCGCCGGTGGGCAAGCCCGGCAGGGTCGGGATCATGACCATTTCGCCGGTGTTGTTGTCGGCGTCCTGGTTTTCGTTGCCGCCCTGGTTGAGTTGGGTCGCTACGAAACCCGTCGGGTTGGTCGGGATGCTGACTTTGTACGCGCCGGGAGTGAGGCCCCAGAACATATACTGGCCGTTGTTGCCGCCCATGGCAGCCGTGGTGGTCGTGTAGGTACGGTTATCTCCGGTCGTCGCAATGTTGCCATCGGGGCCAGCCCAGACGAGTTGGACCGTGATGCCGTTCAGTCCGTTGGTACCGGCTTCGTTCTGGAGGCCGTCGTTGTTGTTGTCGTTCCAGACGTAGGTGCCGATTTTGGCCACAGCCACTTTGTAATCTTCCACTTCACCGATGCCGCCGATGCCGGAAGCGCCGGTTGCGGCCATGCCGCCATTTTGCGAAAGACGGAAACGGACCATAGCCTGACCGCCTGCGAAGGTTGCAGTAGCCGGTACGTCGAAGCACATTTGCATGTTGGTCACGCCGCCGTTCGGGATGGTTGCGCCGGAAGGAGCGAAGTTGCCGGTATTGAGCTGTTCGCCGGCCTCGAATGCGCCGTTTCCGTTGAAGTCGATCCAGCCTTGCAGCACGGCGTTAGCGCCGGTCGAGTTGACTGCGGTCACGCGGATGCAAGCCGTATAACCGGGAATCAGCGGCGTTTCGAACAATACGATGCCGTTTTCGTCATCGCTGTTTTGTCCGCAGGTGCCCAGCAGGGTTGAAGTCGCATTGTTGTCGTCACCTCCGGTCATCAGGCCTGCCATGGCTTCGGGCTGACCGTTCGTCTCAGCGTCCACGCAGGTACCGAGGTACAGGTTGGGGTTGAGCAATTGGGACGCGCCGTTGGAGCCGGTTGTGGTGCCGTAAGTATCGGGCAAGTCGCCGTAATCGCGGGCCACGTAGCCGAAGTCGTAGGTATAGTCATCCTGGTTGTCGGGGAAAACCGAGCCGGGCGTGTCGCCCGTTCCGTTTTCGCCGGTCGGCAGAGTGGTCGGCGGGTTGGGGATCATCACCATCACGCCGGCCGGGTTATCGCTGTCGGTCACGTCGGGGCCGAGGTCGATCTGCGTGGGCGCGAAGTTGGCCGGAGCAGTCGGAACGCTCAGTTTGTACGTGCCTGCGGGCAGACCACAGAAGTCGTATTTGCCATTAACACCGTTAAAGGTGGAGGTCACGTCGGTGAAGGTCAGGTTGTCGCCGGCGGTATTCAGGTTGCCGTCGGGGCCTGCCCAAACGAGTTGGACGGTGATGCCGTTGATGCCCGGTTCGCCTGCGTCCTGCTGGCCGTCGTTGTCGTAATCCCACCAGACGAAGTTGCCGATTTTGGCGGTAGCCACTTTGTAATCTTCCACCTCGCCGGAAGGGACGATGCCGTTGGCGCCAGCGCCGGTAGCGCCGAGGCCGCCGGATTGCGACAGGCGGAAACGCGCCATGATGTTGCCGTTGGCAAAAGTGGCGTTGGCCGGTACGGTAAAGCAGTACGATTGGTTGGTCACACCGCCGTTCGGAATAATTGCGCCGGAGGGGGCGAAGCTGCCCGTAGTCAGTTGTTCAGCGGCCTCGAACTGGCCGTTGCCGTTCCAGTCGATCCAGCCTTGCAGGATGGCGTTGGCTCCGGTTGCATTCATCGCACTCACGGAGATGCAAGCCTGGTTGCCGGGTACCATGGGTGTGGTGAAAACGATGCCGTTTTCATCATCGCCGGAAGGCGAGCAGGTGCCTGCCGTGACGGTGCCGACGTTGTTGTCGTCACCTCCGGTCATGGCGCCGGCCATCGGTTCGGGTTGGCCGTCGGGTTCGCCGTCGACGCAGGAGCCGAGTTTCAGGTTCGGGTTCACCGCAGCGCAGGCGCCGTTGCTGGCCGAAAGGGTGCCGTAGGTATTCGGCAAGTCGCCGTAATCCACGGCGATGTAGTTGAAGTCGACGGTCAGGTTGTCCTGGGCATCGGGGAAGCCGTTGGTGCCGCCGGGATTGTCGCCCGTGCCGTTTTCACCCGTAGGTAAAACAATCGGGTTGGGAATCGAAACCATTTCGCCCGCATGCACGTCGCCGTCGGTGACGTTGTTGCCGACATTTTCCTGACCGGGCACGTAGCCCGTCGGAGCGGTCGGGACACTGACTTTATACATGCCCGGTGTGAGACCGAGGAACATGTAGATGCCGTCTGTGCCACCCATGAGAGCGGTAGTGGTCGAGTAGCTGCGGTTGTCGCCGGGCGTATTGAAATCAGCGTCGGGACCTGCCCACACGAGTTGGACGTTGACGCCGTTGAGGCCCGGTTCGCCCGTGTCCTGCTGGCCGTCGTTGTCATAATCGATCCAAACGAAGTTGCCGAGTTTGGCGAGGGGCACTTTGTAGTCTTCCACCTCGCCGATGCCGTCGGCGCCGCCGGAAGTCAGGCCGCCGGAAGTCGAGAGGCGGAAGCGTGCCATGGCCTGGCCGCCGGTGAAGGTGGCGTTGGCCGGAACGTCGAAGCAAAGTTGTACACCTGCCAGACCGCCGTTCGGCACCGTGACGCCGTTGGGGGCAAAACTGCCTGTGTTGAGTTGTTCACCGCCGTCGAAGGTGCCGTTGCCGTTGAAGTCGATCCAGCCTTGCAGCACGGCGGAGGCACCGGTCGTGTTCATGGCCGTCACGCGGATGCAGGCAGTGGTGCCGGGCACCATTGGGCTTTCGAAAATGATACCGTCCTCGTCGTCACCGCAAGTGGAGGTACTGCCGTCAGGGCTGACGCCGGTCGTGTTGTCGTCGCCGCCGGTCATCAGGCCGGCCATGGGCTCGGGCTGACCGTTGGGTTCGCCGTCGATGCAGGCGCCCAGTTTGAGGTTAGGATTCACCACGTGCGAAGGACCGCCGGGGCCTGTGGTACCATAGGTATTCGGCAAGTCGCCGTAGTCCTGCGAAATAAAGCCGAAGTCGAAGCTCAGGTTGTCCTGTGGGTCCGGGAAGCCGTTGGTGCCGCCGGGGTTGTCGCCAATGCCGTTTTCACCTGTAGGCAATACAATCGGGTCGTTGATGACGACCATGACGCCGGCGGGATTGTCGCTGTCGGTCACGTCGGGGCCCGAATCGGCTGTTGTCGGAGAAAATCCGTTGGGATTGGTCGGAATGCTGAGTTTGTACATGCCCGAAGTGAGTCCGTAGAACATGTAAACCCCCGGCGTGCCGTTCATCGTCGAAGTCGTGGTCGTATAGGTCACGTCGTCGCCGCCACCAACGGTGCCATTCGGTCCGAGCCAGGTAAGTTGTACCGTGACGCCGTTGAGGCCGGGTTCGCCGGCGTTTTGTTGTCCGTTGAAATTGTAGTCGTTCCACACGAGGTTGCCCACTTTTGCGAGGGTCACCTTGTAGTCTTCCACCTCGCCGTCGGGCGCTGCGCCGCCGGGCGTCGTGACGGCATTATCGGTCGTCAGACGGAATCGGGCGAAGGCCTGGCCGCCGGTGAAGGTGGCATTGGCGGGTACGGTAAAGCAGTATTGTGCATTGGAAACACCGCCATTGGCGATGCTGATGAAGCCGCCGGCAAAGCTGCCGGTGCTCAATTTTTCACCGGCATCGAGTACGTCGCCATCGCCGTTGAAGTCGATCCAGCCGGTCAGGCGGGCTGCGCCGCCAGTGGTGTTGTGAACCGTTACGCGCAGGCAAGCCTGGGTGCCAGGGATCATCGGCGTTTCGAAAACGATACCGTTTTCGTCGTCGGTACCGCCGGCGCAAGTGCCGAAGACGGGTGAGCCGGCGTTGTTGTCGTCGCCACCGGTCATCTGGCCGGCCATGGCTTCGGGCTGACCGTCAGTTTCGGCGTCGACGCAGGAGCCGAGGTACAGGTTCGGCGTCAGGCCGTGCGACGGGCCGCCGCCGGCGGATGTGGTGGAGTAGGTGTTGGGTAAGTCGCCGTAGTCGTAGCCTACTGTCAGGCCGAGGTCAAACAGGTGGGTATTGTCGCCCCGGACGCCCGTGGTGAAGCAAATAACGGTGAGACCCTGAACGACGGGAGGCAGGTTGACCGGAGCCAGGGCGCCATCGGAGTCGATATTATCGTTGGCGTTGGCATTGGCGTTGGCTTGCGTAGGCACGTAGTTGTTGCCACCAAGGGTAATGACGCCGCCGGAAGTTTGGCCGCCGGTGCCGAAAGCAACGATGTAGTCCGTTTGCGGATCGAGGTTGTTGAATATGTAAAAACCGCGGTTGTCCGTCGTTGTGGAGGAAACAAAGGTGCCGTCTTTCTTATACAGGCTGACGTTAACGCCCTGGATCGGGTTTTCACAAGGATCCTGGAGGCCGTCGCCGTCGGTATCTTTCCAAACATAGTTACCGACCTGGATACCCGGCAAACCGCAGAGCAACTCGATGTCCCCGAGACCAGCGGCTTTGCCATTCAGACCCGTGCTGCCGTTGTTACCGGAGTAATAAATGCGGTAGGCGCGGTTTTTCACGCCAGTGGCATTATTGAACCAGGAAATACCGCCGGAGAATGCCGAGGTGGGGTCCATCATGTCCAGCGCCAGTTCGTTGAAGCTGGGGTGGATGGCGATGCCGCCGTGCACGGCTTCCTGGTGCGCGCTGAGGTAGGAGTCCTGGCAGTAAAATTCACCGCCGCAGGGACCCTGGCCGTTGCCGGCGCCACAACCGATATCGTAGCCCGCCACGCCGTTGCGTTCGATCAGCCAGGTATTGTTGTTGTTGTACACACGGAGGATATCGCCGCCTGAGTTGCCTTTCCAAACGGAAGTGCTGTTCGGGTCGGTGCCATAGTCGTACCAGCCCATCTGGTGGCCGCCGCGGTCGTTGAAGGCCAGCATCATGTTGCCGTACACGTCAAATTCGATATCGCTGAGCATCGGCTGGGGATAGCACAGTTCGATGCCGCCGGCCGGCAGGTCGTTGAAGTCGTTGGTCCAGGGATTCCAGTTGGTGCAATGGGCCAGGCCGTTCAACACGATACCTTTCGAATAGTTCAGCGGAAAATTGAGAATCTGCGTAAAGACACCGTTCGAATATTTGTAAACGATACCATAAAGATCATCGAAGCTCTGGCTGGTTTGCGCCGAGCACACGCCGCCAATGTAAAGCACGCCTTTGTGGTATTTCAAGGCAAAGGGACGCCAGTCGCTCGTATTGGAGCAGCCTGGGTCGGGAATCGGCACCTCGGAAATGGCGGCGGCCGGCACGGGGAAAACGGCCGGGTTGCCGATGGCCATCCGCACCAGGGTTTTGTTGTGCAGGTTGACGGCAAACAGGGAATCGCCGTCGTCGGAAATATCGATGTCGCCGAGACCTTCTTTGCCCACGAGGTCGAACACCTGGGCATCGTGGCTGGGCACTCCGATATTAGGGCTAAGGTCGCGGGTGATACCGGCCTCATTCCCGGTATTGATACCGTAATCGTCCAGATTGATATAGATGAAACTGTTGCCCATCATGGCAGGCGCAGGGATTGCGGAGGCATTAATCTGGTAAATCGTGCCCAATCCGCCGGGGCCCCAGCCGCAGTGGCGTTTCAGAAAGGCCGAAGTAAACAGTTTTTTCGTTTCCTTCTGGTAAGCGACGCCCCAGGTGGAGCCCACTTCACTGGCAATGGCGAGGTATTCGTTCACGTCGGTGTTGCCCGTTGCATTATACGGAAATGCAACGATGACCTTTTGCTGACCAGCCGTTCCGCCCGCCAGCGGGTCGCCGGCCAGGTAGCAGGGCGTCATCATCCACGGATTGTTTTCACAGAAATCGGAAGGCGGTAAAACGCCGAAATCCACCGAGCAGTCGCTGCCCACGGTGGCCGTTTGAACGGTACCGCCATTGTTGTCGGTACCGATTCCGCCGGAGTAGAGGCCTGCGGTCCAACCGGAAAATTCCACGCGTACTTTTTGCGCATTGGGCAGGCCCGTACAGGTCCATTTCCCGTTGAAGTCGGTCGTCGAGGTGCACAACAGTGCGCCATCGCAGCCATATACTTTAACGGTGACGCCTTCTTCGCCAAATTCGGACGCCCCACGGGTGCCGCTGGCATCGAAATCCCGATAAACGGTACCGCCGAGGGTTCCTGCGGCGCCGCATGCCACAGCGCCGTTACAGGCGGCAGGCAGGTTGATGGTCACCGGTGTTGCCGTACATCCACCGCCACCGGTAAAGGTTGCTTCCACCTGCTGGTCGGTGCCATCGGCATCGAGGATAAACTGTGCATAGTGCTCGCAGCCATTCGTTGAAGGGTTGATGGTCGCGGTTTGGCCAGCCAAACTGATGGTAATGGTCTGGCCGGCGGGCGGCATCGTCCAATCCACAAACACGGCGACCAGCACTTTGGACTGGTTGCCCGTTGCGGCGTCGTTGCGGCACTCGCCCACACTGACGTTGGTGATCGTCAGCGAACAGGCCGCATCCGGTGCTGCTGCCCCGGTATTGCCGCTGATGCGGGCAATAGCCTGACTCAGGGAAGCCGGAACGTCAGGCAGGAAGTCGTCTATCGCCCGCGCAAACGAAGGGTTGTTCGCGCGCACCAGCGACAGAAACAAACCAAGCGCAACCACGGACAACAGCCCGTTGATTGCACCCTGTTTCCAGTTTTTTGTCAAGATTTTTTTCATGAGACAAGAGATTGAATGAATAAAAAATACTAACTAACGTGTTGATTCTTAATTATTTACAAAAGGTCAACCGGCCTGAAAACAGCAAACAACGGCCAGGCTCCAGGCAGCGCAGCGCCTGCCGGAGAAGTCCGAAAACCAGAGTTGTTTGCGGAGAAAGGCGGCCACGCATTGCATGGTCGCCCGAGGACGGAACGATTAAAATTCCACGATTAGACGGTCGGGGGTTTCCCAAACCGTGTAGATGCCCGGCTCGATGCGCAGGCCCGATGTTTTCAACTGCCGGGATACTTTCTCCGGCAAATCGTATGCTTCGATTATCTGGAACAGGGCCCACCGAAAGTGGCGCCTGATCGCTTTTTCATCAATACTTGCCTTCATAAAGGCAAATTGCAGGCGGTTGCTTGTGGTCAGTCCAATCCAGGTCTGGACAGTTGGGCAAGCACATTTTTTGTCTGCTGCTGCCATGACCCGGCAGATACCCACCCCTCCGCATCCCGCACTGGGCGAACCCAGCGTAACCTCAGCTTTGACTTTTTTGACTGTTTTCTCATAGCGCAACCGTACCCCCCCGGTGACGAGTGACGCTTTTGTGCTTCCCATGTGAACACTTGTAGGCGGTTAAATAATAAGTGTGGATTCGTCTGTCTTTTCCCGGGTTCTTTCCGAACTCCGCTCCGTCGGTCTCCCCCTCCTTTGAGCGGGAGACCGGGAGCGTCCGTCTCGAAAAGAATTCGTCCCTGAAAAGTCAGTACCAGAGTAATCTCTAGATGATCTGCTTGGAAATCATGCGGTGAAGGTAGATGCGCACCAGAGGCAGGAAGGAGACAGTTGGGCGCTTAATTTGGCGGGTAAAAAACCGGGTTTCTTTTTAGGAATTAGACATTAATTGTCTTATAATCAGACAATTACCGCATCAACATTTTTCCCTAAAAAAGCAGAAACAAAAGTGGAACGGGTATCGGCAAGTACACTAAATCCTGTAAAAACCAGGCGGCTGGTTACTTCCGGGGATAAATGTTCAGTTCCAGTGAGGCCAGCGCCATCTCCCAAAGCGCTTCGTACGGAATAATTTCCACCTCGTGCGACTGCCGCGCAAAGTCGAGCGGTACCGACCGGAGCATTCGTTCAAATTTCTCGGCATTGCGCGCCACTGCGACCCGGTGAAAACCGGAGGCCGGGATTTGCAGCAGCATTTTGATCATGCAGTTGCTGCGAAAAGTATCGTCTTTTTTCAGATAGCGCGACGCATACTTGTCCAGCGCTTCAATCCGGTCGATCGTCTCGTCGTACCGACGGACGAGGATGAGGTACAGGATCTGAAAAATGAGGATGGGAATGTTCATACCCCGCTTGTCGCGGGCAAACAATGGCGTCTCATTGAGAAAACGGGCCATCCGGAAACGGTTAAAAACCGGGTCCTGCGCCTCCGGCAGCAGCCGTTTGTTCTCGTGCAGGTAGTACAGGTACGCTTCGAAAATCTTCCAGGACTGCTGAATCCCCCCGGGCAATGCTCCGAAGCGACGATGCCGGATCGCGCGGTGAAAAACAGTGTAAGCCTCCTGGTATTCGCCCGCATGAAGGGAGAGCAGCAGCAACAATTCCTGGTATTTGAACCAGTTAAATGTGCCCTCTTCGAGCAATTTCAGACCACGGGCTGCTGCAATTTTCCCCCGATCATAGTCTTTCAACTGCACGTAACAGACCATTTCCTGGTAAATAAACGCTTGCAGCGGAATATTGGCCAGGTAGGATTTTGCCTCGAAAAAACGGATAGCGTCGTCGCAAACCCTCACAGTGCGGGCATAATCGTTCACGCTCGTGTGCACAATTACTTCGATCAGACGGCCGCAAAAATGCAGCCGGTACGTGTCGTATTGGCGCAGTGCATCGGATAGCTCGGCGTAGTATTGTTTGGCCTGTTCGTGTACTTCGCTCTGCATGGCCTTGCTGTTGACGTAGCGGATCACCAGCTCGGTGTAGTGCTCTTCTGCGAGATTCTCGTAGCGAAAAACATCATCCAGGCGACGGACAATACTGCCGAAAGTCTCGTACTTTTTAATGTCCCCGGCAATGGAACCATAATAAAGCCGCAGTGCGCGGGAAGCGTCTACGGCCAGGTCAGTGAATTCAAATTGTTCCGCTCGCAGAAGAATTTCTTCAGCCACCTCGAGTGCGGCAATATGGGCGTTCCGTCCAAGCAGCAGTTTGACGGCAGCCCATTTACGGTAGCACTCGAACCAGGCTTTCTGGCGGGCATGATAATGTGGAAGATTAAGATCTATCTGCAAAAGCGTATGCAGCAGATAGTCGCGCAAAGCGGTTTTGATGCGCGTCCTTCGACCCGGCCTGCCTTCCGAAGGATGAAGGAAAGCGGAGAGATCTTCGTCGCTGGAGATTTTACCTTCAGCAATCAGGTCATAAATTTTTTGCAATTCCGGCGATTGCCGGGCGAAAGCATTCGCGGCTTCGGCGCTGTTGATCTTGGCGCGGGTGACGATGGCCACCAGTTCTTGCAAAGCTTGCATCAGGGATATATCGTCGAATCAGGCTTTTGCCTGCGAATTTATCCCTGTTCGCCGAGGCGCACAAATGCGAGGGGGGAGATTAATCAGACGCCGGTAATGTCGATGATGATCACATTAGAAGAATTTGACTGACACGAAGGACAGTAGTCGAGGAAAATATTGCGGGCAGCGATACGGGAAACCTTGTTTTTCATGATGACTTCGATTAATGATTACGAAGTCAAAAGTCGGGGGTCGCCCGCCGGGGGGCCTGGACAGCAGGGCTGCCTGGATCACGCGTCGTTTTTTAAGTTTTATGCGGCAAAAAAATCACAAACGCCTCACAATCAGATTTTTGTAAAAGTAAAAAACTGTATCAAGAGGGCTTTCCGCCCTTGCCGCGCGGCTTGAAAATCTGGTTTTGCAGGTTCTCCATCGCCATCGTCCAAAGGTCTTCGTAGGGAATGATCTCAATCTCGTGGGTTTGGTTGGCGATTTCCAGCGGCATGGATTGTAGCTGCTCGAGGTGTTTCTGTGCCTTGCGAAACACGGCCTCCTGATGAAAAGATGCGGCCGGCATTTGCAGCAACATTTTTATAAAACAGCTGCTGCGGAAGGTGTCGTTTTGCTTCAAATAGCGGCTGCAGTATTTCTCGATGGCCTCGATTCGGTCGATCGCCTGGGCATACTCGCGCTCGGAAATCAGGAAAAGAATCTGGACGATCAGGATCGGGATATTCATACCCCGTTTGTCCTGCGAGAAGGTGGGAATCTCGTTCAGAAACTTGCCCATCCGGAATTTTCCGGCCTCGGGCAAATCTTCCACGCCCTCCACTTTCCCGGCCTGACGCAGGTAGTGCACATAGGCTCCGTAAATTTTCCACATTTCCCGGATCTGCGGCGGCTGGCTCTCAAAACGGGCGTGCTGCACGACAGACTGGTGGCATCGCCAGGCATCGGTGTAGTGCTGCGTGTGCATGGAGAGCAGGAGGTACAACTCCTGGAGTTTGAACCAGTTGAAAGAGCCTTCGTCAAAAATGGACTGGTAGCGGCTGATGATCTGTTGCCCTTTGTCAAAGGCCCTCATTTGGGTATAGCACACGACCAATTGATAGTAAAACGCCTGCAGGGGCAGCTTGCTCTCAAACTGTTTTTGCTCAAAAAAGCGGATGGCATCTTCACAAACTTCCGCCGTGGCAGCATAATCGTTCCGGCTGGTGTAGATGATTGTCTGGATCAACCGGCCGCACAGATGCAGTCTGAACGAGTCGGTGCTGGCCAGGTTGGGCGCAATGCGCTCGTAGTATTCCCGGGCCTTTTCGCCGATCAGTTCCTTGGTCGCTTTGCTGCCTACATAGTGGCTCACCAGGTGTGTGTACAGTTCTTCCGCCTCGTTCTCCATCAGGCTCATAGCCTGATACTGTTTGTACATGTCGCGGTAGTTGGTATACTTCTTCTGGTCGCCTGCGATGGTGCCGTAGTGAAGCCGCAGAGAGTACAAAATACTGAGGGTCAGGTCGGTAAACTCGAAGAGCGTGGTATGGCGCAGCAGGTTTTCGAGGATATCGATCCCGATAATCTTGGCATTTTTTGACAGCAGCACCGAAGCGGCAGCCCACTTTTTGTTGCATTCAAAAAACGCTTTTTGGCGGTCGGTATAACCCGGTTCGTGAAAATCCAGCAAGAAGACAGTATCGGTGAGACGTTCCTTGAGTTTGTTCTTGAGGCTCGGATAGGCCGCACTTTTTTGCGGAGGAGGGTATAACAGGGTTATTGCTTCTTCGTCCGACCGCACTTTGCCTTCGGCAATGGCATTGTAAAGCTGCTCCAGTTTGGAGTTCGGTTCCATGATAATGCCCCAAAGTCCATCGGCTTTCAGTCGCTGGACATTGAGCACATTGACCAATTCGATCAATTCCCGCATGACAGTAGATTAAAATCGTGAGAGTTCAGATATGCCCATGGACGGCCCTCCACTTGTCAATATTCCAACAGGGAGGGGAATAGGGCGTGCAGCCGCAAAGTATCCGTCGGCTGGAGGATCCAACTGAACAGTATCAGTAAATCGATAAATTTTGTTGGAAAAAGGATCCGCACTGTCGGGCGGAAATGAGGTCAAGTGAATGACATGAGGAACTGATCCCCTTGGAAGGAAGGCGGTAGAAACTTTTCATAAGACGAAAAAAGGACGGTTGCGCCGGCGAGCTGCCGGTCAGATTAAGTATTAAAAGAAATATCAACAGAGGAAAACTTCCCGGATGATCAAAAACCCGCGAAAAGCGAGAAGCGCTTTTTGTCGTCTCGACAAAAAACGGTTCGGCATTCCATATTAAAAGCTGAAAAGAAAATCGGCGCGGGGTAAAAAGTGCCACGGGAGCGGCAACACCGGAAAGGATTACTGGGGGCAAAAAAAAGGAAAAATTTGGATTTTATATAATTTCAGAAAGTTTTTCAATTGGCAAAATAAAAGCACGCGTAAGTTCTATTTGAAATACACGCCAGGACCGGATCAGGGTGTACGTACCATGGAGCGGGTCACACTGCCAAAAGAGGAAGCTAACCGGTAGTTGAGCACGCCTTCTGCGCGTGGATCAATGAAAAAGAAATTCATTCCTTTTTCAAAGTGTTGGGTTTGGGTGAGCAGAAGTTGCCCGGTCAGGTCAAATACAGTCAGCGTCACATCGTCCTGCTCTGGCAGAAAAAACCCGATGCGTGTTTTCCCGGCAAAAGGATTTGGAGTGTTTTGGTACACCTCGAAACCGATCCCGCTTACTATCGGGCCTTGCTGTCCGTTGAAGCGCAGGGCCACGTTGCGCACTTCCATCCGGTCGGTTTCGACGTAGGCTTCTGCCGGAGTGATGCTGCCGGATATACGCAGCATTTCGCTCAGGAGCCCTGCCGTTGTTGCGCGAAACCGGAGCGAAAACCCGGGCGTACCCTGTTCGTCAGCCACGGTGAGCGCTTGTTCGAACACGCCGAAATTAGCCGTCGTTTGACCTGAGCCCGGTTCGATATTGAGCAGTTCCAAACCCTTGAATACCAGCGTGAACTGATATCCCGCCAGTATTTCGGCGCTTGCAAATGACACGTCGAAAACCTCTCCAACGGCGAGATTTTTCTCTTCCACATCAAACAGCACCCCTGGATTCCCTTCACGCTCGTCCACGGGCGGATCAGCTTCAAGATTAGCGATTACCGAACCGTTTACGTCGCCGATTTTGATACCGACAAAATCCAGGTCGGTGAGGGTCGTTTGCGCGTCAGCCACACTGATATTTTCCGGGAAAGGCGTGGAAATAAAGGGATTATCAGGCTGGATAAATTGAAAATCCTTGTCGATAAAGCGCCAGGAGGTATTGGCAGGAAACTCCGTGTAAATGCCGAGGATGAGTTTTCGCAATTCGAGAATATCGAAAGTGGTCACCGAATTCGACTTGTTGATGTCGGCGGCGATCATCTTGTAGGGGGAGTTCAGCGGTTCAAAGCCCAGAATGTGTTTAGACATCAGCACCAGGTCGAAGGTGGAAACTCCGTTCATGGGGTTGTCGTCTTTGAGTGGAGTGACGGTATAGTCGGTATTCAGGGGCACAATTCCGCCGAAGAGGAACAACCCGTTATTGTCGGTCAGGTCGTAAATGCTGAACGGCGATTGTGCCGGCGGCACGCCCACGAGTTCCACTCCCGCTTCATCGATGCCTTCGTTGCCATCCAGCGGCTCCGTCTGCAGCACGCCGGCTACCGAAATCGGGGCCGGGGGCAGGCAATTCCCGAAGGGATCCTGGATCGTCACGTACGTTTCGCAATATCCGGCATTGCCGTGCAGGTCCAGGGCCCAAATTTCGACAGGTTGCAATCCGAGCTCATCACAGGTGAATGTGAGGCTCTCCACAGCGTTGCCCTGGGCATCCACAGGGTACACTCCGCTCCCGTCCGACTTTCGCATGGAATACTCGAGGAAAGGTTCCGGCGTACAATTGTCTTCTCCGTACAACACAAAATCGTCGTCCCACAAAGTAACCATTCCGGTCGGCATGATATTGACGCTCAATCCATTGAGGCAAAACACGGTGGGCGGTTTGCAGTCGGTGACCCATATCCCGTAATCACACACATCCTGATTGCCGCAGCCGTCTTCCACGATCCAGATGATGCGGTGGTGGCCATGCGGAAGTTGCGGTTGGATAAACACCTCCGGGCTGTCGATCGTGTTCCAGCGCAGGCGCGCCGAGCGGAAAAAGGACGGGACGATCTGGATGGTAAAACGAAATTTCTGATTGTCGGGTACGGGGCGCTGGTCGAAGGCGTAGGGCGTACCGCCAACGTAATTGGGCAACAAGGCGCTGCCGAAATAAACGGTGTTGGGCGGCGGCGGATTGGCGCTGTTGATCACCGTCTCCTGCACGCCGTCGTTGTCCAGATCGAGGAACAGCAGGTAGCGGATATTGACGTTGCCTCCCGTGCAGGCGTCGTTGGCAGCGAGCGACAGATCGACGAAGGCCTCACAGAGATCATGGCTGCCCGGCACGAGCGGGTCATTGTAATAGGGCGCGTGCCAGAAATTGGGGTCGTGGTAGGTTTTGTCGCAAACGGGAATCGGGTCCAGCAAAGGACAGGACCGGATTTTGGGCAGCTCCTCGTCGGCGACCGTGATCGTTTGTCTGTATAAATACCCGTTGGCATCGGCCGCCCAGAAAATGCTGAAATTGGTCGGCATCACATCGTCGGGTGTAAGTTTTGAAATGGTGGGCGGCGGATTCCCGCCGTTCGGGGCGACTGTCGGCCCGGGGAGGTTCAACGCTGAGTTGTGCTCCGGCGAAACCGTCGGATTCGGAACGGTGATAAAAGGCAGGTTGGGGTTGTAAGTACACCAATTGATCACCTTCCAGTTTCGAACAATTTTAAAACAAGCGCCCGGAGTGGCCTGAAATGGCTCGTCTTCATAAGAAATACCGATCAATTCGCAGTCGGCGCCAAAAATCTGCGGGCCCGGCGGATAATTTCCCGTGGTGTCGCAGGTATAAACGATGAGGTCGTCCGGAAAGGTGATGGAATAATTCTGGGCGTAACTGACGAACACTTTTTGCGAACAAAGCCCGCTGTTGCCGCTGCAATCGACTACACGGAAAGTACGGGTCACCGTCCCGCGATTGCACAAGGTGTCAAACTGGTTATAGTCCGTTTTGGACCAGTAAACCGTATCGAGGCAACAGTTGTCGCCTCCCACAGCCATACCGTAAGTATTTAAAGAAGGGTCAAAATTTTCACAGGAAACCGTTGTGTTGAAAGGGGCGTTGCAAACCGGTTTGATCTTGTCTTCCACCAAAACGCTTACCCAGCAATCACTGGAATGAGCCTCCTGGTAATCGAGGCTGACCGCCCCGGTATCCACCGGAATATCGTACACCCGCAGGATAATGCCAACAGTGTCCCCAATATCGGAGCAACAGACCTTCAACTGGTCGTGGAAAAACATTTCGGACTGGCAACCGTTGGCTTCGACACGCTTCACTTTGAACTGTATCGGCGAGCAGTTGTCGAACGAGCCGGAATTGAACGTGGAGGCATCCACCAGTCCCATGCCGTTAGGGCCGACGGATACCTGAGTGATCTGCTGACACACCGCAATGGGAGGAACGGAATCCACAACGGAGATTTGCATGGTGCAGACAGCCGAATTGCCGCAATCGTCCTTCACGACGAACTTCATATCGGTTATTCCGATGGGCAGGTCGCCCGCCAGTCCGAGTACGGCGAGGGTGTCCGGGTTCCACAAGTTATTGCCAGGAAAAGTGCTGAAAGAGCCGTTCACTGCATGTGAAACACCGTTTGGAGTGGTCCATTCAGCGCGGACGCTGTTCAGGCGGGAGCAGTTATCGGTCACAATAAAATCCGGCAAATCGAAATCGCGGGTACATTCGAAAGGATTGGAAATCAATACTGTATCAGCAGGACAGGCAAAAACCGGCCCCTGTGAGTCCGAGATTTTGATCAGTTGAATGTACTCGTAAGGGTTGGGGTACGGCGGCGTGCCGCCGAATGGCGCACACCAGTCGAACACCGTCCAGGTGCGCAGGATTTTTTTAGTGCCGTCGCACACCGGGATGAGCTGATCGTCGTAAGTCAGGCCCAGTTCGCAAAATGAGGTGCCCGGGAAAAGCGAAAATTTCACCCCGAAAGCCATGAGGAAGGGCACGCCCGTATGAGCGGGATCGGTGAGCGGGTTGGTGCAATTCACCGTCACATCGGCAGGAAAACTCAAATCGGCGATGTGCGCCCGGTCGAAATAAAGGTATTGCGTACACGAAGCACTGTTGCCACTCGAGTCCGTCGCCACCCATTGGCGTTTGACATAAGCGCTGCGGTCATTGGGATCCGAACATCCGAGATCGAACCAGTTGTCCGAAAAACTCAGGTTCACGGGACCGCAATTGTCCGTCACTGCGGGATAAGCCGAGGGAAGATTCAGCGTGCCGGCAAGATAAGCCGGTGAAAAATTGACCATGGCGCAGGGTAGCGTCAGGTCCGAACAAGTCAGTTGTGGA
>JBGAJY010000088.1:0-21198 GCA_044224705.1 Saprospiraceae bacterium
TCCCCTCCAATCGCGTATCATTCATCATTCATCATTCATCATTCATCATTCATCATTCATCATTCATCATTCATCATTCATCATTCATCATTCATCATTAACCCCCTACTTTCTCGCGAGGTACAAACCCGTAAGAATGATGCCGGTACCTGCCAGATCGGCAATTCCGACCGTTTCGCCGTCGAGTACGCCGAGCAGCATGGCGGTGACCGGGATCAGGTAGGTCACCGAGGTGGCGAAAATGGCGCTTGTGCGCTGCAGCAGCCAGAAATACCCGATGCTGCCCGCCACGGTACCCACGGCGGCCAGGTAAAACACGTAACTCAGACCTTTCCACCCTTGCGGGTGTTCCTGCACCACCGCCCATCCACCCGACCACCAAAGGCCGATCAGAAACAAACCGCCCGTGAGCACAAAAGCCGCCGAAGCGATGGCGGCAGGGTGCTGGTCGCGCAGGTGGCGATTCACGGTGTTCGCATTGACGGCGTAGCATACCGTCGCCAGGGCGCACAGGGCGGTGTAAAAAGCATTGCCCGAAACATCGCTGCGGCTGTTAAAAAAGATCAGCACGATGGCGCCCGTAAGCCCCAGCACAACGCCGAGCAGTTTGTTGCGGGTAAAAGCCATTTGAAAAAATGTCACCCCCAGGACCAGGGTGAACAAGGGCGTGAGCGAATTGAGCACGCCGGCCAGGCTGCTCGTCACGTGCTGTTGCGCTACGGCAAACAGAAAATTCGGGATCGCAGAGCCGCAAAAAGCCACTACGACCAGCCATTTCCAGCGCGACCAATCGATTTTTGACCAATAAACCGCCGCTATGGGCAGGTAAACGGCAGTGGCCAGCACCATGCGCCACATGGCCATCTGAACCGGGTTAAATACCTCGACGGAGTGTTTGATGAAAATAAAAGACGCGCCCCAAACGGCAGCGAGCACAAACAAGGCAATCCAGTCGAGGGTAGACGGAGGACGATTCATGTGGGCAGTGTTGAAGGGCAAAGAACGGCATTTGTTCTACTGTATACGTCCCAAAACCGCCTCTAAAACACGTGTGCTTGGGGGCCTCTATTCCACATACTGCACCTCCGGAAAATCCACCGGCAGCTTCGTCAGCAAGCCCACATAGTTGGAAAAAGTGGATTCGATCACGAGGGCGATCACGTCGCAGAGTGCGCGGGCGCCATAACCCCATTCTTCAAAATCGTCCAGCATTTCTCGCGAAACACGGCCGCGCTGCTCAGCGATAGCCCGGGCAAAGTGGACAAGAAAGCGCATGCGCTCATCGGCCGGCTTGCCGGCGCGCACCGCCACGGTCTCCTCTTCGCTCAGGCCCGCCGCTTTTGCCCACGCGGTGTGGGCCGCAAGGCAATAAGGACTGCCATGGTACTGAGAGACGGCAAGGATCATCGCTTCGCGTTCCTTGGCGTTAAAAACGCCCTCGCTCTGACTGCCGGTCAACTGCAGGTACGACATCAGCGCATTGGGCGAGTAGCCGAGCATGAGGGCGAAATTGGGCAGGAAGCCGAGCGCTTTTTCAATGGCTTCATAAGTTGGGGCGAGGGCGGGAGACAGTTCTTCCCGTTCCGGTAAAAGGATTTTCATTGGCCGTAATAATTTGATAAGGATAAACCCTCAAAAATAAGCGATCGTCAGCGACGGTCCGTTTTTAAACCCGTCATTTCGGTGAGTAAAACGGCGTGTCCGTCGGGGTCGCGAAGCAGCAGTTGCTTTCGGTCCTCGCTTTGTACGACGGCGCTGGAAATTTGCGTAAATCCCTGTTGTTCAAAATGCTGCAGAATACCGCTCAAATCGTCCACCAGCAACTCCGTTTGATAATGCCAAAGGTCGACGGACTGACTGCCGGCAGGGAACGGGCGCCCGCCCGGCGGGGCGATGTAGCGCAGGAATTCCAGCCCGATGCCCGAGTCGGCATGCAGGCCGTTGATGTCGAGCCGGGCTCCGAATACCTGGTTGAGGTGCTCCTGTTCGGGGCCGTAGTTTTCAGAATGCCCTCCCACCGCCAGACCGAGCCGGTCGCGGTAAAACGTCAGACTGCTGTCCGTATCGGCAATGCTGATGGCCGTGTGGTCGATACCCAAAAAGAAGGAGGACGGCGCACTATTTTGCCCCTTGCCTTTTCCTTCCTGCCCTTTGGCACTCGCCTCTTGCCATTTGGGATGGCCCTTGCCGGGCGGAAACCAGATCAGTTCCAGGTTGTGGCCTTCCGGGTCGCGAAAATAGAAGGCGCGGATGCCCGCGGCATTGGGCAGGTAATCCGGAAGGGTCTGCGGGGCTGTGCTGACATGCAGCACTTTGTGCTCCAGCAGTTTTTGGTACGCGCTGTCCATGTCGCTGACCACGATGGCCAGGTGCTGAAACCAGCGGTCGTTGCCCTGCGTATCGGGCGGCGAAGGGCGCCCGGGATGCTGGTCGTCAAAATCGAGCAAATGGATTTCTTCTTCGCCCAGGCGCAGGGTGACGATGTGTACGGAAGCCGTTCTGCCGGAAAGCCCGTATAGCCCGGCAACATTTTCTCCGCTGATCGTTTCGTCTTTAATTTTTTTAAAATCAAGCACTTGTGTAAAAAAAACGACCTCCCTGTCGAGGTCCTCCACCGTGATGCCCACACCCGAGACTGCCCTTGCTTTTTGAGCGATGGCCAACGAAGCATTGCAGAAATTGAACCACAATAGCACGGCCAGCATACGCACCGTAGCCGTCCCACACCGCCGCAGGCGTGGTGCAAAGGCTCCGATAATCAGAAGGTTGAGGGCGACATCGTACGGAAGCCGCAGAACGGGAAGCAGGGATTTTTGAAGGATTGTTTTCATAGATTGAATTTTTCTCTTTGCCTCCAGGGTAAAAAAACACGGAGACACGGAGTTAGAGGGAGAGAAGATGTTCACCGATGCGCAAGGCATTCGCCATAGCCGTCAAGGCGGGATTGACCGCGCCCGAGGACGGGAAAAACGAGGTGTCTACTACGTATAAATTGTCCAGGTCATGCGCTTTGCAGTTCAAATCCAGCACCGATGTGGCCGGGTCGGTGCCGAAACGGCAGGTGCCGGTCTGGTGGCTCACTCCGCCGATGCCCAGTTTGAAGCCGTAGTATTTCGTCGTGCCGCCCACGCCTTCCATTTCCGCGACGCGGTCCATGATGCCAGTCAGTTTTTCGCGCAGGCGGCGGTAGGCTTCGATATTGTTGGGCGTGTAGTGCAGTTGGATATTGCCCTGCTGGTCTACGGTCACGCGGTTCTCGTGAGAAGGCAGGTCTTCGGCCGTGATGAAAAAGTCGACGATATGCCCGGCAAAGTGCTCCGCATCGCGGCCGTCGGCGCCGAGGTCGTCGCCCAGGGCATCGGCCAGCAGCAGCGGATCGGCCTTGCCCATGTTCTGGATGGCGCCCAGTGGGTAAGGGCTGTCGGCTGCCCCCTGGTAGAAATCGGCGAGCAGGATGGCTTTTTGAAAGGTCGAAGGGTTGGGTTTGGCGGAGTACGCCAGTACCACGCCGTTGTTGTGCAGCATCAGGTTGCGGCCCACGAGGCCCGATGAGTTGGCCAGGCCTTGCGGATGTTTTTCGCCGGCCGAGCGCAGCAGCAGCGCGGCGGAATTGATCGCGCCGCAAGAGACGATGATCGTGTCGGCCATCCACGTTTCTTCCTGCCCTTCGTGGGCTACGGTCACGCTGACTGCGCGACGGCCACTTTCATCTGTATTGATTTTCAGCGCTTTGCGATTACGCAACAAGACTACATTCGGATATTGCAAAGCTGCCTGAATACCGACGACGTGGGCGTCGGCCTTGGCGCCGGTAGGATCGGGGTAGCCGTCGTAGTGCTCCACATGAAGCCGGTCGTTCTGCCGGCCGTTCTGGTCCTCTGGCAGCCGGATGGCCAGCGGCACGGGTGCTGGACGGTGGCCCAGACTTCGGAGGGCTTCGCTCAGTTCGGCCATGCGGGGCTCGAAAGGCAGGGCCGGGAAGGGGTACTCCCCGTTTGCCGGCGGCTCGGTGGGATCGGCGCCGCGCTGACCGTGGACGCTGTACATGCGCTCGGCCTGGTCGTACCAAGGCGCAAAATCGGCATACTGCAGCGGCCATTCGGGCGAGACGCCATCGAAATGTTGTGCCCTGCCGAAATCGCTTTCACGCAGGCGCAGCAGGGCGCCGCCGTACATTTTGGTGTTTCCGCCGACCCAGTAATGCTGGTAGGGGGAAAATTCCGCGCCCCCGGCGTCGTGCCAGCGTTCGGTGGTCTTGTAGCGGCCCCGCGCCACGGCCAGCGGGTCCCAGTTTTCCTTTTCCCTGGGCAAAAAATCGCCCCGTTCGATGATCAGGATGCGTTTGCCGGAAGGCGCGAGCCGGGCCGCCAAAGTGCCGCCGCCTGCGCCTGTGCCGATGATGATGATGTCGTATGGATGCATGGATTCCTTTGTCTTTTTGAATGATGGGACAAAGGTGCGGGGCTGCGACAGGGCAGGATGTTACGGGGGTAACAGTAGAGAAAATTCCGATCCACCCCCTCATTTTTTGTCAGAAGAATCCCGGCAATCGTCTGTTTTTTGGAACGATTCAGGGCCGCCTTCGGATTTTTACCCGAAAACAAAAACTAAGCTGATGAAACGAATTCTTGTCCTCGCTCTTTTCGCGGCCCTGGTGCAGGGCGCCCTTTTCGCTCAATCGCAAGTTCCTTATGGCAACAACCCGGCCGCCGGCCAGTACGCCCAGGTGAACGGCATCCGCATGTACTACGAAATTTACGGAGAAGGCCCCACTCTCGTCCTGCTCCACGGCAACGGCGGCTCCATCGCCAGTCGGAACCGGGAAATCCCCTTTTTCGCCAAAAAATACAAGGTGATCGCCATCGACAGCCGCTGTCATGGCAAAAGCGGCTGCTCCACGGGCGACCTCAATTACGAACAGATGGCCGCCGACGTGAATGCCCTGCTCAGCCAGCTGGGCGAAGATTCCTACCTCATCTGGGGGCATAGCGACGGCGGTATTCTCGGGTTGCTCCTGGGGATTCATTACCCCGACAAAGTAGCGCGCCTGATGGTCACCGGCGCCAATCTGCAACCCGATACCACGGCGGTTTACCCGCAACTGGTCGAACTCGTCAGGCAGTACCCGATGGCGCCCGATACCATGATGCGCAAACACCTGAAACTCATGGCAGACCATCCGCACATCGGTTTTGACGAACTGAAAAAAATCAGCGCCCCGGTGCTGGTGATGACCGGCGACCGCGACGCTATCCGGGAAGAACATACGGTAAAAATTTTCCAGGCGCTGCCCAATGCCCAACTGTGCATCCTGCCCGGCACGACGCATTTTGTAGCCAAGGACAAACCCACGCTCTTTTTCCAGATCGCGTCGGATTTTTTTGAAAAACCGTTTCAAAAACCTTCCACCGTGGAAATTATGCAACAGGCCGCCGGGCAAATGTTCGGGCAGCCGGAGAAGAAAAACTAGGGTCAGGAAAAGAAAAATCCATCCACGCGGCTCAGCAAGCGTTCGTCCTGCATGCCCGTCCGGTTGCTCATCATCACACTGCTGTACCCTTCATCCGGGTAAATCCTGACCTCGCAATAATAGCCTCCGCCGCCACCGGCGTGGGCCACGAAACGTTTGCCGGAGAGCATTCCGGTGAACCACGACAGGCACATACCCGTCGGGCGGCCGTCGGCCGTGTGGTTTTCAGTGAACAGCAGTTGGGTCAGATCGGCTCCCAGCAGCGGGTGATCCGCCGCGCTGAGCATTTGTGCATAGCGGGCAAACGCCGCCGGTGTTCCAACCAGACCGCCGTAGGCGCTGCCGTTCACATAGTTGGTCCGGAACACCTGCCAGGCACCTTCGGTCTCGCCCATGAACTTCGATTTGTCGAGCAGAAAACCCAAAAGGAGATTGGAAAAACTCCAGCGCCGGTGGTAGCCCTTGGCGTGGTGCGCGGGGTCGGAAACGGCGAACCCGATCTCGCCGGGCGGGAGACCCAGTTTGGACAGGATGTGCTCCGTGACATACTGCTGATAGGTTTGCCCCGTCACTTTTTCAATTACTTGCCCGAGCAGCACGTAGCCCAGGTTGGAATAGCTGAATTTTTGACCGGGAGGCGCCGAGGGCTTGGGGTGTTGGGCGAAGATTTTTTTGAAAAAACCGTTTTCATCAAAGCCCTCGTGTTCTTTGGCGAGGTGAATCCAGCGCAGCGGAATGGGGCTGGGGATACCGGCGGTATGCGTCAGGAGGTGCCGGACGCTGATGTGCTGTGGATAAGGCATCTCGGGCAAGAGTGCCTGAACGGATTGTTCGAGCGTCAGCAACCCTTTTTCGACCAGTTGCAGAATGGCCAGGGCCGTGAAGGTTTTGGTTACCGAATAGGCGTGAAAACTGGTTTTGTGATCGACGGGCACCGCCCCGGCCACGTCGGCCAGGCCGCCGGCGAAACGGTAAAGGGTTTCGTCACCTTTGGAAATGGCGTAGTGAATGCCGGGCGTTTTGCCCTGGTCGAGTTGCTGTCGGAGGAAGGTTTCGGCAGATTTCATTCGGAATGGTTTGTTGTGTGATCGAGTTCGAAATGGTTTCCAACTGACACCGGCAAACGTTTTCAGGTTGCAGACCATCTATTTACACCCGTTTGTCGGTTGAAAAAAAAATTTGATTTATATTAAGTAATCTGGGTTTTAATACTATTTTTAAATATTTTTTCAATTTAAAATTTTTTAAAACCATGATGAAGCAAATTATTTACAAGGCGTGCGTTTGGTCGGTCTGCTTGTTCGCGCTTTCCGTCCAGGCCCAAACTCCTTACGGCGACAACCCGGCCGCCGGGCATTACGCTCAGCTGAACGGCATCAAAATGTACTATGAAATTTATGGAGAAGGCCCGACGATGGTGTTTCTGCACGGCAACGGCGCCTCCATCGGGGTGAACGCCGACATGATCGAACGATTTTCCAAAAAACACAAAGTGATCGCGATCGACAGCCGTTGTCACGGCAAAAGCGGTTGTTCTTCGGGCGACCTCAGCTATGAAATGATGGCTGCCGACGTGAACGCCCTGCTCGACCAGCTCCACGAGGATTCCTGCCTGGTGTACGGCCACAGCGACGGCGGCATCATCGGGTTGATCCTGGCCAGTCGATACCCCGATAAAGTCGGCCGCCTGCTCACGCTCGGCGCCAACCTCACACCCGACACCCTGGCGGTATTTCCTTACCTGGTCGAACTGGTCAACCAGTATCCGGGGGTGCCCGATACCATGGAGCGCAAACGGTTGAAGCTCCTGGCCGATCACCCCCACATCGGCTCTGCCGATCTGAAAAAGATCAGCGCGCCCGTACTGGTCATGGCCGGCGACCGCGACGCCATCCGCGAAGAACATACCTTGAAGATATTCCAGTCGCTGCCCAATGCGCAGCTGTGCATCCTGCCGGGCACGACGCATTTGGGGCCCTGGGAAAAGCCCGACCTGTTCTTTCTGATTGCCTCGGATTTCTTTGAAAAACCGTTCCAGAAGCCGTCTTTTATCGACATGGTACGGCAGGCGGTGGAAGCGCAGCAGGCGGCGGAAAAGAAGGATTGAGACGCTGGCCGCGTGCAGGTTCGGGGTTTCGGCCGGGTTATTCCAGTTTTTCCAGGTCCCCCACATAAAACTCTTTCCGCCCGAAAAACTTGACCAGCCCAGCCTGTTCCAGATCGGTGAAAAGCAGGGACACTGTTTTGCGCGAAGAGCCGATGAGCGCCGCGATATCGCTCTGCGTAATGTCGAGCATCACTTTGATGCCCGTCCGGTAGGGTTTGCCCACGTCGCGGCAAAGGTCTTTGATGAATTCCACGAGACGCTGGCGGGCATCTTTGAAGAGGAGGATTTGCAGGCGGCGTTCGAGGCGCTGGGCGCGCTCGCCGATGCGTTTGGTGACGGTGAGGGAAAACGGCACATAGTCGCGCACGAGTTCCTGCGCTTTTTCCACCCGCAGTTTGCAGATCATGGTGCGGTCGGCCACCACCTGGGCGAATTCGCGGTGTTTGGCCGCGCCGAACAGGGCCATTTCGCCCAAAATTTCACCGCGTCCGAGGAATGCGATGACCTGTTCGTTGCCTTCGTTGTCGTAAAACCCGACTTTCACCTTGCCGTCGGCCACGAGGAATATTTCGCGGGCCGGGTCTCCTTCCATAAAAAGGAAATCGTTCTTGTTCAGGCAATTGAGCGGATGGTGTTTGACGTGGTCGTTGTACTTGTAAGGGCACAGGATGTCATACAAATCCACTTCTTCAAAGAACCAGATGCTTTTTTCGTTGGGCATGACCAAAGGGAGGTTGGACGCTTTAAAGGTAGCTGATTTCGACTTTTTGAGAGACTTCTTTGGGCAGATCATTCAGATGAACGCGCCTGGAAAACACCAGGTCGCCGGCAGTGTGAATGCGCAGGGAATACAGGCAGTTTTCCCAAACGGCGTACGGAATCCGGTTGTCGCCGGGTGCCAGGGGATGCTCCCAATGGCGGTCGTGGCAGTAGTCGCGTACCTCCAGTAATGGGTGGTTAAGGGGCTGTTTTAATTGGATGATCAATTCCTTGGCCCGTTCGTCGACCCTAAAGTGAAGTCCTTGGCTGGATACACTGCCGTGCCGGTGCCCGGGCATTGCGCCGAACAACCAGGAAAAAGCGTGCTCAAATTCGCGAGCCCAAAACCACTCGGCATGTGCGCCATCGGCGTGCAGGTCGTAGTGCAGGTTGGCGTCGTCGTGACCGGCCTCAAGCAGGGTTTCAAATAAATCCAGCAGGTCGCTCACCATGGTGTCGCTTTCGCGCTGACCGGCCATGAGCAGGATTCGGACCGGCGCCGCCGGCTTTTTGCGCCGCACAAAAGGCAGAATTTCTTTTGAAAACCACAGCGATGGCGAAAAAATGCCCGCCATGCCGAACACATCGGGTCGTTCCATTGCCGCATACAGCGACAGGAGGCCGCCCATGCTGCTGCCCAGTACAGCCGTGTTTTCGCGGCCAGGAAGGGTGCGCAAGCGTTTGTCAATGAATGGTTTGAGCGTATTGCAGAGAAATTCGACGTAGGCGCTGCCTTCACCGCCGCCGTATTCGGCATGCCTCCAGGCGGAATATTCATTGATCCGGTGTTCGCCTTCATTTTCCACACCTATAACGATAACTGGAGTTGTTTTTTGGGAAAAATCCGGCCTGTGGAACAGCCGGTTTAATGCTTTGTCCACGCCCCATTCACCCGAAAAAGACGCCCCGGTATCGAACAGATTCTGGCCGTCCTGCATGTACAGCACAGGATAGCGCTGTTGAGTCGTCCAATAATCCGGCGGCAAATACGCCCAGACCCGCCGCCTGCGGCGGCCGAGTTGCGGGATCTCGAAACCGGGGTGCAGCAGCACGACGTTCGGCGCGCTGGTATGCTGCCGCGCCTCGGCCGGAAAATCGGTCCAGGACTCGACGTGAAGCCACAGTTGGGCTTTGTTGCCTTCGCTGCGCAACACGCGGTTGGGCCGTTCGGCGCCATTTCGGTCGCCTTCGGCGGTGGACCAGTGCCCGCGTGTGATTTTGCAGCTCAACTGATCGGCCGGCGCTTCCATGATCAGTTCGTAGGAGCCGTCGCCGCAAGGCTGGAAGCGGTAGCGTTCGTCGGCAGGCTGCCAGTCGTTGAAATCGCCGGCGAGGTAAAAACAGGCATCGAGCGGCGTGTACGGCGGCAGGGATTGAAGGTGGAGGCGGAGTGTTTTCATGTTGCGGTTGGCTTTTACCCACGGCTCATATGGCCTACCCCCCCCGGCCCCGCTCCAAAGGAGAGGGGCCCGGGGGGTGAGGCCATAGAGAGGGCTGAGGCTATTTTTTTTAATTACAATGAATTCCAGGTCCCAAAAGGACTGAATTGACCCGTTCGATGCGAGCCGGATCAGCATACAACACCAGCCAGTCGCCATCCTGCTCCAGCCGGCCGCTGAGCCGGATTCCGTCGGCGACATAAGGCAGGAGGGTTTCGTTGAGGCGCTCGCCGTTGGGGCCTGCGAGCAGGTAATATTCCGTTTCGCCCGAGTTGCCGCTTACTTTCAGCACCGGGGGGATGCCGCCGGCGATACAGCGCGTGGCACAATCGCGGTGCGGCTGTCCGTAGCCGGGTTTCATGACGCCGAAGAGGCATTTGGGGTCGGTCAATTCGCCGCAGAGCGTGACAGCACCGAGGTCAGTATGTTGGGAATGAAAGGGCTCGACGGAGGGTTGGCCGATGGCTTGCCAGGAGGCAATTTCAAACGCCGTCTTGCCATCGTGATAAATCAGGTAGCCCTCTGCCCGAAGGCGCTGCCCCTCGACCGGTATCCCCGAAGGGTTTTCAAAAAGTTTTTTTTCCGCTCCGAACTTGCCCGGGGACAGCAGCAGGATCTCTTGCGAAATTGCCCGCCCGTCCGTTGTCTCACCGTTGTCGAGTACGAGCATGGGCACGGGTTGTAATTTCAAGCGCCCCTCCAGCACTATTTTTTTGCCAAATTCGAATACTCCGCCGGAAAAACTGCTTTGAAAACCCACGATCAACAAAGCAACCGCCGGTACCAGCAAGCAGAGGCCCATGACAAAGCGCCGTATCCACAGGGCAAAACCCGCCGGCGCCGAGGCTTGCCAGCCGATGTAAAATTCCTGGTCGGAAGATGAGTTGTGGTGCTGCATGAATCGGGTCTGGTTTTGTTCACCGCGTCTTCAACCATGGAAAACGAGCGGCTGTAATTTCATCGAATACGAATCAGGGTAAAGCAGAACAATGATTAAGTGTTGGAGTCATCTTAGCCGGTGGTCGAAAACGGCATGTAAATGGCTAAACAGGTTGGCAGAATTAGACAAATCGTTCGGCATGCTCTGTGCGCACTTCAGTCCGGTGCTTGTCTCGTGGGCAGTGCTGAAAGAGGCCCGATCACAGCCGGCTGCCGGGAAGTGCCCTCCGGGTAAGGTCGGGGGTTGACGAACACGCGGCTGCCGGATACCCACACGTCGTACGTATGGAGTTTTTCGGTAAACGGCGCGGGGGAGCGACCGTCTTCGGGCCGGTACTGGTAGCCGTGCCAGGGGCAGGTGATGCAACCGTCGAGCACGCGACCTTCGGCGAGCGGACCGTTTTGGTGTTTGCAGAGGTTGTGCACGGCGGAAAGCTTGTTGTCGTAGCGGAACAGGGCGATGTTTTCACCGCTGATGATCAGCATTTTGGCACGGTTGTCCAGAATGTCGTCCACTTCACAGGCGTATTCGAAGCCCTCGGGCGCGGGATTAATCGGAGCGCCGGGACGAACGAAATTGACCTCAGCCACCCGATCTACTCCTGCCTGTTTTCGTGCAGCCGCCAGGTGCAAACCAATAATCGTGAACATGCCCGCACCCACCAATCCGATCAGCACCGGCGATTTTTCCAGTTGAATCACCCCCAGCATCACGTGCATCACCAGCAGGGCATACGCCGCGTAAACGCCCATGTGCAGCGATTTCCAAACGCGCGGCGTGAGGTTTTTCAGCCAAAAATCGTGGCTCGTAGCGGCCATCAGGAAAAGGATGAGCAGGGCAAAAAAGCCCAGCGACTGAAAAGGAAATCCCATCAGCGCATCGTACCGTGTATTGGACAAAAACAGCGATTCCAGAATGGAAACGTTGCCCAGTGCATGAAATTGAATCAGACTGAACACGCCATGCACGGCGCCGGTCAGAAACATCGCGACGCCCAAATGCCGGCGGTTGTACAGCAGCGGCAAAAAACGCCGGTCGAGCCGGCACAGCGGACCGATAGCCAGAATGACGTGCAGCATCAGCAAAGCCAGGGTGCCCGCCGCACGGATGACCAGGGTCTCCGCCGTGGCCTGCGGATGCAGCCACCATTGCCCCATGGCAAACAAGCCCAGATAGGCGGCCATCAAAGCCAGCATGACGCGGTCGTAGCGTTTTTTGGAAGGCGTCCAGTGGACGGGATCATAGATGACGGACATGGAGGAATTGATTCGATTGATTCGATTGATTCGATTGTTGGATTGATTCGATTGTCGGCTATCCCGGATCTGTCCTGCTGAGCGCAGCGAAGCAACTGACCGAGCTCAAAGCTCGGGTCTTCCAGTTCTGCCCGGTCGGTTGCTTCGCTGCGCTCAGCAGGACAATCCGGGTGATTGACTTTGTGTAAATTCATCATTCATCATTCATCATTCATCATTCATCATTCATCATTCATCATTCATCATTCATCATTCATCATTCATCATTCATCACTCATCACTCATCACTATAAAACCGCACCGTCCGCAATGTCCGCCGCTCGATCGGGTCTTCC
Source organism: Saprospiraceae bacterium (assembly GCA_044224705.1). Taxonomy (GTDB): domain Bacteria; phylum Bacteroidota; class Bacteroidia; order Chitinophagales; family Saprospiraceae; genus M3007. The sequence goes on from JBGAJY010000088.1 coordinate 12,307, forward strand.
AGCCGGAGCGTGCCGCCCGATTCCCGCGCCGCAAGGCTATCCAGGGCAAAACGGTATAAGCCCCGGGTTTGCAAGGCGCCCAAAAGGCTGCTCTGTGCGCCCGGCCCGCTCCAGTACACGAGGGTAGAAGGGTTCGTTTGCGGGCTTTTCACCAGGATTTCAAGCTGTTTTTGGACACGGGCGCTGTCGCCTCGCAGGTTGATCAGAAAAGGCCCCGATTCTTTGGAACTCAGCAACAACGGCAAAGCAGCCAGATGTGGCCTCCTCACCGGTTCCTGCCGAACATCCTGCGGGATGGCCAGTACGGCAGCGAGCCAGCCGAGCGGCAACAGGACGGCCAGGGCATACCAGATGCGGCGATGAGCGCGGCGAAGTGCAGGCGTCATGGTCTAGTCGGCTTCCGGGTCAAATGGAGCGGGACGGATCGCAGCCCTGCGCCATTGGCGCAGCAGCACGGGCCAAAGTGCCACGCTGCCGGGGAAGAGCAGGGCGCGCACTTTCCAGGAAATACCGCGCGCGGCATCGTCGAGTTTTTCAGCGCCGCGCCACACGAAAAATGAGGCGAACAGCACGCCGAGCAAAATATAGGCATAACCCATAAACAGCAGAAAACGAATCGTTTGCATGGTTCAGACGCGGTTGTAGAGTTTGATAACGGTTTCTCGCAGGTTCTCGCCGGTGTCGCCGATGATGAAGGCGATGGTCTCGGCGGCAGCCTCCGGGCTGACCCATTCTTCGGCTGGCGCGTCGGGAAAAGCGGCGCGGTTTTGCGGGGTGTCGAGCAGGGAAGGGATGATCACGCTGGCGCGGACGTCCTTGAATTTGCCCTGGTCGTTGATGATCTCCGCCAGACGCAGCAGCAAGGATTTACCGAGGGCGTAGGCCACCTGGCTTTTGGCTTCGGCCGGATTGATGGCTGGCCGGGCGCCGATGAAAATGAATTGCCCGCGTCCGCGCCGCTCGAAGTAATCGAGCAGGGGGCGCGCCACGTTGTAGGCCGTGGCAAAATTCAGCCGGATCATTTTGTCGATCTCATAGCCGGTGGTTTCGGCAATCGTGCCCGGCTGCCAGCCCCCGACGATGCAAATGGCGGTTTCGAGATGCGGGTCGCGGGTCGCCAGGTCTTTCACGTAACCTTCCGACACGGTTTCGTCGGTCAGGTTGAGAAACTGGCTGTGGATATTCGCAGCACCTTCCAGGCTGTCGTGGAATTGGATCGAATTTTCACCCAGCCCCAGGGCTGCGTAAATGGTATGGCCTTCCTGCGAAAGCTTCCGGACCACGGCGCGGCCCATATTGCCGGCAGCGCCGGTGACGAGGATTGATTTTTTCATTGTTTTGAAAATGGAAAGTGAAATGTTCAGGCCCGACTGAGGTTGCGCAATTGGTCCAAATCTCTGATCAGCAGTCTTTTGCGATCGAAGTGCAGGAGTTTCATGGCCCGCAGGTCGTTCAGCAGCGTGGTGACGGTCTGGCGCGATGTGGCCGTCAGGCTCGCGATGTCGCGGTGGGTCAGCGGTCCCCGGATGACCCATTCATAACCCATGCGCTGACCGCGGCAGGCGGTGGTTTCCACCAGGAATTCGAGGATGCGGTTGCGGGAATTGCGGAAAACGAGGGCTTCGAGACGGCGTTCGAGTTCCATTTGCCGGCGGGCGATGAGTTGCAGGAAAAAGAGGCTCCAGTCGGCTTGTTTTTCGAGCAGTTGGAGGAGCAACGCCGCAGGTAAAGCGTACACCCGGCAGGAATTCAACGCCACCGCACAATCGCGGCGGCGTTCTTCGCCCAGCAGAGCCGCTTCGCCAAACACTTCGCCCTGTACAAAAATCCCTTTGATGATCTCTTTGTCGTCGGCGTTTACGGCGGCGATTTTCACGCGCCCTTCGGCGATACAGTATACCTGGTCGGCCCGGTCGCCGGGCAAAAAGATCAGTTCGCCTTTGGAGTAGCGTCGCGGCTGGAAGTCGTTTTGACTGAACAGGCCCACAAGGTCGATGGCCGGAGAGAAGTGCATGGCAGACATGAGCAAGCGTCGGGTTGAATGGTGAAAGACATTTGTTTCAATTGCTGACACAAAAGTCCGGGCACGCCGCTCCCTGAATAATTACCTGGGTAACATTTGCGATTTTAGTTGCCCCTGCTGCTTAAAATGTTTCGCGCAGACGTCCGCAGACCCTTCCGCAGACGTCCGCAGAAAAATTTACGTAAAGCATTCTGCATACGTCTGCGGAAACATCTGCGGACGTCTGCGCGAAACAAAACCGTCTGCGTGAAACCCTCACCCGTGCAAGCTGCACCGGAACTCCGCCTTCCTGCAAATCCACCTTTTCCACACTGCCGCCGCCGACAACATACCGAGCGGCGGCGCCAAAAAGTAGATCCAGAGCCCGCCAAAATGCCCGGCGGCTACTGCGGACGCCAGTGAGCGCGCGGGATTCATCGACATGCCCGACAAAGGCGCCTCGAACGTGATGTACAACATCACCAACCCGCCTGCGATCCAGCCGGTGTAGCGCGCCGTTTTTTCAAAATTACTCGCGTAGAGGATGGTCAGAAAAATGCCGAAAGAGATCAGGACTTCTGCCCCGAAAGCCACGCCGTCACCTGCTTTTCCGGGCAACGTCTGTACAAAATTGACTTCGGGCGAAGCCGTCCAGGCGTGAAACAATGATGCAGCAAACAGCATTGCCGCCGCGCTGCCCAGTACCTGGGCCAGCACGTAAAACACTGCATCGCGGCGATCCAGTTTTTTCAAATACAAAAAAGCGAGGGTCACCGCCGGATTCATGTGAGCGCCCGAACGCCGGCCCCAGCCGGAGTAGATCAGTCCGACGGCCGTCAGTCCCATCGCGCAACCCATCAGCCAGCGCCGTACGAAGGGGTCGGGCAGCAGCCGGTGGAAAGGCGTGCCGGGCAACTCGAGCAGTCCGGCAAAAAAGACCGCCGAGAACATAAACATCCCCAGGGCCCAGGCTTCGATAAGGTAGTTGCGCCAGTTCATTATCAAAAGGGGTTGATGAAGGTTGATAAGGTTGATGAGGGTTGATAAGGTTTATACAAAGGATAGGGGCACTCCCGGGTGAGAGCATGCCAACCCTTTTATCAACCGTATCAACCCTATCAACCCTCATCAACTTTTATTTCACAATAATTTTCCCCCAGAAAGCATCTCCCTGCTGCATCAGCGTGTTTTCGGGCGTTTTCTGGAGTTCTTTTTCCCAGTTCGTGAGCGCATTGGCGAAAACGGTGCGATAGAACAGCACGTTTCGGCCGCCGATGATCTTGTAGCATTCCGGGTTGATGGTCACTTTTTCGCCGCGCATGGCCATGGCATGGCCGCACCAGCCGCCCCAGGCGGGTTCGTAGCGGTCGGGGTTAGCTTTGAATTCGGCGAGGTTGGCGGTATTGGCAAAGCGGTACACGACGCCGTTGTAGTCGTAGATCAGGTCTTTGCTGCCTTTTTGCGGACCGTTTTTGAAGTACGATACGGGGTCATAGCCATCGATGGCCAGGCGGCCGTCGCCGAGCCGGAAGTGTTTGGTGCGGGCATTGTCGGTTTGGCCGGGGCTTGGAGTTTGGGCGCCGGCGCCGGAGTCAAAAGCCGAATTGATCGCAGTCAGAATGGCCACGCCGAGTACGATGATGAGGGAAAATTTCATGGTTGCAATTTTTTGAAAATGAGTGAGTTGTTGTAAAAAAAAACGATGTGCAGGCCAGTCCCTGCCGAGGCGGCCGGGACAATGGGTTGCTGAAAAATCTTGTTGGAAAGGAGTTGCGGTTTTCAGGTGCCCACGTCAGATGAGTTTTGAGGAATAAAGCGCTCTTTTAAATCAAGTCCATCATTTGATCACTTTCAGTTCCCTCGCTTCGCTCGGGATGACAGATGTCTACAAGTCAAGTTTTTACATCAGATTTCTCGCTGCGCTCGAAATTTCCCCAAACCCTGGCGGAATTTCGAGCGCAGCGAGAAATCTGGCAGGAAGGGTTTGTCATCAACGGCCTGTCATTCCGAGCGAAGCGAGGGAACTGGAAATGATCAAATAATTAAGAGCCGGTTTTTTTCTCAAAACTTAAAAGCCGTGGGCTGATCAACAGCCACCATTGTTTTTAAGCCCACGGCTTCAGCCGTGGGGGGTGGGTGAGCATCCGTTATCCGGTCAAAAAATCATCGACCGGACGGCTGTAAAAGGAATCTTGCCCGGTTTTCTTTTGTGCGTCCGGTGCAGCCGCAGGTCGCTCAGGATTTTGATCAGAGCGCCGACCGACCAAGCCTGCTGCACGGCGCCTTTTCCCTCGCGGGGCATTTTTCCGTCAAAAATTTCAGCGACCCCGAGGATGCATCCGTCCTGATAAAAGTGCCGTTTCAGCGGCTCCAGCAGGGCAAGGCTATCTTTTTGGGCTTTCTCCGACCAGTCGTTTACTTTCAGGAAAGCCGTGACGTACTCGCTGAGCAAAAAAGGCCACACGGTTCCCTGGTGATAGGCCGTGTCGCGTTGCCAGGGGTCGCCGCCGTAGGTGGGCCGGAAGTCCGGATGTTCCGGTGAGAGCGAACGCAGGCCATAATCGGTCAGCAGATGTTCGCACACCACGCTTACCACGCCTTTTTCCTCTTCGGGCGACAGCAGGGAGAATGGGAGGCTTACCACATAGATCTGATTGGGGCGGATGGCCGGATCGGCTTTGGCGCCCGGCACCACCACATCCTGCAGGCTGCCGTCGGGGCGCAGGAAAAACGCTTTGAAATTTCCCTTCAGATTGTCGGCAATGGCTTGATAATCAGCATACGGCTGACCAATGATGCCCGCGAAATTTTGATAAATCCTCAGTGCATTGTACCACAAAGCCTGGATTTCCACCGGGCAACCGTGTCGCGGCGTGACGACATAGTCGCCAATCCGGGCATCCATCCAGGTCAGTTGAGACAAGCCTTCGCCGCCGCTCAGAAAGCCTTCCGGCGTCACGTGAATGTTGTATCGCGTGCCGGCAATGTGCTGATTCAGGATGTCCGTCAGGGTATCGAAATGCTCGGCTACCAGGCTCATGTCCTGGAATTTTTTTGAGTATTCGTAAAGGGCTATGAAGAGCCACAAGGTGGCGTCGATGGTGTTGTATTCAGGCTGCTGACCCTGGTCGGGGAAACGGTTGGGCAACATGCCCCGGTTCACATATTGCAGGAAAGTTTCCAGAATGGAACGGGAAATGTCCTGTTTGCCAGTGGCGATCGTGAGCCCGCGCATGGCGATCATCGTGTCGCGCCCCCAGTCGGCAAACCAGTGGTAGCCGGCCAGCAAGGAAAAACGCTCGCCACGCCGCACCAGAAACTGATCGCCGGCCAGCAGCAGATCGCGGAAAAACGGGTCGTCGCGCTCTTCACGGATCAAAGCGGCCAGGCGCTCTGTCTCCGCCAGTTTGAGCCGCCCGGGTTGTTCGGACATCATTTTTTCGTCGAGGGAAAAGACGAGATGGGTTTTGTCGCCCGGTTTGAGCACCACATCGATGTAAAACGGCGAAAAAGCGTCTTCCCGGTAATCCAGTCCACGTTCTTTTTCTCGGGCGTATTCAAGGTTTTTGTACCAGTTGCGTTGCTCCACAAATTCGCCCGCAGTGAAATTGAAATGCAGGGCGGGCGCGCCGTAGCGGGCATACAGCGTGAAGTGCCGGTCGCGGCGTTGCATCCAGAAATCGAAGGCGCCGTCTTCCCGGAACAGACTGTGGTAATCACGAAACACGAGCAGCGGCGACAGGCGAAGTTGGAAACTCGTGTCGCCCGTGTTTTCATACTCCACAACGGTCGTGTTGGAACCGTGCACCATGAACACCGTTTTGAGCAAATGGTGCCCTTGTGCTTCGAATTTCATGGAAGGCAGCGGCTTGCGCTCGAAAAATTTGAAGTACTGGAACCCGCGCGGATGTACGGTGCCCGGGTATTGGTTGGACGAAAGCGCAAACACGCAATCGCGGTTGAACACGATGCACTCTTCCACTTTCGAGACCATTACGCTGCGGCCGGCGGGCGGTTCCAGCGCAGCCACCAGCAGGCCGTGGTAACGGCGGGTGTTGGCTCCGACCACCGTCGAAGAGGCGTAGCCGCCGATGCCGTTGGTCGCCAGCCACTCCCGGGTAGAGAGTTCTTCGAAACTGGGGTTGTTGTTTTGGTTGGCAAGCATGTTGGGTTGTTTTTGATTTTCAATGACTTGGATTTCATTTGGCAGTATTACGGAAATACTTTTGGGGTTTCCCCGCCGACGCAGGCCCCACCCCCAACCCCTCCCCCTGCGGGGAGGGGAGTTTGCCCTCAGCAGGATCAGGCCCCTCCCCGCAGGGGGAGGGGTTGGGGGTTGGGCCTGCATTGGTGAAGGGCCTGATCTTCACGACTGAATTATTTCAAAAAGTTGATTTATCAAATGGTTTTAAACAGCGCGACGCTTCGGACCAAGCATACCACTCACCCACCCCGAAGGGTACAGCGAAAATCTCCGGGGTTACCCGGACATAAATTTTTAAAGAAAATTACCGTGCCAGATCAGGCTTCTTGTACCGTCTGAACGGCCGGATCGGCTTTTTGTCCCTGCCGGTATTTCAGCGTGGAAGGTGCAACGCCGAGGTCTGGACTGACCGTAATATCCGGGAAGTTGTTTTCCAGCCCGATCCGGATGATGGCCAGGTGGTGCACCGCATGGTCGAAAGCGTATTGCAATTCACGGCCGATGCTGGAGGTGTATACCGGGCGGTTTTCGCAGGAGTCGTCGGAAAATTCGCTTTCCACGTGGATCATTTGGTGCTCGTCCAGGCGTTCTACCGCGGCGGCGGCGTATTCGAGCACGGCCAGGGCGGCGGCGGGACTTTCCTCGATGCGGATGTCGCGGCGACGGCCGCCATAGTTCACGTGATTGGCTTCGATGCCTTCCAGCAAGCAGGTATAGAATTCGAGGATATGTCGAAAATGTTGTCCAACGGTACTGCCGTGAAAGGTTTGCAGCGGAGTCGTGTAGGCGGCGGGGAGCAAGCCGGCGAGCAGCTCCGCCATTTGGTCAGCAATCAGGGCTGTTCCTTGTTTGGCATTCATAAGCAGTACTCAGTTGGATGGGTCGAAGAAAGACTGTTTCGATTAATTGATGACACAAAGATGGGGCAACAGTTTTGGCTAAAACTTTACGCCGGTAACATTTTGAAAATTTGCATGGCCTGAATGTCGGTCGAGCCGCTGAGCAGGTCGAAGTACTCCATTTGCCACAAATCCGTGCGCCGGATCAGTTGGCTGACGCTGACGGTTTGCACGCGCCCGCCGCGGTTCATGACAAAATCCTGTTCGGGATCGCCCACGCTGCCCGTCAGGTGCAGGTACAGCATCGATTCGGCGGTGGGCGGCTGCGGCGGGTGGCAGAGCCAGTCGCGAAACACCTGCTCGCGTCGGGCGCGGAGCTCCGCGGTGTACAGCGTGGCCGAGCACCAGAAATGCGGCGCATCTGCGGGCAATGTTTTCACGTGTTTTTGATGGCCATCCCAACGGAGTTCGAGCACTTTTTCGGCTGAAAAGGCCAGGAACGTGAAAGGTTCGATCTGGTCAAATTTGTATTGGTCAGCAAAAACGTCGGCACTGGAGTACTCGAAACTGTCGAGCAGGATCAGGCCCCGGCTGCGCCGGTAAGGCAGCTGGCGTTCGTGGCGCTCGAAGGCGCCGTTGAGCAGACAGGCCGCGCGTCCGTCTTCCGCCGCGGCGATCCAGCTGCCGCCCGCGAGCGTGTCGCGCGGGAACAAGAGCGCGCCCGTTTCGCCCTCCACCCGCACCAGCGCCTTGGGCGACCGCAGGGGCGCCTCATCGCGGTTGTGCGTGAGCACGAAGCCGGAACGGGTGGGAAGAAAAGTTACGGTGCACATGGCGAAAAGAGGGTTTATAAAAGGGTTGATGAAGTTTATAAGGTTTATAAAAGGGTAAGGGGGCTCTCAGGATTATTCAATTATGTGAGGAAAAAGGTTGACGAATCTGGGAGCATCCTAACCCTTTTATAAACTGGGCCTCTTGCGAAAGTCATGTAAGATTGATTTCGAGGTTGCAAATAGCGGCGAATAGATTGAATCGGAGTCCGAAACGGCGAGCGCGGTTTCGATATCGAGTGGAGAAAATTTTAAAACGTTTGAGGAAAGCCAAGGCATTTTCGACTTTGACTCGCATGCGGGAAATGTCGGCATTGTCTTTTTTGTCGGCTTTGCTCAAGGGTTTGTGTTTAGAGGATTTCAGGGGAGTAAGCGAGTTGGCGTGCAGGTTTTGAATACCTTGATAGGCCGAATCAGCCAAAAGAATTATTTGCGGTGCGGGCCTAAGTTTGCTTTTTTTGAACAGGGAGAAATCGTGCTGCTGCCCTTTCGCGAAAGCGGTACAGAGGATTTTGCCGTCTTTCTGGTCAATTACGACTTGGGTTTTGAGGTGATGCTGCTTCTTTTTGGCCGAGTAATAGGCACTTTGTTTTTTTGGGACGCTCGATTTTGGTTTCTGTGGCATCCACAATGACGAACTCAATACTTGTCTCGGAGACCTGTAAAACCTTGCGCCCCGGCAGGCTGAACGAACCCGAACGAATCAGTAATTCCTCCGCTCGCTTGATGCATCGGTAGGCGTTTGATTCGCTCAACCCATAACTCTGAGCGATGTGGAAATACGTACGATACTCGCGATTGTATTCCAACATCAGCAACAGTTGATCGGCATTACAAAGCTTGGAGGGCCGACCTTTTAGTTTTTTCGTGGCGTTTAGCGAAGCCTCGTAAACTTCCAGCATCTGGGCAAACGTGGCTTTCTTCACACCAGTTAGGCGGCGAAACTCGCCCTCGTTCAGGTCTTTTATTTTCTCAAACTTGCTCATCCACGAAATTAACACTTTCGCAAGAAGTCAA
>JBGAJY010000089.1:0-21129 GCA_044224705.1 Saprospiraceae bacterium
GTGTTGTCTGTGATGCAGGATTCGGTGTGTTGCTCAAAGGTACCATCAAGGTCGTCATCGGTCCAGTATTCGATTTCATGCCAGAGGCCGGTCGTGAGTTTGGTTTCGACCTCGGATTGGTCAGATTTCTTACAGGTATTAAAAAACAACAGGGCAAAGCAAAATAGAAGAAGTGCGCTTTTTTTCATGAGCAGCAGAATTTTAGTTAAACCCAGGTCAAAGAGAGCAATTTTCTACTTCGAAACCATCTGTGATTTCATCATATCGTTTTTTTACAAGGCACTGCGCTTCAATGTCGAGTCGCCGGTAGGCTTGCAGGCCCAAAAATAGTTCTTCCAAAGTACGCTGAGCCTCCTCCGTCTGGCCGCTTTCCATCAATAATTGATATTCTGTCGCGAGTGTGACCCAGTACCAGCCCATTTGATGAGGAGTCTCGGAACCAACGTCTAGCCAATTGTGGTGTTGATTAGCCGCATTCCATGATATGTCATCATTAATTCCATCAAAATCATTAACATCTCCACATAATACATTAAGAAAGTCTTGGCTTTCATTTGGACCTGGCTTCCGATCTTTAAGGGCAGCTGCCCCATTATTATTAATATTAATGCTGGTTGCCGGCAAACTGTAACCTGCTTTAGTACATATACAAGGATCATTTATGTCCTGGCCGATTCCGTCATTAATGCATCCATTGGTGGAACGATCGATGGCAATAAAATGGCTTGAAAAGTTATTACGATATTGCCAATATTTAGCCGCCAGGGCCTGTGGAGAGCATTGTTGAGCATTTGCGCCTACGCAGTATGCAACAGTTAGGAAAATACAATTAATAAATGTACTTGTTTTCATATTTGATTATTTTGGACAATAAAATACCCTTCGGCCAAATATGTTTGGCCGTCAATGACAAAAAAGGGTCTGTTAAAAGGAAATTATAGATTCCACAGTATCCAATACCGGCATAAAGACAGAATCAATAATTGGATTCTGTTGGTAATTAGCAAGAGTATTGCCCCGGGTTATCGTAGTGTAGGTATCAGATGAAAATGGGAAATACCAAATCTGGCTTTCTCCAAATCCTAATACAATAGGATTATTCTTGATACCCCCAGCAAATATTTCAGGGTGAACAGTATTATTGTTTACAGATATGTAAATTGAATCTTCTTGTGGCAGATTATTGAGAAGCAACAGTTTTAACCAACTATCAATTACCCACATATTGAAACTCACTTCATTAATTTCTCCATTTTTGAGTGACTTCAAGGACATAACGAGTGGATTATATCCAACTTTTTCAAGGTCAAGAACACTTAGAATCGATTCGCCTGGTTTCAGCTCAATAGAGAATATACCCTCGCCATTTGTCAATATTAAACGATCAACTACCTGGTGAAAATCTTCATCTGTTCTAGGATGCGTTGCATATCGAATCTCCACAGAATCCAATCCTGTTCCCGTCTTCGCATCTACGACTTTCCCTTCAATTATTGTCGGTTTTTCCTCCTTGCGGCACCCCCATACCCCAAGCTCGCACCATACGAGCAACCCAAGACAAAAAACAAGCATCAACCTGGCCATAACTCTTTCAAATTTTGATGAAACAAAGATATACGTCCATTTTTGGCAAATAGCGAATATTTTACGCATGAAATATGCGTATCCCGAATATTTTTGACCGTCTTAAACCATGAAAACCATGCGCATCGGAAAAAACCTCATTATTCTGCGCCATGCCCTGAACCGCTCTCAGAAAGAAATCGCCGCTATGGCAGGAATGTCCCAATCCAATTACAGCAAGATTGAATCTGACCTACAGGAGGCTTCTTTGGAGCAAATCGAAATTTTCGCCCGTATCCTCTGCGTCAGCGTGCCTGCACTCCTTCAACCCAATTTGCCGGATCAACACCGGCAAGAGGAGCCGGTCGCCGGCGGTTTTTCAGGCAATGCGGTGATCGAAGCCCTCATCACTGCGAAAGACCAAACCATTGAGGTGTTGCGCGCCCAACTGGAATCTGAACGACAGCGCCTGCTGTTGTTGAAACAGCAAAACCTTGAGTTGGTGCGCATGCTGATGGAAAAAGTATCCGTCGATTCTTCGTTGGGGGTATAGTCTTCGCCGGCAAACATTTCAGATCGTTCAGGTCCAGGTCCTTTGCCCTTTTTCGGCCGTGCGAGGGTGTTTTCACCTCGGACATTTGCCCCTTTGGGGAAGTAGCGTGGCATAGCGCCAAGTATTACCGCCGAAGAAGTGCGCGACATGACGTTAATCTTTCCCTCCAATGTGTACGAGGTGAAAACACCTCACACGGCCGAAACAAAATCGGAAGATCAAACCTGAGCAATCAATTCAAAAATCCAATCTCCTGTAATCTTCAATCTTATTTCAAAACAACCCTTCCAAGCCCTTCCTCCATCTGCTTTTTTCACCTTTGCCCCATGCTCCTCGCCAACATCCAAAGCGCCATCGCGGCCTACAAAAAGTGGCTCCAGACCACCCGCCACCACCCCCGCCTCTACGAATGGGAATCGCTGCAAAACTTTCAGCTGCACTGGGACCTGGATGCTTCCGACCCGGCGGCCATGTTCGACCGCGCTTTCCGGAACTCCGAAACGCGCCGCCTCTGGCAAACCGAAAACTGGTACCCCAAACGCATGATGCAACTCTTCTGGCAGGAGGATCCGCTCACCGTGCGCCGCATGTTTACCGATCTTTTTGACGAATCGAAGGAGCTCGAACCCCGGCTGGGGCGCTTCCTCTTCGGCTGCGACCTGCTCCTGTCCGATTATCGTCGCAAGCACCCTACGAAGATCGAGAACAACCACTACCACGCCGATTTCCGGATGATCGCGCTGTACCTCGCGTTTCAATACCCGGAGGCGTATGCGCCCTATGATTTCGAGGTGTTCCGGGCCGCCCTCGTACGTTTCGGGGCCCGCGACATTCCGCAGGAAAACGATTTTGCGCGCTACGCCAAGGTGCTGCGGACACTGATGAATTTTCTGGACAAGGACCCGGAAGTGGCGGCGGCTATGCAGGCGCACTTGCGGCCCCGGAAGGATTTTGCCGGCCGAACGCTGTTGCTGGCCAGTGACTTTTGCCGCTTTACGGGACAGGGTTGAGCAGTTTTTTTGACAGGATAAACATGAAAAACAGGATCAAATCATGCCGGCTTCGCCGCCAGGTATGAGTAAGTCGCCGACGCCGACGCCCATCTTGTAGATCATGTTTATCCTGTCGAAAAATTCTGTCTCGTCGCGAATACCAGCCTTTTAACACCTAATGAGCATGTCCTCTCCCTAAAACTTCAACAACACCAGTTTCAGCCGGTTGCGGAATTCCGAGGGCACGAGGCACTCGTTGGCGCTGATCTGAAGTCCGTCGCGGAAGCGGAGGCGCAGGTTTTGACCGAAGGTGTTCAGCAGGCTGTTGCGGTCAAAATCGCCGAGGGGCGACAGCACGTATTCGCTGCAGGTGTTTTCGTACTTGATTTCGTCGTTGAACAAAATATGCAGCCGGTCGGTGTTGCGCACGAGGAAGTAGGAGGAGTAGGAACCCTCGTCGTCCTGCGAGTATTGTTTTTTGTGCAGCACGGTTTTCCAGGGGATACTGCCGTCGGGATTGAACGCGATGGCCAGCACGTCGTCGTAGTAATAGTCGACCACCATGCGCGCGCCTTCGCGCCAGAATCCGCGGGCGGCCGTGGCGCCGCGCTGGATTTCGTGGTGCCGCTCAGCAACCAAAATGGCGCCGCCGTCTTCCCGCAGCACGAGTTGGGTCACGTCCGCTTCGGCGATGCCGCGGCCGTTGCTGCTGTCGTCGTCGTCGGAAGAATCGCGGCGGCGGAGGATGTCAAGAAACTGATTGTCAAAGGGTTCGCTGCGCACCAATGGCTCGCCGCCGCCCGGATTGAGGGTGATAAAAAAGGAGCCGTTGGCCCTGTCGCGGCTTTTTTCGCCGTATAAGCCGACGCCGATCAGGCGCTGGTTCTGGTTGTCGAACGCGAATTTGACGTCGCAGGTCAGGAACTCCGGCACCGGCGCACGGAGCAGCAGATCGCCCGAACCGTTGACGCGCAGCACCCGGAAATCGTGTTCTTCCAGCCGGGCCCGGCGGTTGTTGTGTTCCGAGACGAGGAAGAGGTCGCCGTTGTTGCTCAGCGACATGGAGGCGATGTCCGTATCGTAGAAGGGTTCCTTGAGCGCCACGGATTTGTCCCACAGCATCTGCATGCGGTCGAGGCGGAAGCAGGTCATTTCGAGGGTCTCGCGTTCGGCGCTGTTGTACACGACGAAACACGTGCGGTCCTCGCTGCGCACCACGTCGAGCACGGGCGGGAAGAACACCCGTTCGCCGTAGTTTTTGATGGTCATGCTGTCGATCAGGTTGGCGCCGGGGTCGTATTTGTGTACGCGCAACTGGGTGGTGCCGTGCCGCCGCACTTTGAAAATGATGGAAAAATCGTTGCGGCCGCCTACCACGTTCAGAATCTGGACGCCCCGGCGGTCGAGGTCGTCGAGGCGGCGACTCCACGAGAGCTGCATCTGGGAGTCGTAGGCCTGCACTTCAAATTCGTCGTATTTGTCGCGGAACAGCAGAATGCGGTCGCGCACCCGGCCGATGAGTTCGTATCCGTAGTCGTTGCGGATCACGAGCGGTTCGGAGACGACCAGGCTTTGCTGCGCGACGGCCGCTGGCGAAAGGCTGAAAAAAGCGCCCAGCAGCGCCACAAGGGCAAAAAACGGGCGGTTCAGAGGCAGACCAGGTTTTTTCATGTTGCAGATTTTTCTTGGAAACAATTTTAAGGGGAAAGCTTTTTAAAAATTGGGAGAATTTTGCCTGTAGCGCCAACCTCCAGGTTGGCGCGGCATGCGCAAAAGCCTGCTGTTTTGAGGCTTTTTTTCCAGATTTCTCACCGACGCGGCAACCTGGAGGTTGGCGCTACAGACAGCCCGATGCATATAATAATCATTAACGGTCCAAACCTCAATTTACTTGGTCGGCGCGAGCCGGAATTTTACGGCAGCCAAAGTTTCGACGACTACCTGGCCGGCTTGCAGGCGCAATATCCGGAACACCAGCTGGAATATTTCCAAAGCAACCACGAAGGCGCGTTGATCGACAAATTGCACGAATCGGGCTTCTCCGCCGACGGCATCGTGCTGAACGCAGGCGCCCTGACGCACACGTCCATCGCCCTGGCCGATGCCGTGGCGGCGATCAAAGCGCCCGTCGTGGAGGTGCACATCAGCAACGTACACAAACGCGAAGCTTTCCGGCACCACTCGTTTATTTCCGCCGTGGCGGCAGGATTGATCGTGGGATTGGGGCTGGACGGGTACCGGCTGGCGGTGGAGTATTTGATTCGAAAAACATGAGTTTCGCGCAGAAGGTTGTTTCGCGCAGATGTTCGCAGACCTTTCCGCAGACGTTACGCAGAAAAATTATGTCGTGGTTTTCTGCGTAACGTCTGCGGAAAGGTCTGCGAACATCTGCGCGAAACAACTCGTCTGCGCGAAACAACACCTCACTCCACCTTCGAAAACTGCAGCGGCGCATCCGGCCGCAGGAACAAAACACCCGTGGTCGCGATCGTGTCGCCGGCCTGCAAACCGCTGGTCACTTCGACCATTTCCGCCTGGCGCACACCCGTTTTGATCGTGACAAACTGTGCTTTCCCACCCCGGTTGACGATCACTTTTTTATCCCGCGCCTGCGGGATGACGGCCTGACTGGGGATCATCAGCGCCTGATTTTTTTTGCCCAAGGACAAATTCACCTCGGCAAAAGCGCCCGGCAGCAGCCCCGTTTTGTTTCTGACCATGGCCCGTACCTCCAGGTTGCGGGTATCGGCGGTGATGCTTTGTTCGGTGGCGATCACCGTGGCGGTATATTCCGTCGTGTTGCCTTCCACGTGGAAGCTGACCGTTTGGCCGGGGTGCAGCTGGGCGCCGTATTTTTCCGGGACGGCAAAATCCAGTTTCAAGGCGCCGGAGGCGCGGATGGTGGCCACGGCGTTGGCGGGCGTCACGTAAGCGCCCGGACTGATGCGCCGCAGGCCGATAACGCCGTCATAGGGCGCGCGCAGCTCGGTTTTGCCGATGTTGATGCGCACCAGTTCCATTTCACTTTTGAGGGTTTGCACCTGCAAGGCGGCGAGGTCGTATTCCTGTTGGCTCACGCCTTTGACCTTGAGCAGGTCACCGAGGCGTTGTTCCGTGATTTCAGCCTGTTTCAACTGGGTTTCCAGTTTTTGCAGCTGGGTGCGCAGGTCCTGATCGAACACCTTGAGCAGGACCTCGCCTTTGCGAACTGCGCGGCCTTCGGGCAGGTTGATCGACACGACGCGGCCCGAGGCTTCGGGATGGAGTTCGGTTTCTTCCGTGGGCAACAGCGTGCCCGCAGCCGTCACATCTTCGGACAAAACGGTGGGTTTGACGATAAAACCTTCGATAGCGGCGACGCTAAAGGCCGGTTTGCCGGCGGCAGGAGCGGGAGAAGAAGACTTGGGATCGGAACCGGAGCAGCCGGTCCAAACCAGCAGCGCCGCAAAAGACAGGGGAAGGAAAATTTTCATGGTGCAGGATCGCTTTGTCGCGACAAAGGGCAAAACAGCCAAGTAAGTCAAGGGTTCAAAGAGAACCCACCGCAGCAAAAGTATCCCTTAAAATAAAAAAAGCCTGCATTCAATGCAGGCTGTTGAACGGACGCATCTCTTCGCCCAGCCAGTTTTTGTTCCAATCGTCGATCGGGATGAATCTTTTGGCCTGGCGGCCGATCCGGCGGCGCAGATAGGCAAATGCGAGTTTCGGGGATTTGCTCCACAAGCGGCGGAGCTTATTTGTACGACGAGGCATGGAGGTATACAGTTTTGCAGATTAACGGATTAAGCGTTTGATTATGAAGCATTAACGGGAATCGGTGCGGCAAAGTTTCAGCCTGCGCCGATTTATTTTGTTAAAAAATAGCAAAGCCGCACGTAGCCCTATGAACGGTTAAATTGGGCTTCCGCTTACCTTCGCCCTTTATTTCGCGGCCATCGGCCAAAGCAACTGCAAAAAATGAGCCATACCCTGTCTATTGTCATTCCAGCATACAACGAAGAGCGCACCATTCACCGGATTCTCGACAAAGTGAAGGCCGTGGAACTGATCGACGGACTGAAAAAGGAGATCATCATCACCAACGATTGCTCGCGCGATGATACCGAAGGCGCTATCCAACGTTATATGGCCGCCAACCCCGATCTCGATATTCAATACCAAAAACACGAAGTGAACCAGGGCAAAGGCGCCGCCTTGCATACCGGTATCCGCCACGCCTCGGGCGACTACATCATCATTCAGGACGCCGACCTCGAATACGACCCGGCCGAGTACAACATCCTGCTGCGGCCCATCCTCGAAGGCCATGCCGACGTGGTGTTCGGCTCGCGGTTCATGGGCGGACGGCCCCACCGCATCCTGTTCTTCTGGCATTCCATCGGCAACAAATTCCTGACCATGGTCTCCAACGCGTTCACCAACCTGAACCTGACCGACATGGAGACCTGCTATAAAATGTTCCGCGCAAATCTGGTCAAAGGCCTCACGCTCAAAGAAAAACGCTTCGGATTCGAGCCCGAGGTCACGGCCAAGATCAGCCGTGTGCCCAACGTGCGGATTTACGAGGTCGGCATTTCCTACTACGGCCGCACGTATGCGGAGGGCAAAAAAATAGGCTGGAAGGATGCGTTTCGGGCGATTTATTGCATTCTGAAATACAATTTGTGGGCGCGGTAAACGTATCCCCGAAGCCTTGTCGCTTCCAGGACATTTGCCCGGTTTTAGCCATTTTGGGTTACGAGCCGTTGATTTGGAAGCAGTTAGGTTTGTAAAAAAATTTATGACCTATTTATCCCGTTCGATTACAGCCTTCCTTTTGCCGGTTTTGCTTTGTTCCGGGCTTTCCGCACAAAATTCCTTTCAGAAAATTTACGACGACAGTGCGTACCAGTACGCAAGGCGTTTCCTGGCATTACCCGGCTCAGGCTACGTGGTGGCCGGTGTCAGGCGAGAGAACAATGCTTCGGCCCTCGGCACACCCTGGCTGATGCGGCTGGACAGCAGCGGCGAGCTCGTGTGGCGAAAGACCTACCCGATGCCGATCCACGGTTCTTTAGAGCAGGTGATCCTTGCCAACGACGGCGGATACCTCGGCGTGGGGTATACCTCCTACCAGAGCGGCTTGATCCAACGGGTATTGGTCATTAAAACCGATGCGGACGGCAATTTTGAATGGGGTACCACCCTGGACGATGCCTGGCAATGCTACGACGTGCAGCCCGTACCCGACGGGTACATCCTGAGCGGCGCTTTGTTCCATTTTACTATCGGGGCCATCGACGGCATGCTGGTCAAGATCGACAACGCCGGCGAGCTCGTCTGGAGCAAACATTACGGAAACGATTCGGACAATCTCCGCGTGAGTTTTGGAGCTGCCGCAGTTGTGGGAGACACTGTTTATGTGGCCGGCGAACATGAAAACCAGCGCGCCTTTTTTACCGTATCCGCAGCCGACGGGACGCTTTATTCCGCCAAACAATACCCTGATACGGTCAACCTCTTCAATGGGATGTACGCCATGCGCGCTGTGGACAGCGAGCATTTTATCACCGGCGGAACGACCTATATGCCTGGCACGCTGAAATACGCCACCACCTTGCACCGGATCGGCAAAGACGGCTCGATGACGATTTCCGAAGTGCTCTACCGGGAAAATGAATCTTTAAGGATGGTGAATCTCGCCAATGCTCCGAACGGTAATTTTATTCTGGGGTGCAACGCGGCACTCACTCCGGCCAACCAGCGCTCGGTTTTGATCAAAACGGATGCCGCAGCAGGCATAACGGCGGCTTTTCGCTACGGGCGCACTCCTGCCAATTTCAATTATACATTACCGGCACCCGACGGCAGTTTTGTTTCCCTTCGCCAATCGGTCTCCGGCGGTAAAATGGTCCTGACCAAAACACTGCCCGACATGCTGGTGGAAGGCTGTTGCACGGCGCCGTTGGCGATCAAAACAACCGGGCTCCCGACGGCTGCAGAAGACCTCAACCTGACATACGATGACTTTGGACAATTTATCCAAAACTATTCGCTGAATACGGACTTACTGTCATTCACAACAGCCGCTTATTGTCCGCCCGAGCCCGTGCTTCTGGACGAAAGCCTGACCTTTTGCCCCGGCGATTCAGTGTCGGTGGCCGGTGCCTGGTACAGCCAGCCCGGTACGGTGAAGGATACGATCCTCCATCCGGCAGCATGCGATACGATCGTCACCTACGTTTTGTCGTTTACTGCTTTGCCCCAGGCTTCGGCGCCGGTTATCCTTTGCCCTGCAGATTTAACCGTCGATGCCCAGGCGGGCCAACAGTCGGCTGTGGTGTCTTACGCGCTCCCGGCGGCCACGACGGACTGTCCCTGCGGCAATGCTGCCATAAATCTTGTTCAAGGCCTGCCCAGCGGCAGCGATTTTCCGGCCGGGCCGACCCAGGTATGCTACCGCACTACTGATGAATGCGGCAGCACGGCCACTTGCTGTTTCACGGTTAGGGTCGATGTGCAAACCGATGAGGAGCCTTGCGACGTAAAAACCACGCCCTGCATTCGGTTCGAGGTACTCCACATTTTTCAAAATCCGGCGGGTCAAAAGACCTATCGCCTGCGGGTGACGAATACCTGCTCCAATCCCCTGGTTTACGCCGTTTTTCAATTGCCCGACGGCCTGACGGCCGAGGCTCCCGCGACCAATACGACTTATACGGCGCCCAGCGGCAGGTCGTACGCCGTGCGCAATGCCAATGCTTCGCCGTTCTATTCCATCCGTTTCAAAGCCGACGGGTCAGGCATCGCAGGCGGGCAGTCAGACGTGTTCGAATACACTTTACCGCCGCAGGCCGCTCCTCTTTTTATCCACGCCGCGGCGCGACTCGAAGGGCCGGGTTTTTATGAAACGCATTTGAACGTATTCGACTGTGTGGTGGAACACACGGTGGACCGGCCTTCGGAAGCGGGAGCTCGGTCGGCTGGGTCACTGGCCGAAAGTCGCGATTTCACGGTTTTCCCCAATCCCTTCGCCGATCAGTTGAACGTTGTTTTCGACCTTGAAGAGGCGGGTAGCGTGCAGGCAGTTTTGACCGATATGACCGGCCGGGTAGTATTTTCAGAAAATAAAAACCTGCCGGCAGCGGGTCGGCAAAGCTTCCCCTGGCATACCGGGGACTTGCCCAATGGCGCATATCTGGTGGGATTGAACTTGCCGGGGGCGGGCTGGACCTATCGGAAAGTGATGCTGCTGCGTTGACGGCTCTTTTCTCTGCGTCTCTGCATGCAATTATTCCACGCAGAGGGGGCCGTAACGTACCGCCATAAAATATCCGAACTGTTTTATTTCACGCAAAGCCGCAAGGCAAGCAAAGGTATAATGTGCTGAAAATCAAAATTTTGCGTACTGTATTGTAAGGACACGGATAACACGGATGCAAGCAGCACGGATTCACATCGATAAAACCGGGTTTTATTGGTCAAAATCCGTGAAAATCCGTGCTGCTTGCATCCGTGTTATCCGTGTCCCTTCAATCGCAGATTGCTACTACCCAAATGCGAAAGTCGAGGGTCGTCCTGAAACGCTTCGCAGGCCGCGAGAAAGGCCCCCGCTTTGATTTTTGTTTCCTTCAATTCACTTTCCGGCTTCGATTCATAAAGCAAAGTCACTCCCGCGCAAAACGCCAGCTGCCCGTCGCGGGCATGTGCGGTGCGGATGGTGATGGCCGTGTTCACGTCGCCGTCGAACAGCAGCCAACCGATGCTGCCGCCATAGTAGCCGCGGCTGTGCTGTTCAATTTCCTCGATGTAGCGCATGGCGGCGATTTTGGGCGCTCCGGTGAGGGTGCCGGCGTTGAGGCTGGCGATGAGCGCGTCGAAGCCGGAATAGCGCTCTTCCAGTTCGCCACTGACTTGCGCCACGGTATGCGTCACGTGCGAATATTTTTCCACGATGCGGTAGTGGTCGATGGCGATACAGGGTTTGCAGATGCGGGCCAGGTCGTTGCGGCCGAGATCGATGAGCATATCGAGTTCGGATTTCTCTTTCGGGTCGTTCAAAAGTTGCATCATGAGATGGTGGTCCTCGATCGGGTTGTCGGAGCGGCGGATGCTGCCGCTGATGGGGCGCAGTGTAGCGCGGCCGGCTTCGTAGCGCAGCATCATTTCGGGGCTGGCGCCGAGCAGGGTTTCGTCGCCGAAGTCGAAGAAGAACAGGTACGGGCTGGGGTTAATGGCTTTGTAGCGTTCGTAAAGGGGCAGCAAGTCGCCGGAATAGGTAGCGTTCAGACGGCGGCTGAGCACGATTTCGAGCAGTTCGCCTTCGTTGCAGAGTTCGATGCCGCGCTGTACCTGCCGGCGGAAAGTCTCATCGTCGGGCGTGGCAATAAACGGCCCGACGTGCAAATGGCGTGGGTTTTCAGTCGTTGAGCCGGCCTCCGCTATTGCAGCATTGAGGATCAACAAATCCGCATCGCAGGCGGCCTCGTCCTGTCGCGTCACGTACACAGTCAGGTCTTTGGTCAAATGATTGAACAACAGGATGTTGTCGAATAAAAACAAGTGAAAATCCGGCTCCGCGCAGGATTTCTGAAAGGGCAAATCCTCGAAGAGGTACACAAACTGGTAGGCGAGTGCGCCGTAAAAACCCATGAAATTTTTCTCCTCGTTGCGGAATTCGGCGAGCAGGCGGCGCAGCGGCTGGGCGATGTTCCGGCGGTCGAGCCGTTCGTCTTCGGGTCCGTCGAATGGCGTTTTGGGCAATTGCAGGAGCAGGCGCCCGCCGGTATCGGAGTGCACGTAAGCGGCGAATTCGGTTTTTACAAAATCATAAAACAGCTGGCCCCGCGGCTGCAGCAGACGGATCACCAGATCGTCGTTTTTGCCCGTCAGTTCGAGCGCAGGGTCCAGACCGATGATCGACATGCGGCTGCTTTTGTCCACCGGCGAAGCGGATTCGAACAGACAGGAAGGGCCTCCGTTTTTCAGGTGGCGGTAGAGCGAGAGGGCATCGCAGTAGGGCAGGCGGGCGGTTTTGGTCGTCATTTTTCAAATGTATCAACGTATCGGTACGATGATGCAAAGATGTGCAAAAAAACTCCGGTCGCGCAAGAGGCCGGAGCAGAAATTTTAGTGGGGAGCTGGGGGCGGTGGTATTTGATATAAGATTGACGATTACATGAGATTTGATTTTTGATTTAAACGGAGAATGGGCGCTCTCAAAATATTCTAATCAATTGGGGGCGCGTAAAAATCAAAAATGATTATCCGCAAATTGTCCCCAAACATTGCGCTTCAAAGGTCAGTTGCCCATCCTTGTAATAACCGCGTAGCGGTGACATTTTGGTAGCCGTTGCAATCGGATTCAATGTTTGAAAACCGCGTAGCGGTGGCATTTTAATCACGTTCCATAATGTCACCGCTACGCGGTTTTTAATTTCAAAAATGCGCCTGTGGGGCTACCAAAATGCCGCCGCTATGCGGCTGCGTTATTGATATTGAAGCGCAACACTTTCGGTACAATTTGCGGATAGTTATTAAATCAAAAATCAAATCTCATGTAATCTTGTCTCTGATATCAACCAACTCTCTGATGTCAACCAACGTGCTTTCATATAGGGTGACGGTTGCCGGGCCGCGACAAAAATTGAACCCGTTTTTCAGGGCTGTCCCGAAAGATATTTCAAGGCCCGCTCATAGTCCTCCGCCGTATCGATGTCCATTTCTCCCCGCGGAAATTCGACCGTGTCTACATCGTCGCGGTAAAGTCCGAGCAATTTTTTGGCTCCTTCTTCCCCTTGAAGGCTCTGCAACGCATCGCAATAGTGCCGGGTAAACAGTACCGGCGTACCCAGCGTACCGGCATAAGCCGAGGCCACGATGCGCTTTTGGCCCGACGCCTGCCGTTGATCGAGCTGCCTGAACAACTCCGCCGTAACAAACGGCTGATCGCACACCGCGAGAATAATTTTTTCCACTGCTTCGTTCAGCGCAAGCAGGTGCCGGACGCCGGCAGCGATACCCGAGGCCTTGCCTTCCTGCCATTGATCGTTGTACACGAGCGACACCTGACCCCGGTCGATAACCGCGGAAACCGCATCGGCATGGGCGCCCGTGACGACGACTACCGGCGCAGCGCCAGCGCTGAACGCTGCGTCGATAACATGTTGTATAAGCGTTTTTTGCTGAAAACGAAGCAGTTGCTTGGCTGATCCAAAGCGGGTAGCGCTGCCGGCAGCCAAAATGACGGCGCCGGCATTAATCATACGAATCGTATTGTACGAGGAAGGAGCGTTCGTGAATTTCTGCCCGTCTTTCCCTCAGCGGTGTGCCTCGCCGGCCGGAAAACACAGCCTTGATCTCCGCCAGGATGGACAGCGCAATTTCTTCCGCTGTTTCGGCGCCGATGTCCAGTCCGACCGGGCCGTGAATTTTGTGCAGCACATCCGGCCGGAGCGTGATGCCCTGCCGTGCCAGGTCCTCGAACAGTCGTTGCAGTTTTTTCTTCGGCCCCAGTACACCCACGTACCCGCAGTCGGCCGACACCAGTTGGGCCAGGGCGCCGAGGTCGTACTTATAATTGTGCGTCATAATGACGAAAGCCGTTTGTGCATCGGTTTTTACAGCCGACAAGATGCCCTCGGGTCTCGACAGGCACACCCGGCCGGCATTCGGAAAGCGCTGCGGGGTGGCGTATGCGGGCCGGCCGTCGACTACCACGATGTTCCAGCCCAGCAGGGCGGCCATGTCGCTGAGCGGCTGCGCATCGTTGCCTGCGCCGACCACCACGAGCTGAACAACGGGTGGAAAAAACTGGTACAGTACCGACTGTTCTCCGTAAGCGACTACGGCCGTCGTTTTCTGGCGGAGTACCTCCCTGGCATCCGATTTCATTTGCTCGCTTTGCAGACAAGGCGCCTCCTCCTCGCCCACAAACAGGCAGGTGCCGCTTTGCGGCAAACGTTTATCGGGGCTAAACCCCGTGGCGACAACGGCCTCTTTTCGCTGTGCTACCGCTTTTTTCAACAAATGAACGGGGTGATCGGCGGCATCTTGCAGAATCGGTTCGAAGAGGATATACACTACGCCGTTACAGCCCAACTGGAGGCCCAGCCGACTGTCTTCTTCGTTCGTGGTGTCGTAAATCTCCAGCCGGTTTTGTTGCCGGCGCATGGCCAGCTGCGCCTTGCGCAAGGCATCGCCCTCCAGGCAGCCGCCGCTGATGGCGCCCGTGATTTCGCCGTCTTCCGTGACCAGCATACGCGCGCCCGGCCGCCGGTACGAGGAACCATCCACCCGCACCACCGTGACCAGTGCGGTTCGCTTGTTGTTCCGCACGGCGCGTTCGAAAGCCTGGATAATATCATTGAGCTCTTTCATCGGATCACAGGGAAAGCCGGCGCGTCAGAGGCTTGCCATGTCGAACGGAAGCCGCCTGATGCGTTTCCCGGTCAGATTGAAGATTGCATTGGTCAGGGCAGGCGCAAAGGGAGGCAGGGCCGGTTCGCCCACGCCTCCCGCATCGGCCTCGTTCTGCATGATCTGTACGGCAATCGGCGGAATGTCGTTGATGCGCGGCATACGGTAGTCGTAGAAATTCTTTTGCGCAGCCATGCCGTCGCGGAACCTCACTTCATGCATAGTGGCCGCACCCAGCGCCATGATGATAGATCCTTCCACCTGGGCCCTGATGGTGTCGGGATTGACGTACCAGCCGCAGTCGACTACCACCCAGACCTGGACAATCCTGAGCTTCCCGTCGGGGCCGCGCCCGACCTGTACGACCTGGCCTACGGTGCTTGCGAAACACTCTGTGATCGCAACGCCATAGCCCTGATTCGGGGCGCGGTTTTTCCAGCCGGACATTATTTCAAGGGCGTCGATGAGGCGATGCAGCCGGTCGTCATGCAGGTATTGTCTCCTGAAATCGAGCGGGTCCTTGCCGGCTGCGACAGCCAGTTCGTCGAGGAAACTTTCGTAGGCGAAGCCATTGGTCGAGGCGTACACGGAGCGCCACCACATTATGGGAATAGGTGTTTCAAAAGGCACCTCCGCAAAACTGAGGTTCCGGATGCTTTCAAAATAGGGCTTCAGGAACCCCTCCGAGGTACTGTCGTTGGCGTTGTTTTTATCCCCCGAGCCCCAATGGTCAATGTTTTGACCGCACATCCGAACCTTGAACGCCTGAATTGCACCATTGGTGACGACTCCTTCGCAGCGGTAAGACATGCCCGGCCGGAACGGGCCCTGCGTGGCGTCATCTTCCCGCGTCCAGACGACCTGAACGGGTCCCCCGATTTCCCTGGAAATCAGCGCCGCTTCATGCGGATAATCCGTAAACGCTTTCCGGCCGAAACCTCCGCCGAGAAAGGTGAGGTTCACGATCACCTTGTCGAGATCCAGCCCCATCTCCTTGCTGAGGAAATCCTGCACCCAATCGGGCGCCTGGATCGGCCCCCAGATTTCCAGTTTGTCGGCCTGGTAATGTGCCACGCAATTGAGGGGTTCCATGCAGTAGTGCGCCTGGTATGGCGTCTCATAAACCACGTCAATTTTATCTGCAGCTTGCTGAAGGATGCTCTCCGGGTCTCCGATTTTCCGGAACGACAGGCCCTCCCGGGTGTTCAGGAGCTCGGCTTGGCTTCGATAAATTTCTTCCGAGTTCAGGTGTTCAAATCCGCTGTCGTCCCACTCGACTTTCAGGGCTTTTCTCCCTTGCAAGGCGGCCCAGGTAGATTCTGCTACTACGGCGACGCCTTCGCGGTAGGTATTGAAGACGCTCATGCGCACCTTGAACACGTGGCGAACGCCGGGTATTTTGCGGGTAGCGCTATCGTCGAAACTTTTCACGACGCCCCGCAGCCGCGGATTGCGCTCGACCATAGCGTACAACATGCCCGGTATTTTATGGTCGATGCCAAACACGGCCGTGCCATTGGTTTTCAAAGGCGTATCCCGCCGGAGAAGCGGCTTGCCAATCAGTTTGTAGTCGGCTCGTTTTTTGAGCGGAACGTCCACCGGCACTTCCAGTTTCGAAGCGGCCACCACCAGCTCGCCATAGTGCAGTTTTTTTGCAGAATTCACGTGTATCACCGAGCCCGCTTCGGCGCGGCACTCCGATTTAGGCACCTTCCAGACGTTGCTGGCGGCTTCGATCAGCATCTCCCGCGCGGTGGCGCCCAGTCGCAGGAGTTTTTTGTAATTGCTGCGCACCGTCGAGCTGCCGCCGGTGATCTGGTTGCCGTATTTTTTATTGTTGCCTTGCGCAAAAACGATGTTGACCTCGCTCAGCAACACTTCGAGCTCTTCGGCGATGATCTGCGGAATGGCCTGGTACACCCCCTGGCCCATCTCGGCGCGGTGGCTGAAAATGGTTACCCGGCCGTCGGTATTGATACGGATCCAGGCGTTCAGCTCGACCTCCGTGGCGGCTGCGCCGGCGTTGAGTATCCGCGAATTGGCGAGGGCACCGGTGGGAAAACCGAGCCAGAGCGATATCCCTGCCAGGCTGGATACTTCAATGAATTTCCTTCTGGATAATTTATTCATGAGCGAAAATCTGTTTGGGCGCCGGCCTCAGTTCGGCGGAAGATGAGTCTTTTACTCCGGGCTCGGCGCATAGGCGCCTTTTTCTATCCATTTGACCCAGGCTTGTTGAAATTCGGCATGGCTCATCGGCGGAGGCGTGCGCCCCTCCCCGGGGTTCCAGGCCGACAGGACCAGTCCATCCGAGGCGTGTTCGATCAATTGCTGCCTGTTCTTGTGTCCGTTTTGCTCGGGGTCTGTCAGTTGTTTGGCGAGCTGGTGGGGTGTGCGGCCCTGAAAGACCATTTTCATATTGGCCGGCGGCAAATGCCAGTTGGGATTTCCGGGTGGTGTGTGCAGGCCCGGTGTGTTGGCTGGCTGGTGGCAGTTGGCGCATTTCATGGCATACAGCCCCTTGCCGTCGAGGCCGCGTTGCGGGGACATGGTGTGCAGATGGCTGTCGTCGCCCTGGAGTGGCACATCGCCGGCCGGGTGGCAATTCATACAGCGTGGGCTCATCAGGACTTTATAAGCCTTCATAAAAGCCTGGACCGATTCGACACTGTCGCGGTTTGTGGGTTCCGATTTCGCCAGGTCCGGGCTAAAACTATCCTTTTGCCGGCTCGCAGCAGCCATGACTGCAAAGACAGACAGACCAACAGCCAGGAGGAGCGCCATTTTTACAGGCAGAAAAGCGAGTGTCTTCATTTCAGACGGCAATTGCTTATAGCATGTTTAAAGATCAGAGCTTGTGGAGTAAGGACGCTCACTTCCCTTCCCGCTGCATCTCGGCGGCCCGGTGGATGGCCTTCCGGATACGCAGGTAGGTGCCGCAACGGCAAATATTGCCTGCCATCGCAGCATCGATATCCTCGTCGCTCGGGTTTGGATTTTCGCGCAGCAAAACCGCGGCCGACATGATCTGGCCCGAATGGCAATAGCCGCATTGCGGCACATCGATCTCCTGCCAGGCGCGCTGGAGCGGGTGGTCGTTGTTTTCAGACAAGCCCTCGATCGTGACCAGTTCCTGGCCTTCGGCGCGTCCTGCCAGCGTCACGCAGGAGCGCACGGCTTCTCCGTTCAGGTGCACCACGCAGGCTCCGCATTGCGCTACGCCGCAACCGTATTTGGTGCCCGTCAGTTGGATGACGTCGCGAATCACCCACAGCAAAGGCATTTCGCGGCTTACATCGACCTGGTAAGTCTTTTTATTGATGTGTAAAGTCATGGATCATACTTGCTTGATATGAAGGTCTGTATGGTCAAAAGTAGCCGGCTCGGAACACTTCATGTTACGAATTTCATGAAAATACCCAACCCTGTATCAAAAGGCATCAGCCTACGTGCTTCCGCCACACCTCCAGATACTTCTGAATGGCGGCGCGGTTGTCGCGGTATACTTTGGCGCCGCGCGTAGCGGTGACGATGCTGCAGGGCACTTCCTTGGACACTTCCCGTTGGGACAGCCCGCGGTCGAAGGCCTCGAAGATTTTCCAGCGTTCGATCATCAGCTCGCGCTCGTGTTCGGTGAAGGTGAGGTGGAGCAGTTCGTTGAATTCCGCTTCGGAACGGGTGGATTGGAAGAGGTCGTAGAGCATGGGTCAGCCGGGCAATGGATGTTTACCGACAAAGTTGAGAAAGTTTTGACAGTGTCCAAACCTGCCCGAGCGCCTCAATGCTGTACCTGGAATTTTTGCACCCAGCTGTGACCGCTTTCCGGGTCGGTCAAGGACAAAATGCAGGTTTGAGGCGGCCAGTTGGCCGTTGAAATAGCCGTATCGGTGTTGAAACCGGTTTTTTCGAACAGCACGTGGCCCAGTAAGTCAACTATTTTCACATGGCAATGCTCTGCATTGCCGGTGCGGGTCTGAATGCTGATTTCGTCGTCGGCGGGGTTGGGAAACAGTATAAAGGGTCGTTCCGGAAAATCTGGACGAACATCCACGCTGCCACAAAAATTACAATTGGCAGATTCCAGCACCGATTCGCCATTTTGGTTGAAACAACCATCCAGCGGCAGATAGCTGGACCCGGACGGGTCGGAATAATTACCAAAAAGCCCCCTGGTGTTGCCGGCGCCCTCCACCACCTCCTGGGTGTATCCAAACCCGTTGATATGGGTCAGTTTGAATTTTTTCCGGCCGGATGGCAGCAGGGTGATCGTGCTCACCTTGTACGGTTTGGCCGCGCCGCCGGCCAATGGCGCCACCAGCGTGTCGCCCACCACCCGGTCAAAGTCATACAAGAGCACGTCTACGCCGGAAGGCAGGTCAAGGAGATCGTTTTCGTAATTCAGCAAGGCGTTCTGCGACAGGTCGAATTTTTGGAAATAGACCCGCTGACCGTCGACCCGCAGCCCTCCTACTACAAAGGCCTCTCCCTGGTAGGGTGTCAGCGAATAGTCGCAATGCTATCCTTGTGTCACCAAGGTGCATTCGGGTTGCAGGAACAACTTCTGGTAAATGTGTCCCTGAAGCAAGGTGTCCGGACCGAGGTATTCCCTCCAGAGGTTGTAAATACTGCTTCCGCCGATGCAGCCGGACACACGCGTCGTGATCCATTCGGCATCCGACTCAGGAAAGGAGAAGTTTTGTTGGGCATAAGTAATGGATGGAGCTGCGAAGAGCAGACAGAGCATGAACAGGTTCCTTTTCATGGCGAATACATTAGTTTGGTTCAGCCATGAAAAGTACTCCCGAGGGCTGAAACAACTTTGCCACAAACTGACAAAATGCTTTATACGCAACAAATGGCCGAACTTTCGGCAGTCGAATCACACAAAACAAGCTTGTTCAATGAAAAATGCCTTTCTGCTGCGCCCCTTGGCTGCGCTCGTTTTTAGTTTTTTCGCCACCCTCCTGCCGGCACAATGAGGCGATGCAAAATCGGCCTGCGTCAGGCTACTTTTTGTGCGGATAAAGTATTTGTTGCAACTCCTGCACACCCTGACCAATCTGCTCTGTTCCTATTTCGTCGTCTGCGTATCGTTGTGCCAATTCGGCGAGCAGCTTTTTGATCTCCGGAGATCGAGGGTCCCCGGAGGCCAGAATGGAAAGTGCGAGCATATACCTGGCTTCATCGGCAAAGAAGCTGTCACCCTTGTTTTTGGCCTGCCGGAACCTTTTTACCGCTTCCGGGTAGTTCCCAACTTTGAATAAGGCATAGCCAAACAGTAGTGGATTGACCGAAATGCTGTCCGCAGCTTCCTGCAAGCGAAACTGCCGGACGGCTTCAGCCCATTGTTCCTCTTCGAGAGCGATTTCGGCAGCAGAGGCTGTCGGCGCCCCTGAACTCTTGTGGTTGCTCAGGTGCAAATCGTCCTGAAGCAGACAGAGCCGTCGAGCCGTTCGGGTGTAATCATAAACCATCCGGGAGGGCTGTGCTACGGAATCGGGAGAATTGGCAGTAGCCTGAGGTATTGGGACCGGCTGTTCGGGGAATACAGAAGGCGCCTTTTCGGGAATAGCAGGTACTTCTTCGTTCACATTTGAAGCATTCCGCCATACCAGCACTCCTCCCCACAACAGCGCAATACCGATGAGCGCAAACAAGACGTAATACCTTTTATTCCGATCCCTTCGGTTATCCCAGTCCGACATTCTGTCGCGCAAATGGTCTCCAAGGGCGACATGGCGGATTTCCTGTTCGATCAGGCGCAACTCCACCTCGCGCGCCAGCGAGGCATCCTGTCGTTGCGCTTCTTCGAATGCAGCCCGCTCGGCAGCATCCATCAGGCCGAGCACGTAACGGTCCGTTTTATCCAATTGAGGAACAGTCATTTCTCGTTCATTTACGGGGTTCAAATGAGTATTTTTTTCAGTGCCGGGTGTTTGTCCAGGAACTTCCGGAACAGCTCCCGGCAGCGGAACGTGGCATTTTCAGCCGTATTCAGGTTTTTATAACCGAAATGGTTCATGATTTCCTCCGGACTTAGTCCTTCCGACCACCGGCTCAGGAGTTCGAGGCATTTCCCTCCCCTTGCCCAGTCTGAGAGAATTTTTCTCAGCCATTGCCGGCGTTCCTGAGTCACCAAAATCAAATGCGGTCCTTCCTGTGCCTCCTGGAGCAGGGCCGGGTCGAGCGGCACCAGACGCCCCTTGTGTCGCTGGATTTTCCGGCGCTGGTTGAGCCACACATTAATGGCGATGCGCCGGTACCAGGTGTGCAGGCTGCACTCACCCCGAAACCGTCCATCGACGACGGTAGCGGCAAAGTGAATCATCGTGTCTTGCCGCAAGTCGTCCCAATCGCTCTGTGTGCCTCCGTCAGGCCGCACCAGCTTGTTCCACAGGAAGTCAGACAGTTTTTTGTCCCGATAAAAACAACGTTCCAATACGGCATCGCGCCGGGAGCCGCCGGCGCGGAGTTCCTGCAACAATTGGTTGTCGTGGTCACTCATGACAGAAGAAACGGCAGATTTCAAGCTGCTTTCAATAATTCGATATCAATGGGATGGTGTCCCTTTTCCGAGACCGGTCAACGTCCGGGCAAAGTTTTTTTACAATTATTCAAAAAAAC
>JBGAJY010000090.1:0-20732 GCA_044224705.1 Saprospiraceae bacterium
CTCGGAGGTCTTCGAAGACCTCCGAGGTCTGCCCTACACCCCGGGGCCTTCCCGCCGAAAATCAAAACGCATCCCCGAAAGCGAAATCCGGCTTCCGCTCCGTCCACCGCCCGCGTGTAAAATCGGGAAACGCCTGCGGACTGCTGCCCGTCGCAATGGACGCTTCCGACAAAGGCGTGATGGCCAGCCAGGTGGCCGCGTCGTACACGTCGAGCTGAGGCGCCTGGTTCAGCTTGGCGCTTTCGATAAAATGATGGAACACGAAGTAGTCCATGCCGCCATGCCCCGCGCCTTCGGCCTGCGCGCCGTAGCGCTTCCAGAGCGGGTGGTCGTATTTGTCGAGCCACGCCTGCGCGGCTTCCCAGGTGTGCGGTTTGGTTTGGCCCTCGAGCAGCAGGCTTCTGTTCACGTCCATCCAGATGCCTTTGGTGCCTTGCACCCGGAATCCGAGCGAGTACGGACGAGGCAGACCCGTGTCGTGTGAGAGCAGCACCGTTTCGCCGTTGGCGGTTTTGAGGACGGTGGTGACCACGTCGCCGAGGTTGAATTGCACAGAGGCGTTCGGATGGTTGGGGCCGCCTTTGGGGTGATTGACGATGTAGTTGTGCAGGCCGCGGGCTTTGGTGGAGGTGGAGGTGAGGTGCAGGAAACGGTTGCCGCGGTTGATGTTGGCCATCATAGCCACGGGGCCTACGCCGTGGGTCGGGTAGAGGTCGCCGTTGCGGTGCACGGAGTGTTTGGTGCGCCATTTGGCTTCGGAGAATCCTTTTTCGCCAAATTCCACGCCCGAGTCGTAGGGCGACACGCCGTCGTTGAATTTGACCCCGCGCAGGTCGTGCTGGTAGCCGCCTTCGAGGTGCATGAGTTCGCCGAAGAGGCCCTCACGCACCATTTGCAGCACGGCCATCACGTCGCGGCGGTAGCACACATTTTCCATAAAAATCAGGTGTGTGCCGGTCTCCTCGTGGGTATTGACGAGTTGCCAGCACTCGTCGAGCGAGAACCCGCCGCCGACTTCGGTGGCCGTGTATTTGCCCGCTTTCATGGCCGCCACAGCCTGCTGGGTGTGCCATTCCCAGGGCGAAGCGATCATGACGGCGTCCACGTTTTTGTCGGCCACAAGGCGCTGGTAATCGAAGTTGCCCTGGTCGTACACGGCCGGTTTCTTTTTACCCTTGTCGGCGATCATTTTGAGGCAGGCCGCGACCATGCCGGGGTCGGGGTCGGCGATGGCGACCACCTCGCAGTCGTCGCGGAGCAGGGCTTCGTTCACGTGGTCCTGCCCGCGCAGGCCGACGCCGATAAAGCCGAGGTTGATTTTGGTTTTGATGGCAGACGGTGCACGGTGCACGGTGGACGGTTGTGTGGCGCCGAGGATTTTCGGCGTGGCCAATGCAGCGCCGGTGAGGGCGGCGGTTTGCAGGAATTTGCGGCGGTTGAGTTTAGCGGACATAGGGCGGTATTTTTTGCCGCAAGAAAAGAAAAAACGCCGTCACAGGGCGCGGACGGCGTTTTCGAGGGTGGTTTTGACGAGGGGCCAGGTGACGGTCGGGTCGAAGACGTAGGGGTCGGCATCGCTTTCCGCATCGTCGAAGTAGGTCAAACTTTTCCAAACATGGAACACCGTATTGTGGTGATACATCTGCTGGTACAAGTCCATCATTTGCGGTAAGTCATATTTTTTCAGAAGAAAATAGAGGTCGAAAAAATCGCGTTTTCGCCCCCTGCCAGCAATGGCATCCAACTTCATCGGGGCGATGTCTTCGATTTGGAGCAAGCGAACTCCCCCGGCATTCAGATAGGGTAGCCGAAAATGGTATCTGAATCGAATAAAATCAACTTTAACCCCTTCAATTTCGGCAATCAGTGTGCTGCGGTCTTTGACAAAAGGCTCCTGAATGGTGAAATCGCGTTGAAGGGTTTCAAACAGGTGTTCGGCGCTGTATTCTGCCAATGTGAAAAAATCTAGGTCCACAGATCTCCTGTGCCCAATTTGCAAAGCAAGGGCGGTTCCGCCCACCAACACAAACTCTTCCAGGTAGGGCTTCTCCTGCAAGGATTTTAGTAATCCCAGTGTGAAAGGTTCAACTGTTTGAGTTTGTAGCATCGCATTTCCTCCAATGGAATGTCAAAATATACGCTGGCAAAGTGCATAGGGCGCTTGTCCATATAACGCAGGTTTTTGATGATCTCCCGCATCCTTTCACGACCGTAAAAAGTCAAAATTGCCTTAAATTCTTCCAGCGTGCCGCGTTGCAGCACCCGGTCGACGACATACGGAGCATTCTTTTCCCAGTCAATCTTGTCATAATCCGTGTCCCAAAATAATGTCCGGCTGAGTTGCATGGTCATTCCGCAGTTGTGCACGTGAAGGTACGGGAAAACAACCTTGCAGAAAAAATCCGCGCCTTGTATGCATTTTCTCCCTGCCGCCGCATCCATCCGCCGCAATCTGTTACCCGGTATTTTTTTTCAAAACCAAACCGTCATGAAATACTTCTTCTTCCTGCTGCTCAGTTCCGCCCTGGCCGCCCTGCAACCCTACACTGCCGACACGCTGCTCACCGGAAAAATCACCGACGACCACGGCGAAGCCCTCATCGGCGCAAGCGTCAAGGCCCTCCAGAAAGAAAAACTCGTCCGCGGCGCCATCACCGACGTGGACGGCAACTACCGCCTCGCACTCGACCCCGGCACTTATACCGTGGAAATCAACTACACCGGCTTCGAAACGCAGCGCATCACCGACGTCCAAATCACGGCAGGAAAAATCACCACCCTGAACGCCGAACTCAAATCCAGCGGCGCGCTCCAGGAAGTGGTGATCACCAGCTACAAAACCCCGCTGATCCGCATGGATGAAACCGAATCCGGGAGCATCCTCACCTCCGACGACATTCGTGCGACGCCGAAACCTGCCGCGGCCGGCCGCAAAGAGCGCGCAAAAAAGGCCGCGCCGGAAACCAAAGACCGCGACGCAACCAAGTCTGTCGCTGGTAAAGCCGAGGAAGAAACACCCGCAGCAAGCACACCAAGCGATGCAAAACCTTCTGACAAACTTCCTTCAAACCCGATTAAAGGCGCACAGAATTTATTTGGCGTAAAAAAAGTAGATGCACCAACTCCGCCTTCTACTACTGAGCCACCCAAGGAATTGGTTTTGGGTCATCTGCGTACCACTCCCCCCGCCGATGCAAAAGCGCCTGTTGAAGATGGTTCGTTTGATGCCGGAAGTGTGAGCATGCCGCTATCCAAACCCGCGCCTGCAGCCGGCGAAATGAAACTTTCCTACAACGCCAAAACCGACCTTGCCGAAACTCCGAAAACCGACCTCGCCGACGAAGAAGCCCGCCGCGAATCGCCCGGCGTGCCCACCCAACCCGCTCCTCGCGCCGGCCTGCTCACCGCCGGCGAATGGAACGACCTGCACAATTGGTCCAAACACTGGACCGACCTGCTCAGCGACGGCGAAATAGCGCCCTACGAGACGATGTACGGGTTTTATCCCAAAAACCGCTTCGCGGTAATGCTGCAAAACGAGCAGGAATTCCCCATCGTGGATGCCGAAGTGAAACTGCTCGACCGAACCGGTACGGTGATTTGGGAGTCGCGTACGGACAATTTGGGCCGCGCGGAGCTGTGGGCGGGGATGTTCGACACCGCCAAAGTCGCGTCCAATTATTCCCTTGTCACTTTTGTCGACGGCAAAAAATACAATTTCCCCACTACCAAACCCTTTGCCGAAGGCCTGAACAAACTCAAAATCAAGCGCGAATGCCAGGCCCCGAAAAACGTCGACATCGTGTGGGCCGTGGACGCCACGGGTTCCATGGGCGACGAGATCGAATACCTCAAAACCGAACTGCTCGACGTGATCGGCCGCGTGCAAAACACGAATCCGGACCTGAACATCCGCATGGGCTCGGTCTTTTACCGCGACAAAGGCGACGACTACCTGGTGAAAAGCAGCGCCCTCACGCCCGATATTCACCAGACGGTCGATTATATTCAACAACAATTTGCAGGCGGCGGCGGCGACTACCCCGAAGCCGTGCACTCCGCGCTCGAAGAAGCCATTTTCCGCCAGCCGTGGAGCCCCGACGCCGTCACGCGCATCTGTTTCCTGGTGCTCGACGCGAGCCCGCACCAGGACCCCGAAGTGATCGAAAGCCTGCATCGCAGCATCCGCGAAGCGGCCCGCCGGGGCATCCGCATCGTGCCGGTGAGCGCCAGCGGCATCCAGAAAGACACCGAGTTTTTGATGAAATTTTTCGGCCTCGCCACCAACGGCTCCTATGTGTTCCTCACCGACCACTCCGGCGTGGGCGGCAAACACCTCGAACCCACGACGGATGAATACAAAGTCGAACTGCTCAACGACCTGCTCGTGCGGCTCATCACCGAGTACGCCACCGTGGAAACCTGCGAAGGCAAATCGACCATCCGTTTCGAAGACCCGCAGGCCCAGAACCAGCAGCAAGGCCAGAACTGGCAGGCGCTGTTTTACCCCAATCCGGCGGCGGACCAATTCACCCTCGAACTGCCCTGCACCGTGCAATCCGTTACCCTTTACGACGCCGAAGGCAAGGCCGTGCGCAAACTGGAACACCCGCAGGAGGGCGCCAATACGGTGCTGGTGAGCGATCTGGCGGAAGGGTTCTACACCATCCGGATTTTAAAGGACGGGCGGATGCAGAGCGGGAAGGTGATGGTGGTGCGGGGGTGATTGGATTGAGTCGATGGAGCGATTGATTCGATTTTTCGATGGTGCGCGATCGTGTATTTTTGAAGCTCGCCGGTACGTGTTGCCGGCGGGCTTCATTTTCTGCCATGATTCGTAACCTGACGTGTCTATTCAGTTTTTTGCTATTGCTTGCCGCCTGCAAACACGATCCACAGCCCGGCGAAATCCTGCGCCGCCTGGCGGCGCCCAAACAGATTTTTCACCTGAAAACAGGTCGTGACACCACTATCACCTGCCGGAAAGGCACAATCCTGAAATTCTGCGGCAATACATTTCAAACAACGGCCACGGAAATCGTGCTCGAAGTACAGGAAGTCACCAACCGGGCCGATATGATCCGCAACGGTTTGAGCACAGTCACGACCGACGGGCATTTGCTGGCCAGCGAAGGGATGATTTACCTGAATGTGCGGTCGCCGGCAGGGACGACGATCAATCCGGATTGTCCGGTGCGGGTGGAAATGCCCTCGGGCA
Source organism: Saprospiraceae bacterium (assembly GCA_044224705.1). Lineage (GTDB taxonomy): Bacteria > Bacteroidota > Bacteroidia > Chitinophagales > Saprospiraceae > M3007. The sequence continues at coordinate 5,219 of JBGAJY010000090.1, forward strand.
ACCCCGAAAGCGCAGAATTATACACCGGAGAAATCGTTGAGAACAGTGTGCAATGGGGAAACCCGAGACCCCTTGAAAATGCCGAAGAATTATGGGCGCCGGGGGAAGGAAAGATGCTATTTAATATGAATTGTGCAAGTTGCCATTCCAAATCAATGTCGGAAAACCTGACCGGCCCGGCGTTGGGAAATATCGGTGAATGGTATAGTGAAAAATGGCTGATCGATTTCACGCGTAATCCGGAAGGAATGATAGCAGCCGGCGACGGGCAGGCGGTATGCATTTGGAATAAGTGGAAACCTGTTCTCATGAATTCCTTTACTCATCTTTCAAACCGGCAAATCAAGGCGATCTATGCATTTATCCAGGAAGAAAGTGCCCGACAGGTTGTAGTTCGTACGGCTGCTGATTTCGATTGCGCGGCCTTGAACGGGGAACATCTTCATGAGCAGGGTGCAAAGTCTTACTTGTTTTCCGTCTACGACCTGACATGGATGAATGTGGATATGTTATATGCGGAAAACATGCCGGAAGTCTCTCTGCTTGTTGAAATCGAACAAGCGAATCAATACGATGATTTGGCGGTATGTTTAGTTTTTGACCAGAACGCTTCTGTTTTTTTGGAGTCTTCCGACGCAGGATTTGTATTCCCGTTTCACCCGGCGTTCCTGCCTATGGAACGGGTACAAGTTTATGCTGTCGGACTGCGCAATCGCCAATTTTATGCTGGCATTTTACCGGCTAACCTAAGCCATGAGAATCGCTTCCGCCTTGACCTAGCACCTGTTTCAGAAGAAGAATTGCTGAAAAAAATAGAGGCCCTCGACCATTCTGTACATCAAGGCATTGACTGATCTGTGCGAAATGACAATCATGTTGGTAATTTTCTGTAAATTTGTTGAACTTAACAATTCACCCATGATCGTCGAAATTCCGAACGACATCCTCCATTACACGGACAAAAGCGAGTCCGAAGTAAAATTGGAAATCGCCATTTTCCTGTACAGCGAGATGAAGGTTCCTTCGGGCAAATGCGCCGAATTCGCTGGGATTTCACGGGTTGTTTTTCTGAATGAGCTGGGTAAACGCCACATCCCGGTTCAGTACGATGAAAAATCTTTTCAGGAAGACCTTTCCATACTCAATGAACCAGAGGCATGATCGTCGTTAGTGATACTTCTGCCATTAGCGCGCTGGCACGCGTTCATGAGTTGGAGTTATTAAAAAGCCTTTTTGGAACGGTAGTTATTCCTGCCAAAGTCTACGCCGAACTGCTCGAATTGTCGCAGTTCGGCGTTGATGTTTCTGCCTTTCAATCTGCGGAATGGCTGATTATTCGGCACCCAAAACAAAGCGACTTACTGGTCGGACTGTTGCAACGACTCGATTCTGGTGAAGCCGAAGCCATAGCTTTGGCTGTGGAATTGAAAGCTGATCTAATCATCATTGATGAATTAGAAGGGAGAAAAGCCGCTGCCGGACTCAGGCTAAGCATCACGGGAATAGGTGGAGTTCTAATTCGGGCAAAACGAGCAAAGCTTATACTTAGCGTGAAAAACCTTCTGGACCGGCTCATGACCGAGGCCAATTTTTACCTCAGCCGGCAAACATACCTGAACATTCTCGAAGCAGCTGGTGAGCATCCCTGACTAAACCCTTCCCAACAACTCCCCCGCCCGTTCCAGCGTCTCCTCCGTTTTGGCAAAACAAAAGCGAATCACCTTCTGGTCCCGGCCGTCCGAGTAAAAGGACGACACCGGGATGGCCGCCACGCCGAACTCCGTCGTCAGCCGTTTGCAGAAATCCAGATCGGGCTCCGTGCTGATGGCCGAGTAGTCGCAAAGTTGGAAATACGTGCCTTCGCAGGGGAGCGGGCGGAAGCGCGTACGGCCCAGTTGTTCGAGAAAAAAGTCGCGCTTTTGCTGGTAAAAAGCCGGCAAGCCCAGGTATTCCGCCTCGTGCACCATAAAATCGGCGAAAGCCGCCTGCACCGGGTGATTGCCTGAAAACACGTTGAACTGGTGCACTTTCCGGAACTCCCCGGTAAGTTCCTGCGGCGCGATGCAATAGCCGGTTTTCCAGCCGGTGTTGTGGTAGGTTTTTCCAAAAGAATAAATGGCCAGGGTGCGTTGGCGCAGTTCAGGGTGCGCCAGCGCCGAGTCGTGCGGCCGCCCGTCGAAGCTGAGGTGTTCGTACACTTCGTCGCTCATGACGAGCACGTCGGTGCCGCGCAGCAGCTCGTTCAGGATGTCCCAGTCCGCCGCGCTCAGCATGCGACCTGTCGGGTTGTTGGGTGTATTAAGGCAGATCAGTCTGGTGCGCGGGGTGATGAGCCGCCCGACTGCCGCCCAGTCGATGGCGTAGTCGGGCGCCGATAAAGCGTGCACCACCGGCGTTCCGCCGAAAGCTTCGACCGAAGGTCGATAGGAATCGTAGCAGGGCTCGATCAGGATCACCTCGTCGCCGGGACCCACAAAGGCGCCGATGACACAGAAAATGGCTTGTGTGCCGCCGGCCGTCACCGTGATTTCGGTTTGCGGATCGAGGTCGACGCCGTACAACGAAGCCATTTTTCCGGCGATGCGTTCGCGCAGCCGGAGCAGGCCGGGCATGGGCGCATATTGGTTGGCGCCGCGCTGCATATGTTCATATACGAGGCGCTGGAGGCCCTCGGCAGGATCGAAATTGGGAAAACCCTGCGAGAGGTTGATGGCGCCGTGCTGTTGCGCCAGTTCCGACATAACGGTGAAGATGGTGGTACCGACGCGGGGGAGTTTGGACTGGACGTGCATGACGGCAAATTTAGCCGCCTTCGTCGTGTGTCCGGTATTTTTGAAAAATTCTGTCGATCGCCTTCGCCAGCGCGCGGTCCTTGTCGGTCACCGTATTGCCCGCCGAGTGGGTGGTGAGTTGAATGTCGACGGTGTTCCACACGTTGCTCCAGTTGGGGTGGTGATCGTGTTTTTCAGCGTGAAACGCCACTTCGGTCATAAAAGCAAAGGCCTCGGCAAAATCCCTGAACCGGAAGGTCGCCTGCAATCGATTTTTTTCTTCGCGCCACATGGAGGGAATGAGTGAATGAGTGAATGTGCGAATGAGTGAATGCGTGGCGGCGCGAAAGGTTCAAAAATTGGGAGACAGCACCCGGTTATTCAAGCGGTTATGCGGCCAGGTCGGTGGGGGAGGAGGCGGCACGTTTTGTTCTCCGCGCTGGCGGCGCAGTTCGAGCAGCAGGCTGTCGAGGCCTTTGCGCATGGCCCATTCATGGTTGGCGGAGAACAGGCCGCGCAGCAGCCAGGTCAGGCGGCGCAGCAGCGGTTTTTCGGCTGAAATACGCCAGTCGTAGGTAGCGATGCAGTCGGAGCCGTCCTGTTCGAAGCGCCAGACGCCCGTGCCCACGAAGTCGCCCATGGCCTGCAGCGCGAAGCCTTTGGGGAATTCGGCGGCGGTGACGCGGAAGGTCCAGCGCAGGGTGTAAGGCAGCCAGCCTTTGGTGTAGAGTTCGACCAGTTTGCCGATGCCGCCGGGCTGGCCTTTTTCACGCACTTTCACGTCGAGGTACACGGCCGGCCACCAGTCGGCCAGGTGTTCCACGTCTTCGAGGATGCGGTAGATTTCCTGGCAGGTGGCATCGGGCAGGCGCCAGGTGGTGAGAAATTCGTAGTCGGCCCGGGTTTGGAGGGCTTCCTGTTGGGTGGCGACGGATGGATTTTTCATGCGGACGGATCGTTTTGTTGGGGCAAAAGTGGCGGGTGGGGGTGCTCAGATTCCTGCTCAGGTTTTGTTCAAATGTTTTTTGAATAGGATTGTCGTGATTTTTGAAGGATTGAGCGGGATTTTGGAGGAGAGAACCCCATTTTTGTAACTGGTTGAGTTAAGATTAATAAATTACATGAGTGTTGATTTTTGATGTTGATGTTTGATCGCTGATATAAAAGGGGCCGGCAGCACGTTACCCAACCCTTTTTACTTTTAAAATCAACCTTTAATCTTAACTCAAACAGATTCTAGCAACCCAACTCCTTGCCTTAAAATGTGTGATTTGATAAAAACCGAGGCGCAGTATAAATCTGCCCTCGAACGCATTTACGAACTCATACAACTCGAGCCCGCACCGGGGTCAGCGCTGGGCGACGAGCTCGAAATTCTCACCCTTTTGGTCAAAGCCTACGAAGAAGCGCATTACCCGATGCCCAAACCGCACCCGGTAGAGGCCATCAAATTCAGGCTGGAACAACTGGGCCTTTCCGAAACGGAGGTGTCGCGCATCCTGGGCAACCGCAGCCGCAAGTCGGAAATTTTTTCCGGCAAACGTAAACTCAGCTTGCAGATGATCCGGAAGCTGCATGCTGAGTTGAATATTCCGGCAGAGGTGCTGATTCAGGCGTATTGATCTGCTTATTTCATTCTTTAAAAACCCTGATGGACTATGTCTGAACTGGCACTGAAACTCATTCGTGAAAATAAAGCCCGGCATGAGCGGGGGGAGGATGCGCGGGCGTTGGATTTGGGGAATTGTGGGTTTAAGGGGACGATTCCGGATAACGTAATGAAGGAACTAGTGGAGTTGGAGTGGCTGGAGGATTTAAACCTAAGCCCTAGTTGGAGCGACAAATCCAAAGACGCTTGGCAATTTTATTACAGTTTAAACAAACTGGGTGCTAATGATAAAAACAAAAATCTTATCAAAACATTACCTGATACTATAAAGAAATTACAAAACCTTATTGCTTTAAGGATTTCTAACTGTGGGCTTTCTGATTTGTCATCCCTATCAAATCTATCAAATTTAATTACAATTGATATGGGATATAATCCAATAATAGATATTACCCCGCTAACAAAATTATTAAAATTAAACAATATTTATTTGAATGACACACGAGTTGAAAATATTGAGCCCTTACTTCATCTAATCAAATCGGGAATTTCAGCCACGACAAGGTATTTAAAGACTGAAATTGGTCTGCAAGGCTGCCCCCTCACCACCCCGCCCCCCGAAATCGTCCAACAAGGCAACGATGCCATCCTCCGCTACTTCGCCGAACGCGACCGCCAGGGCACCGAAAAACTCTACGAAGCCAAACTCGTCCTCATCGGCGACGGCCGCGCCGGCAAAACCACCCTGCGCGACAAACTGAACGACCGCAACGCCCCTCTACCCCCCGAAGACGCCACGACCAAAGGCGTCGTGATCGACATCGCCAAATACCAGTTCGACGGCGACCACGGCCAGCCTTTCCGCGTCAACGTGTGGGACTTCGCCGGCCAGGACAAATACCAGGGCATCCACCAGTTTTTCTACACCCACCGTGCACTCTACCTGCTCGTGGAAAACAGCCGCGAGCAAAAAACCGACTTCGACTACTGGCTCCAAACGGCCGACCTGTGCAGCGGCGGCAGCCCGGTCATCATCGTCCACAACGAATTCGGCGACCAGAACCGCGGCCTTTTCAACCTCGGCGAATACCAGGGCCGCTACGGCGACTGGCTCAAAGGAGCAGTCCGGGTCAACTTCGCCACCGGCCGCGGCCTCGACGAACTCGAACGCGCCATCCGCTACCACATCCAGCAACTGCCGCACGTGGGCGAAGAACTGCCCCGCATCTGGGCCGAAGTCCGGACCGCCCTGCGCGATCTCTCCGCCACCAAGCCCTACCTCACCCTCGACGCCTACCTCGACCTCTGCGCCGAACGCGGCATCCCGGAGGAAGACCGCGCCCTGCACCTCAGCCGCTACCTGCACATCCTCGGCGCCATGCTGCACTACGCCGACAACCCGCTGCTGAGCCAGTACGTGATCCTGCAAAACGAATGGGCCACCGACGCCGTCTATCGCATCCTCGACGACGAGGTCATAACCTTCGAAAGCAAAGGCCGCTTCCACCTCGCCGACCTCGACCGCCTCTGGACACGCCCCGACTACGCCCGCATGAAACCGCAGCTGCTGGAACTGATGAAAAAATTCAAACTCTGCTACCAGGTGCGGGACATGGACCTTTTCATCGCCCCGCAACTGCTGCCGGCCACGCCGCCGCCGGGCTATTCCTGGACGCCCAAAGACGACCTGCGCCTCGTGCTGCAATATGAATTCATGCCCAAAGGCCTGCTCACGCGCTTCACTGTCAACCGCCACACCGACATCGCCGCCGGTCAAATGCTGGCCTGGAACTCGGGCGTGGTGCTCGAATGGCAGGGCACCCGGGCCGAGGTGACAGAACAATACCGCGTCAACCAGGGCACCATCGAGATCAGGGTGCAAGGCGCCGACCGCAAAGGCCTGCTCAGCATCATCGACAAGACCTTCGACGATTTGCACGCCGATTTTCAAGGCATCAGGGTGGAGCGGATGGTGCCTTGTAATTGCCCGGAATGCTTATCGCGTCCCACTCCCAACTTCTACGAACTCAGCGATTTGCAACGCCGCCAATCAAAAGGCCAGCGTACCGTGGAGTGCAAAGTGAGTTATGAAAACGTCAGTGTGACGGGCTTGATCGAAAACGTCTTCCTCACCGATTCCGCTCAGCGCGAACGCCTGCAAATCGAATCCCAAGCCCGCGCCTGCCTCGACTTGTCCGAACTCATGCCGGCATTGGACCTTTTGATCAAAATCCATCCCGAAGCCGTGCGTACCCAACTGGTAGAAGCCACCCGCCTGCGCAACAGCAACAGCATCGATGGAGAGGCTTATTTACAGGTGACCAGCAAGGTCACGGCCGGAATACTTGCTTTATTGGAGAAGAAATAATGCCTGTTGCAGGTCTTACTCCATCATTCTTCCCAGCTCGTTTTCTCGTAAAGAATGGGGCAAAATCGGCCGCCAATCTTTACAATTCCCTTCGCCAACCGGGGTATTTTTCGTAATTTTGCGCCCTATGAAAGATGAACTGAATCCTTCCCCGGGAAGCGAAAAACAACCCGGCGTCGCCAGCGATTACGGCGCCAGCAGTATTACCGCCCTCGAAGGCCTTGAAGCCGTGCGCAAACGCCCCGGCATGTACATCGGCAGCACCGACATCAAGGGTCTGCACCACTTGGTTTGGGAGGTTGTCGACAACTCGATCGACGAACACCTCGCCGGCTATTGTTCCCAAATTACGGTCACCATCCGTCCCGACAACAGTATTTCAGTGCGCGACAACGGCCGCGGCATCCCCACGGGCATGCACCCCAAGCTGAAAAAAGACGCCCTCGAAGTGGTCATGACCGTGCTGCACGCCGGTGGCAAATTTGACAAAAACACCTACAAAGTCTCGGGCGGCCTCCACGGCGTGGGCGTGTCCTGCGTCAACGCGCTTTCCATCCACCTGCGCGCCGAAGTGCACCGCGAAGGCAAAATTTTCGAACAGGAATACAAACAGGGCAAACCCCTTTACGACGTCCGCAGCATCGGCGACACCACCGACCGCGGCACGATCATCACTTTCCTGCCCGACCCGGAAATTTTCGAAACCGACGAATACAAATTCGACATCCTGGCCCACCGCCTGCGTGAACTGTCGTTCCTCAACAAAGGCCTGAAACTCCAGCTCATCGACGAGCGGGTCAAAGAAGACGGCCACTTTAAAACCGAGGAATTCTTCTCCGAAGGCGGTTTGCAAGAATTCGTGCTCTGGATCGACGAGGCCAAAACCAAACTGATCGAAAAGCCGATCTACATCACCACCGTCGAGGAAAACGTGGACGTGGAAGTGGCCATGATGTACAACACCTCGTACTCCGAAAACGTCGTGTCGTTCGTCAACAACATCAGCACCCGCGACGGCGGCACGCATGTGGCCGGTTTCCGCCGGGCACTCACCCGCGAATTCAAAAAATACGGCGAAGACGAAGGCTTTTTCAAAAAACTCAACTTCGCCGTCTCCGGTGAGGACTTCATGGAAGGCCTCACGGCCGTTGTGTCGGTCAAAGTGCCCGAACCGCAGTTCAAAGGCCAGACCAAAGGCGAACTCGGCAACTCCGAAGTGCTCGGCATCGTCAGCCGAAGCGTCGGCGACGCGCTGAAAGTCTTTTTGGAGGAAAATCCGGGCCACGCCAAACGCATCATCGAAAAAGTGGTGCTGGCTGCCACCGCCCGCAACGCCGCCCGAAAAGCCCGCGAAATGGTACAGCGCAAAGGCGCGCTCACCGGCAGCGGCCTGCCCGGCAAACTCGCCGACTGCGCCAGCCGCAGCCCCGAGGAATCCGAACTTTTCCTCGTCGAAGGCGACTCCGCCGGCGGCACGGCCAAACAGGGCCGAAACCGTCACATCCAGGCCATTCTGCCGCTGCGCGGCAAAATCCTGAACGTGGAAAAAGCCCTCGAACACAAAATTTACGAGAACGAGGAGATCAAAAACATGTTCACCGCCATGGGCGTCAGCATCGCCGAAAACGACGAAGGCCATCGCGTGCTGAACATCGAAAAACTCCGCTACCACAAGATCGTGATCATGTGCGACGCCGACGTCGACGGCTCCCACATCACCACGCTCATCCTGACCTTCTTCTTCCGCTACATGCGCGAACTGATCGACCGTGGACACATCTACATCGCCCAGCCGCCCCTGTATTTGGTCAAAAAAGGCAAAAACCAGCGCTACGCCTGGAACGACAAGCAACGCAAAGAGGCTCAACTGGAATTCTCCGGCGGCCGCGAAGACGACGATTCCGTCAAGGTCCAGCGCTACAAAGGCCTCGGTGAAATGAACGCCGAACAACTCTGGGAAACCACCATGGACCCGGCCAATCGCATTCTCAAACAGGCTACCATCGACGACGCCGCCGAGGCCGACCGCATGTTCGCCATGCTCATGGGCGACGAGGTGCCGCCGCGCCGCGCGTTTATCGAAGCGAATGCGAAGTATGCGCGGATTGATGCGTAACTGCCCACCTGACAGGTTGAAAAACGGGTAAAAAGAGAAAACTCCTGCCGGCTCGCTGGCAGGAGTTTTCTCTTTTTACCCGTTTTTCAACCTGTCAGGTGATCCGCGCAAATTCCAGCAAATCCCCCGGCTGACAATCGAGGGCTTCGCACAGCGCTTCCAGCGTACTGAAACGGACCGCCTTGGCTTTGCCCGTTTTTAAAATGGAAAGATTGGCAAGGGTGATGTCCACGCGGCCGGCCAGTTCGGTCAGCGACATTTTGCGCCGTGCCATCATCACGTCGAGATTTACAATGATTGGCATGGCTCAGATGGTTAGGTCTTGTTCTTGTTGAAGTTGGACGCCGCTGCGGAAAATTTCCACCAGGGCGAAAATGACCAGGGCGACGAGTACGCCCATCAAAAGGCTTTCCAGATGTGCCGCCGGAAGCACCCTGCCAATAGTCTGCCCGCCCGCCTCGTACGTGACCCCGGTCAGAATGCGCGAAGCGATAAAGCCCATCAGCGGGAAAAACAGTACGGCCAGCGCGATTCGGCGTATGCGGCGGGCATTTTCGTCCTGAAAAATCCTTCCGCGGTCGAGGTTGCGGAAAATCCGCATCAGTTCGTACAACACGTAAATCGCCAGCACCCAGGCCATGTTCTGGAAAAAGAGGTAAAACAAGTAGCGGGCTTTCAGCATCCCCGACATGTCGGCAAATTCGAGCATGACCAGCTTTTGCTCTCCAAAATTGTACAACTTGACATCGCCGCTCCCGTCCGGATGGGGCAGTAAAACAGGATTGCCCGACTCGGCCACGGTCGTAACCCAGCCCCGAATAAAAGGGCCGTCGCTGGCGACACCGAAATACGCCGAGAGGTTGAGCAGGAGCGCCAGCGCACCCCCCGCCGTGAGCAACATGAACAGGTAATGCAGCACCCGTGCAACAGTGAATTTTTTCCAGGTTGACATACCACAACTTTTTTGGTGTGAAAAGATGTGGCAAATATGCAGGTGTTTTTCTGTTTTGCAAAAAATATTTATTGATAAACAGAAAATTTTACTTGACAGGTTCGTCATGAGAAGGAGGTAAGGGAGCCCCCACCTTCCGCACAATATCCCGCACAATCGCCTCCGCATGTATCCGCGAATTTTCAATAAACCAGGTATGCGTATCCAGTCCCCCGCACACCACCCCCGCGAGATAAATGCCCCGTTGGTTCGATTCCTGTGTTTCCGGGTCATACGTCGGGCGCAATTGCCCGTCAGTTGACAGTTCAATGCCCATGCTTCGCAAGAAGTCGAAATTGGGCAGATAGCCCGTGGCGGCAATGACGAAATCGTTCTCGAACGTCAGCAGTCCATCTGGCGTCCGGATATCCACTTCGTCGGGCCGAATGGCTACAAGTTCCGACCCAAAATAGGCCTTGATAGAGCCTTCTTTGATCCGGTTGACGATGTCGGGACGCGCCCAGTATTTGACGCGTTCTCCGATGTCTTTTCCGCGCACCACCATGGTCACCTCGGCGCCTTTTCGCCAGGTTTCCAGCGCAGCGTCCACGGCCGAGTTGTTGGCGCCCACGACCACGACCTTCTGGCGGTAGTACGAGTGGGGTTCGGCGTAATAATGCGTCACTTTGGGCAGCTCCTCACCGGGAACGTCAAGACGCACCGGCAAGCCATAAAAACCGGTCGCCAGAGCGATGTTTCTGGCGAAATACGTGTCCTTGCTGGTAGTCACGCGATAAATACCGGCATCATCGGACTTCACCTGATCTACCGTTTCGAACAAGCGGATATTCAGGCGAAAAGACTCCGCGACCCGGCGGTAGTACTCCAGTGCCTCGGCCCGGTTGGGTTTTGCGTTTTGGGAAACAAAAGGCACGCCGCCGATTTCGAGCCGCTCGGAAGAGGAAAAAAAGGTCATATTGGCCGGATACCGGTAAATCGAATCCACCAGCGCGCCTTTTTCCACGATGACGTAGCGCAGTCCGGCAGCCTGGGCTTCGAGACCGCAGGCCAGTCCGATGGGGCCCGCGCCGATGATCAACAAGTCGTATGCTTCCATCATTTGAGATAAGAAATAAGAAACCTGAAATTAGATTTTAGAATAAAAAAGGGTTGGGATACGCTCAACTATTCCTGGCATTGACGTGTAGTTCAGAGCATCCCAACCCTTTTTTATTCTAAAATCTAATTTCAGGTTTCTTATTTCTTATCTCAAATGATGGAAGCATACGACTTGTTGATCATCGGCGCGGGCCCCATCGGACTGGCCTGCTCTGAACTACACGTCAATGCCAGGAATAGTTGAGCGTATCCCAACCCTTTTTTATTCTAAAATCTAATTTCAGGTTTCTTATTTCTTATCTCAAATGCCTCCTTGCTCCGTGGAGAGGAGGATGTGTCACCGCACCAGCGTCACGTCTCCCCGAAAAAGTTGCTTTTCCCCGTCTTTGAACACAATCTCGGCCGCATATAGAAACACTCCGGGCGACAGTTTTTCTCCGCGCGAGCGGCCGTCCCAGGCCGGCGCCGTCTCGTTGGGCACAAAATCGTAGTTTTCAAAAACCAGCGATCCCCAGTAATCGAACACCTGCAAAGACTCGACGTGGTCCACGTCCTCGCCGCCGTAGATGCGGAATTCGCCGTTCAACGTGCCGGATTCATCCGGATGGAAAGCATTGGGAATGAAGACATAACGTTTCGTGTTGACCGTCACCACGCGTTCGTCGGCCGCCTCGCATCCGCTGGAATCCTGTACCAGTACCTCGTACCTGAACGAAGCAATGGCCGGGTACCAGCAGGTATCGCAGATCATGGGCTGCAGGGTGCTGGGCGTTACAAAAGCGTCTTTTTTACGGGCGGGGTCGCTGAGTGCATCGTCGCGCCAGAGCTGGATTTGTTCGCCGAGGTGGATGGTCGTATCGGCCCCCAAATTCAGGAGCAGCTCGTCCGGCTGGGCCACCTGGATCAGGGTATCCCAGCGACAGCCGTCGGCCCCTTCGATGGTGAGCAAATAGTCGCCGGTTGGCAAAAATTGGTACTGCGCCGCGGGGCTCAGGGGCATGTCGTTGAGCGCCGTGAGGAATGGATCCGTGCCTCCCAGCACTTCATTTATCGTGATCGAACCATTTTTTTCACCGTAGCAACGCGCATTTTGCACGGTCAGCAAGGCGCCGTCGGGTACCAGCGGGGCGCCCACCTGTACGCTGTCGGTCGACGAGCAACCGTTCAGCGCATTGCGCACCACGACCGTGTAAACGCCCACGGAATCGATGTCGGGCTGTGCCGTATCGTCGCCGCTGACGAGGTGTCCGCCGGTAGTCGTCCAGGCATAGCGGTAATCGCCGTTGGGGTGTACGCCTACCTGAAGCGTGGTCAGGTCGCTCACGCAGGAGAGTCCGGCCACCGAATCGAGCGCCAGTACCGGCCGGTATTCGTCGCCGAGAATGACCACGCTGGCAGCGGCCGGGTTGCCCGAATTGCAGCCGTTGACGGGCTGGACGCCGATTTGACCGCCGGTGTCGCCCAACGTGATCTCAACAGAAACGCCTTCGGGAGCGGGAATGGTGACGGGCGCCGGATCGCCGTTCACGAGCGTACCGGGAGGGCCGTCCCACACGTAGCCCCCCGCTCCCGGCACCGCCGGGGTGGCAAAAGTGAAGGTGGCGCCTGGGCACATTTCGCTGGGGCCCTGTACGGAGCCTGCGTCGCCGATAGGCGGCGAAAAGACGGCCGAAGGCGGATTCACGTCCAGTTTGAAATTGCACAGGTCGCCCGCAAAACCGTCGACCAGCAGAAAATACTGCTGGCCGGGGGTCAGGTTGGAATTAATGGTGATCGGCAGGGCCGCGCCATCCACCTGGCCTTCGCTGCAATCCAGCGGCGGGCTGTCGCAATCATCGTACAGGGCGAGTTGCATGCCGTGGCCGTCGAGGCAATTGGAGGCCGTGATGGTGATGGCGACATTGGGCTGCCCGGCGATAAAGCCGAACCATTGCGCGTTTTCGAGCGTGCCGCAAAAACCGTTGGCGGTGGACTGGAAATACCCGTCGTTGGAACCCGTGAAGCCATTGAGCGCGCAGGCGTTGCAAATTTCATTGCAAAACGACGAACCGCCGCCGGGGCCGGGTGTACAAGGATAAAATTCGGGACTTTGGGCCGCCAGACCGACGGCAGAGGAAAGAAAGACGGAGAGGAGGATTAGTTTGTTTCCCATGGGAACCGGTCATTGAAAGATGGACAAATACCAACTACCGGCTCGCGGAAGGACGAGAGGAAGAGTCATAAACCGGTAGCGGGATGATTATCAAGGAGGCGCGGCCGGCATCGTTCGGGCGCATGCTGCCTTCGCCTGTCTTTGTAAAAGATTACGCAACGCCCGGGCTTTTATGCGCCGGTTTTTGGGGGCGCGGCCGATGGGCGTTGCGGGCAAATCGGAGCCGAAAACAATCGGTTGGGACGATTTTTTGTTAAAACCCCTAAACGAAATGGCGCGCGCGGCATTGCCCGAAAGAGTTAATCCGCATAAAATTTAACCTGAAATGGGTAAGCCGCAACGGCTTTTTAATTTCAAGAAATGCCCTCCGAATTTCAAACAGCCCCTTTCGTCGGTTGGCGGGCGCCTTTGCCGACCGAGTCCCTACATTCGCCGGCAAAAATTTTCTTTCAAAACATGAAACGTATCTTACTCCTCGCCGCGCTGCTGTTTGCGGCCTTCGTCCTGCCCGCCCAGGAACTCCCGGCGGAGCTCAACGGCTACAAATTTACCCTCGTCAAAAAATTTGACGCCACGCCGGTCCAGAACCAGTTCAAATCGGGCACCTGCTGGGTGTATTCGGCCAATTCGTTTTTCGAAAGCGAACTGCTCCGCATGGGCAAAGGCCGCGTCGACCTCAGCGAAATGTACATCGTGCGCGCCGGCTACCTCGAGCGCGCCGAGAACTACGTCCGCCGCCAGGGCGCTGCCGCCTTCGGCCAGGGCGCCGAAACGCACGACGTGCTGAACATCATCCGCAAGTACGGCCTCGTGCCGCAGTCGGCCTATTCCGGCTTTCCCGCCGGCCAGGACAAGCCCACCCACGGCGAAATGGAAGCCGTGCTCAAAGCCATCCTCGACGCCGTGATCAAAACGCCCGACGGCAAACTGAGCCAGCAGTGGAAAGCCGCCTATGCCGGCGCCCTCGACGGCTACATGGGCACGCCCCCGGCCAAATTCTCGGTCGGCGGCAAGGAATACACCCCGCAGACCTACGCCCAAAGCCTCGGCCTCAACCTCGACAACTACGTGGCCCTGACCTCCTACACGCACCACCCTTACTACCAGCCCTTCGTGCTCGAAGTGTCGGACAACTGGTCCAACGGCATGTTCTACAACCTCCCGCTCGACGAGTTCGTGCAGGTGGCCGACAACGCCGTGGACAAAGGTTTCTCCATCGTGTGGGCCAGCGACGTGAGCGAAAAAACCTTTTCGGCCAAAGAAGGCCTCGCCGTGTGGCCCCAAACCGCCTGGGCCGACATGACCCAGGAAGAAAAAGACGGCTGGGCCAAAAACCCGCTCAAGGAAAAAATCGCCACCGCCGATGAACGCCAGCAAGCCTTTGACGAGCTCACCACCACCGACGACCACGGCATGCACATCACCGGCTCGGCGACCGACCAGAACGGCACGAAATACTACATCGTGAAAAACTCCTGGGGCACCGACGTGAACAAATCCACGGGCGGCTACCTGTACGTGTCGCAACCGTACTTCCGCGCCAAAACGATGTCGATCCTCGTGCACAAAGACGCGATCCCGACGGCAATCCGGCAGAAACTGCATATTTAAGACATACCCAATAGGTTCTTTCCCTGCACCCCGTCTGACGCGCCAGCGTCTGTACGGGGTGCGGTGTTTTTGGGGGGACTAAATTTTAAAATCGGGCGTTTTTTTACCACGGAGGCACGGAGAAACGGAGGAGTTTACTTTGTGTCTCCGTGCCTCCGTGGTAAAAAAACATCCAGTCAATGACCTTCTTCCGTCGTCTTTCTCATCTGCATTTTTTTGTTTTTTATGCTTTGCTCGGGTTAGGGCTGGGCGGGTATGGGTGGTCGCTGCGGCGGGATGCGGAGGTGGAGCGGATGAAGGTGCATTTGCAACAGACGATGACCCAATCAGCATTGAATTTTTTTGAGCTGTGGAAGAACACACCCAGGGATCAGGTTTTCAAAGTACGCGACGCATATCCGACACCTGAGAGGAAAGAACTCGCCATACGGGCGGACCAAATCTCTTTGCTCTCTCAACAGACCGAAGATACTGTCCGGCATTTGTTCGACTACGCTTTCCGAATCTTTCCGTCTTGGCAACTTGTTCAAACTGATGAATCTGTAATTCATCTCTGCGACTCCCTGCGTTTATTAACCTACCAGGATTCGACTGTAGTTGTGGCTGCAGACGCATTGCTGCGAACCTGGAACACTTTGTCTTCTATTAAATGGTTAACCGAAGCAGACACTGCCCAGATATCCCTATGGCGCGATGATTTGCTGTGGAAAATAAGTCTGGCACAATACGCTGCATTGGCTTTTCTGGAAAACAAGTCCAGGCCAATTGAAGATGGCCTGCACTTTAATTTTTACACGCCTGTTCTTTCTGTTTCAGATCAATATCCGATTGCCGGCC
>JBGAJY010000091.1:0-20689 GCA_044224705.1 Saprospiraceae bacterium
AATTTTGCAGCGTAATCATTCATCATGGTATTCGAACCCAAAGACGTTTTTCAGAAACTTGAATTTGATAAAGTCCTCGCCCTGCTGGAGAAGGAGGCCCTGACGCCGCTTGCAGCACAGGAACTGGCTGCTCTGACGCCCTTGCAGCGCTTTGAAGAGATAGACCTGCGGCTGCGCGAAACCCGCGAGTACAAACTCACCCTCGAAAAAAACGACCGCTTCCCGCTCGACGTATTCGCCGATATCCGGCCCGACCTGCGCATGCTGGAGATCGAAGGTTATACCCTCTCGGCCGAATCGTTTCAGGCGATTTTGCGTATTCTGCTGATTGTCAAGGATGTTTTCCGCTATTTCGGCAGCGGCCCCAAAAAGGAAATTTACCCGAAACTCTTCGACATCATCCGCCCGCTGTCTTTTGACGAAGGCCTGATCAAGGCGATCCTTTCCGTATTCGACGAAAAAGGCGACATCCGCCCCGATGCCTCGCCCGAACTGCAGCGCATCCGCCGCGAAACGCAGCAAAAACTGCGCGAACTCGACACGCGCTTCCGCCAGATGGTGCAGGAATACCGCTCCAAAGGCTGGCTGGCCGACACGCCGGAAACCTTCCGCAACAACCGCCGCGTGCTCGCCGTGCCGGCCGAGCACAAACGAAAAGTCCGCGGCATCATCCACGATGAATCGGACACCGGCAAAACCGTTTTTATCGAACCCGACGCCATCGTCGAGATCAACAACGACCTGTTCGACCTCGAACACGAGGAGCGGCGCGAAATTTTCCGCATCCTCAAAGCCCTCAGCGACCAGCTGCGGCCCTACGGCGAGCTGCTCGGCCATTACCTCGACGCGCTCGTGCGTTTCGACGTGATCCAGGCCAAGGCCCGCCTGGCCATGTCGCTGCGCGCCAGCATGCCGATCCTGAAAGAAAAACCGCAGATCGGCATCCGAAAGGGCTATCACCCGCTGTTGCTGCTGAAAAACAAGGCAAACGGCCGCAAAACCATCCCTTTCGACCTGCGCCTGAACGCCGAAAACCACATCCTGATCCTCTCGGGCCCCAACGCCGGCGGCAAGTCGGTGGCCATGAAATCGGTCGGTTTGCTGCAACTGATGGTGCAAAGCGGGCTGCTCGTACCGGTGCATGAATTGAGCGAATTCGGCGTTTTTCGCCAAATGTTTGCCGACATCGGCGACCAGCAGAGCCTCGACGACGATCTGTCCACCTACTCTTCGCGCCTTCAGAACGCCCGCGTTTTTCTGGAAAAAGCCACCCCGCAAACCCTTGTGCTCATCGATGAGATGGGCAGCGGTACCGACCCCAAACCGGGCGGCGCCATCGCCGAAGCCGTCCTGCGCGGTCTGCACCGCAAGGGCGTTTATGCCGTCATCACGACGCACTATTCGAACCTGAAAGTGTTCGCCTTCCGCAATCCGGGCATCCTGAACGGCAACATGAATTTCGACAAGGATACCCTTTCACCGACGTATGAACTGCGCGTCGGGCGGCCAGGGAGCAGCTACGCCTTCGAAATTGCGGGCAAAAACAAACTGCCCAAGGAACTCATCGACTACGCCCGCCAACGCGCCGGCAGCGAAACCGCCGTGGACGATATCCTCATCGAACTGCAACGCGAAAAGCAGGAACTGGAGGAAAAACTGCGCGGCATTTATGAAAAAGAACAATCGCTCGAACGGCTGATCAAAACCTACGACAGCCTGCACAGCGACCTGGAAGTGCGCCGTAAACGCCTGAAACTCGAACAAAAAGAGTTCGAATTGCGCCAAAGCGCCAACACGACCCGTGAAGTGGACAAGCTCATCCGTCAGCTTCAGTCGGAAAAAAACCTCGACAAGGTCAAACAGGTAGCCGCCCAACTGCGCCAGGAACGCACGGAAAAAGCCCGCGAAGTGGACGACGTGAACGCCGAAGTTGTGCGCCTCGAAGAAAAAAACGCCCCTTCGGCAGCAGCCCGGCCGCTGGCGCCCGGCGATTATGTGCGCCTCCGGGCAGGCGGCGCCACGGGCCGGATCGAGAGCATCAAAGGCCAGAAAGCGGTAGTCGAACTCGGCGAATTGAAAGTCACCGTGCAACTGCGCGACCTGCATCCGGCCGCCGAACCCCTGCGCCAAACGTCCACTATCGCCGTCACGGACCTGCAAAGAACCGCCGCCTTCGACGCCAAACTCGATCTGCGCGGCATGAGCAAGGACGAAGCCCTGCGCGTGATCGAACGCTTCGTGGACAATGCCCTGCTGTCCAATGCCAGTTCGTTGCGCATCCTGCACGGCAAAGGCGACGGCATCCTGCGCAGGGTCGTTCGCCAAAAACTCCGCGAATACGGGGGCAACATCGCGAGTATTTACCATCCGGAACAAAACGAAGGGGGCGACGGCGTGACGATCGTCGAACTGGCGTAACGCCAACCTCCAGGTTGGCGGGTTGTAAGATTATCTCGCAGCGGCAGCGGCAGTTGCGGCGGCACTTACAATTTACCGCTGCCGCCATTTCCAGTCCAGCAGCTTGATAAAATACCCGCCAACCACCGAGCGTGCCCGGAAGCCCACCGCATGCCCGTCGGTGGTTTCGTGCCAATCGGAAAGCGGTATGCGGTCGGGTGTTTCGGTAGCGAATTTGTGCACAGGACGAATGATCGATTCAAAATCGGCCGGCGTTTCAGCGAGTGTGGCTGTCCAGACGATCCAGTCTGATTTGGTGTAGGTGCGGCGATTGTCCAGCGGCAGCCCGAAAGGTTTTTGCTGCAACAGGTACCAGGCGACCTCTTTTCGGTAAACCTCCTGCGGGAACAAATGGAGTTCGAGCAATCTGTCCCACACGAGGTTATATTTCTGGCTCCATGTGCCTTTTTGACCAAAGCTCAACACGTAATGGTCGCCATCGAGAGCGATGCGCTGCCAGCGGGCGGCAAAATCCGCAGCCAGGGCATGGTAGCGCTCAGCAGCGCTTTGATCGCCCAGGTCGGCGGCCATCTGGGCATAGGCGCCCAACGCTGCGATGGCTTTGACCGACAGGTTGGCATTTCGGGCCAGGTGACCGGCGAAGTCGTCGGTGCAAAGCTGATTGGCGGGGTCAAAGCCTTCTTTTTCAAGGTATTGCGCCCATTGGCTCAGGGTCTTCCAATGCTTGCGGGCATAATCCGGCGAGCCTTCGGCTTTTACGATCGCGGCGCTCAGGAGGATAAGGTTGGCGCTTTCTTCCACCGGCATGTCGGCCGGATAGGTTTGTCCGTTGGCCAGCGGATAGGTGCCCAGGTCGTGCGGCGCGAAGGGTTTGGTCCACTTGCCGTTTTCCACGAAATAGAATATGCCGTCGAGCATGCCTTTCAGCAAATCGGGGTTGTAGGTCAGGAACAGCGGCGCCGATGGATAGGTCACGTCCACTGTACCGATGGAGCCGTTGGAAAAATTTTCCTTGCTGAAAAACAACAGTTCGCCACTCGGGCCGCGCACCAGTTTGTGAGCCGCAATGGATTGGCGGAAGGCCATGGCACATAGTTCGGCGTAGGCTTCGCCGCCTGCGGAAAGGGCGTCCCTGTACAATTTCACGTCGAATTGGTCGCACATGGCAACCACTCTGGGATATTCGCGCCAGCTGTTTTGCAACATTTGCCGGATCGGCATTTTACCGCCCTGCTTCCACCAGGCTTGCAGGTTTTGGCCAAAAAATTGAATGCTGTACAAATCGTCGTAAGCCAGGGCCAGCACCGATTCCAGCGGCTTGGCGTTGCCCACCAGCCCGAAATCCACGAGGGTGTTGAGCAAAAGCGAACGCCCGGAGAGCGTGTCGGAGCCCACCAGCACTCCTGCATTGACAAAAAAAGGCAACACTTCGGTGGCCGTTCCGACACTCTGGCGGGCTTCGGGGCCTGCTGCGAGGTACAGGTAGCCCCAGTCGATCCGCAGGTCGTCGCCGGATTTTTTCAAAACGGGTTGTTCGACGGTTCCTGTGCGCAACACATTCATATTGTCCCAGTGGCGCGCCGAGGCGACTACCTGTTGCGCCGGGTCGTTCACCGCGAGGTTGGAAGAAACGCCGAAATAGAGCTGCACCTTATGCGCATCAGCGTCTTCGGACTGGACCGAAAATTTGACAAATGAAACGGGGCGTGAGCACCAGTTGAGGTCCTGCGGCAGCAGCGGGGAAAGAAAATCCACGTGTAACGCGACCGGGCCGCAACGGAAAAAATAATTGGTTTGAGTGGCCGTCAGCCAGCGGCCTGCCTGTACCGCCGGCAGGGTCGCAATCGTCGGCGGACGCATGGCCAGGCCGCAATCCACGAAGCCCGGTCCGCCCGTATTCTGGCAATGGATGGCGAGTACGTTGCCTTTCAGGCGGAGTTTTGCTTTGATTTTTGCATTGATTTCCAAAGACTTGTAGGAATTTTCGCAACAGCCGCCGGTGTAAAGTTTTTCACCGTTGAGAAATATCTGCACGTCGTCGTCGTGCCGCACGAGCAGAAACAGATTGGGCAAGGTGGCGAGCGCGGGCAGGTCAAAACTGCGGCGAATCCAGATGTCCTTGCCCGGCCAGGCTGTGCCGGGCGATTGATCGGGCGTGGCGAAAACCGCCGGCCCAGAGGCCCATTTGCGGTCGTCGAACGCCAGCTGGTTCCACAGCGCGGAGGCGGGTTGAACCGTCACGTACTTCCCGGTCCAGGGCGTTTCCGCGGCAGTGGGCAACACCGTCTGCAGCGGCGCTTCCGGCCGGCCGAGGAAACTGTACGTTTTCCCGTCCACGCGCAACAGCCCGATGAGGGGCTGTTCCCGGCCGGTCCAATGCCGCGTCGGGTCGGCAAAAAGGGTGTCGCTGAACGACCAGACGCTGAAATAGGGGTCGTTCACCAGTAGAGGGTAAGCCGGTGCGCGCTGCACTTGCGCAAAGGAGATTTTCAGGAGAAAAAGGCAACCCAACAGGGTAAAAATCCGGAGCATGACGATTCGTTTTGTTGAATGGTGAATGTCCGAATTTTCAACTTTTTTAGAAAAAAAAGCCGGCGCGGACTGTTCAAGTCTGCGCCGGCGGGATTGGCCGGAATAAATTCCGGCCTACCGGATTTATGCGAGTTTGATGGACTTGTCGAGGTAGACGTCCTGGATGGTATTGAGCAGGGCGACGCCGTCTTTCATGGGCTTTTGGAAGGCTTTGCGGCCGGAGATGAGGCCCATGCCGCCGGCGCGTTTGTTGATAACGGCTGTTGTGACGGCTTCCTGCAGGTCGGTGGCTCCTTTGGATTCGCCGCCCGAGTTGATCAGGCCGACGCGGCCCATGTAGCAGTTGGCGACCTGGTATCGGCAGAGGTCGATCGGGTGGTCGCTGCTGAGTTCGGAATACACCTTGGGGTGGGTTTTGCCAAAGTTGATGGCCGTGTAGCCCCCGTTATTGGTCGGCAGTTTTTGTTTGATGATGTCGGCCTGAATGGTGACGCCCAGGTGGTTGGCCTGGCCGGTCAGGTCGGCGGCGGTGTGGTAGTCGACGCCGTCTTTTTTGAAGCCGGGGTTGCGCAGGTAGCACCACAGGATGGTGGTCATGCCCAGTTCGTGGGCCAGGTCGAAGGCTTTGGCGACTTCCTGAATCTGGCGGCTGCTTTCGTCGGAGCCGAAATAGATGGTGGCGCCCACGGCCACGGCGCCCATGTCCCAGGCATTTTTCACCGTACCGAAAAGGATCTGGTCGTATTTATTCGGGTAGGACAGGAACTCGTTGTGGTTGATTTTTACCACGAACGGAATTTTGTGGGCGTATTTGCGGGCTACCGAGCCCAGTACGCCGTAGGTCGAAGCCACGGCATTGCAGCCGCCTTCGATGGCCAGGCGGACGATGTTTTCGGGATCGAAATAGATCGGATTGGGCGCGAAGGAAGCGCCGGCGGAATGCTCGATGCCCTGGTCGACCGGCAAGATGCTCACATAACCGGTGTCGGCCAGGCGGCCGGAGCCGAGGATTTGCTGCAGGCTGCGGAGGGTTTGCGGCGTGCGGTTACTGATCGACCATATCTCGTCCACGTGGTGACGCGAAGGCGCGTGGAGTTGTTTTTTGTCGATGGTGCGGCACTCGTGCTCGAGGTAGTAAGCGGCCTGGTCGCCAAGCAGGTCCACTATTTTAGAATTCGCCATTTTAAAAAATACAATTTGGTTAGGTAAAGCATTCAAACAAAAATCCGCTGCAAAGGTAAGGAATTTACCTTCGCAGCGGAATATGATTTGTTTGGCAATTCAAAATCCGTAGGTAAAACTAAACCGGTACTGCAATGGATTTTCGTACGTTTCGAGGTCGTTGGCGATGGCGAAATTGTAATGAATACTGATCTCCGAACCGCCGCCGCCCTGGCCGTTGCCGAAGTTGTAGCCGGCGCCGAGGTACTGGTTGAAGCGCTGCTCGGTGAATTTCGTAGGGCGGTTGTTCACGACCTCGTTGCCGGGTTGCTGGGTCCATGTATTGGATAGTTCGCCCTGCAGAAAGAAGCCCTTATAAATACGGCCCCGGACAAAGATTCCGGCTTCCGTATCGAACAGTCCAACCGCCTTCAGGCCCGGGTACTTGAGGGAGTTGAAGGCGAACGAAACCCTTGGGCCTACAGAAATCGGTTCGATAATCTTGTAGCCCACCATCGGCGCCAGGCCGATGCTGAACACGCTTCCGCCACCGGACACCCCGTAATAATTCAGGCCGATGCTGCCGCCGTACCAGAGTTTGGAGGCGAAACCCTTGCGCACGGGCCGTTCCGTTTCAGGGCCGCGGTATTCGCGATCGTCCTGTGCAGAAGCGGACTGCACAAAAAAGAGTGAAAAAGAGAGTACAATCAGGGCAGATAAACCATTTTTTCGACGCATAAACGAGAAGGTTTTTAATGAGAAACTGAGTCCGGTTGCGGGCAAAGGTAAGCAGCCCGAAGGCAGCAGACCTAACGTACAAGGTGGTTGAAATGTGGCCATTTATGCCAAACGAAATAATTGCCCCGCATGGTTGCGCAGGTCCTTGCATAAACGTCTGCTTTTTGCAGAAACGGGCAATATTTTGCTTACAGAAGAAATGAATTCGGCGCAAATACTACTTTCGCGTGCCGAATTGGCCTCATTCTGTTCTGCTTTCGAAACCTTTGGTTCCTCCCGAACGCTGATTACGGTAATCCCCTCCCAAACTTATTATCAAGCTTTCATCATCAAACTACAAATCAGACCATGCGCTGTTGTTTACGTCTGTTTTGCTGGTTGGCCCTGATCGGATTCCTGGCTGTATTGCCCGGTTCCGCACAGGCCCAAACATTTACCGGCGAACAAATTCCTTTTTCTTCACTGGCCCTGCACAAAAGACTGACCAACTGGGAAGTGTACAGCCTCGACGCTGATCTGTTGCACGAAGCGGCGAAAAACGCCATGACTGCTCCGGCGCCGATCACCCTCGAACTGGGCACACATACCTGGAAACTTTACCTGTCGCCCAGCCGGGTCACCACCGCCAACTACAAATTACAGGCGCTTACCCCTGATGGATTACAGGTCACTACGCCGACCGAGCAAAAAGCCTTTCAAGGTTATGACATGCTGGGCGGCGGAAAAGCCAGACTCACCTTGAACGAAGACTTTATCTACGGTTTTGTAGAAGAGGGCGGCCAGACCTGGTATATCGAGCCCCTTTGGTACCTCGACCCCACCGCAGCACACGGCTATTTTGTCGTGTATCCGAAAACCGCGGCAATTCACGACGAGAACGCTACCTGCGCTGCCATCGAAACGGAACAGGAGATGATGAACATCGACGTGGAAAGCATCCAAAACGACGCCGCCACCGCCGATTTTATGGCTTGTTATGAAATTGACCTGGCCATCGCTTCGGACCACCTCATGTTTGATAAATACGGCTCCGTCAGCGCTGTGGAAGACCACAACATCGGTGTGATCAACAACGTACAGGACAATTATGTCGGAGAATTCATCCACGACCTGAACTTCGTGATCGTCACCCAGTTTGTGGCTACCAGCGCAGCCAATGATCCCTGGACGCCCTCCACCAATGCCGGCACCCTGCTCGATGATTTTACTGACTGGGGCAACGCCGGCAACTTCGGCGTCACTTTCGACCTCGGTGAATTGTGGACCAACCGCGACTTTAACGGCGGAACGATTGGTATAGCCTGGATCGCCGGTCTTTGCACAAACGCCAAATACCATTGCCTGCAGGACTTCGACGACAATGCCGAATGGCTGCGTTGCATGACGGCCCACGAGATCGGTCACAACCTGAACGCCCAGCACGACGGCTCGGGCTGTCCGACCTGGATCATGTGCCCCACGGTTTCTTCAGCCTTCCAGTGGAGTTCCACCTCGAAAACAGCCATCAACAATTTCCTGCCGGGCAAGATCAACAGCAACTGCCTGACAGCCTGCGGTCCGCCGCCGCCGCCCCTGGTTGCTGATTTTGAATGGTCGCCCAACCCGGCCTGCAAAGGTCAACCGGTGCAATTCAACAATCTGTCTACCGGGAATATTTCCGGCTACGCATGGATGTTTACCAGCGGCACTCCCCCTACTTCCACCCAGCAAAATCCGACCGTCACCTGGAATACAGCCGGCACCTTCAACGTAAAACTCACCGTGCAAGGCACTGGCGGCCCCGTCTCCATCACCAAATCGGTTGAGATCAAACCGCTTCCCGTTGCCTCCTTTACTTATTCCGTGAACGGCACCGACGTCACGTTCACCAACACGTCCACAAATGCCACGGACTATGATTGGGATTTCGGAGACGGTTTCACCAGTACGGACGTCAATCCCGAGCATTTCTACGACCCCGGCGGGTTTTACACGGTCATTCTCACAGCGACGAATTCCTGCGGTTCTTCCACCAAAACCGTACTGATCAACACCGCTCCCACGGCCGAATTTTCAGCCGAACCCACCACGGGCTGCGCGCCGCTGATCGTTCATTACACCAATGAATCGACCTCCAATGCGGTTTCTTTCAGCTGGCAATTCCCGGGCGGCGTGCCGTCCACGTCCAACCAGCAGAACCCGACAGTAACTTATAATTTCTCCGGCCTCTATTCGGCTACGCTGACGGCGAGCAATTCCGCAGGATCCAATACGATCACCAAGACCAATTATATTTCCGTCCAAAACATCCCGTCGGCCAACTTTACGCAAAGCGCCAACGGCCTGACGGTTACGTTTAACAATACCTCCAACGGGGCGACCTCGTCCAGCTGGGACTTCGGCGACGGCTTCACCAGCACCGAAACCAGCCCCGTACATACTTATGCCGACCCGGGAACTTACATCGTTACCCTGACCTCTACGAATGCCTGCGGCTCGACGGTCAATACCAAGTCGATTACGGTGTTTGCCCCCCCGACCGCCAGTTTCACGGCGACGCCGACGTCCGGTTGCGGACCGCTGACAGTGCAGTTCACCAGCACCTCCACAGGTAACCCTCAAACGTACAGCTGGCAATTCCCGGGCGGCAATCCGACTTCCTCCACGGAACAAAACCCGGTGGTGGTTTATACTGCTCCGGGCAGTTACTCCGTGACCCTGACGGTGACCAATTTCGCGGGATCCAATACGGCTACCCAAACCAACTTTATCACCGTCAATACCACACCCAGCATGTCGACGCCCAGCAACCAGACCGCCTGCGGCGGCTCGATTGTTGATGTCGCCTTCAACGGCACTTCGGGCGCCACGTACAGCTGGAGCAATTCGAACACAGCCATCGGTTTGACGGCTACAGGCTCTGGCAATGTGAGTTTCACCTCTGCCAATGTGAGCACCGTTCAAACCGGAACCATCACAGTTACCCCCTCGGTTGCAGGCTGCAACGGCGCGCCGGTTAGCTTCACCATTACCATCAATCCGACGCCAACCGTGTCCGATCCATCCAACCAATCGGTCTGCGGCGGCAGCGCTGTCAATGTCAATTTCAACGGCACGCCGGCGGGCGGAACCTTCGCCTGGACCAACTCGAACACGGCTATCGGACTGGCGGCTTCCGGCTCGGGAAATATTTCCTTCACTGCTGCCGGAGTAACGGCTACCCAAACCGGGACCCTCAGCGTAACGCCTTCCCTGGCAGGTTGCACAGGCGCTACACAAGACTTTACGATCACGGTCAATCCGTCGCCAACCATGGCGGACCCGACCGATCAAACGGTGTGCGGCGGCACGGCGGTGAGCGCCAATTTCAGCAGCACACCGGCGGGCGGAAGTTTCGCCTGGACCAACTCGAACACGGCCATCGGCCTCGCGGCTTCCGGATCCGGAAATATTTCCTTCACGGCTGCCAACCCGTCATCCGCCCAAACCGGCACCATTACCATTGTTCCTTCTCTGGGCAACTGCGCAGGCCCGAGCCAGAACTTCACGGTGACCGTGAACCCGACGCCTGCCGTCAGCGACCCGGCCAACCAGGTCGTCTGTGCCGGCGCCACGGTTTCGGCTAATTTCAACAGCACCCCGGCCGGCGCGGCTTTCAACTGGACCAACTCGAATACAGCCATTGGCCTGGGCGCCTCCGGATCGGGCAACATTTCGTTTACCGCCGCCGGAGTGAACAGCTCGCAAACCGGTACAATCAATGTAACACCCTCACTGAGCGGCTGCACCGGCGCTGCTGAAAACTTTACGATCACCGTTGATCCTGCCACCGTGGCGGGCTTCACCAGCAGCGTGGCCGGCGCTACGGCGACCTTTACCAATACATCAACCTTCGCTTCGTCGTACTCCTGGGACTTCGGCGACGGCGGCAACAGCACGCTCGCAAATCCCTCGCACACCTACGCCAACGACGGTACCTACACCGTCGTACTGACCTCGACGGGCGATTGCGGCTCAGCCACGGCGACGCAGTCGGTGAGCATCGTCCTGCCGCCTACGGCCGCCTTTACGGCAACGCCGACTACCGGTTGCGGGCCCCTGACGGTTCAATTCACGAATGCGTCTTCGGCCAATGCCACCAGCTTCAACTGGCAATTCCCCGGCGGAACGCCCTCTTCATCGACGGATCAAAATCCGACGGTGACATACAGCGTACCGGGCACTTACACCGTGACCCTGACGGCCACGAATGCGGCCGGCAACAACACCGCTACGCAGACGAACTACATCACCGTCAACCCGAGCCCGACCGCCAACTTCAGTTCGACGGTAGCCGGCGCTACGGCGACTTTTGACAACGCGTCTACAAACGCCATTTCCTACGCCTGGGATTTTGGCGACGGCAATGGCAGCGTAGCCTCCAATCCGTCGCATACTTACGCGGCCGACGGAACCTACACAGTAATTCTGACCGCAACAAACAACTGTGGTACAAGTACTTTCACACAGCAAGTGGTCATCATTACCTCGGCGAATGCCGGATTCAGCGCCAGCACCACTTCCGGTTGCGGACCGCTTACCGTGCAATTCAACGACCTCTCATCAGGCAATACCATCGCCTGGAGCTGGACCTTCGAAGGCGGCACGCCAGCCACATCGAACCAGCAAAATCCGGAGGTCGTGTTTGCCACTCCCGGCACCTACGACGTGACACTGGTGGCCACTTCGGCAGGAGGCAGCAGCACTTTCAGCCAGACCGACTTTATCACCGTCCTGCCTGATCCGACCGCTAATTTTGCCTCCTCCGTTGCAGGAACGACGGCCTCCTTCACCAATAACTCGACGGACGCCACCTCCTACACCTGGAATTTCGGCGACAACAGCACCAGTTCCGATACCAATCCGAGCCATACTTACACCACGGACGGCGTTTACACCGTGACTTTGACGGCGACCAACAATTGCGGCGCTTCGACATTTACCGAAACGGTCACCATCGTGACACCGCCTTCGGCCGGTTTCAGCCTGAGCGCCAACACAGGTTGTGCGCCGTTCTCCGTTCAGTTTACCAATGCATCGAGCGCCAACGCGACTACGTTTGCCTGGACTTTTGAAGGCGGCAATCCGACGACATCGTCGGCTGAAAACCCGACGGCCAGCTGGTCGGCGGCCGGAACGTACACCGTGACCCTCATTGCAGGAAACACGGCGGGCAGCGACACGATGACCCAAACTGTCACCGTGAACACCGTTCCCACGGCCGGATTCACCGTCCAAACAGCCGGTTTGGGCGTCGTTCTGACCAATACAACCAGCGGAGCCACCTCCTACTTCTGGGATTTCGGCGACGGCAGCACAAGCAACCAAACCAGCCCCACACACGATTACGCCAACCCCGGTTCGTACGTCATCACCCTTAAGGCGACCAATGCCTGTGGAACGGTGGAACTGACCCAAACGGTTGAAATCGTGGGTTCGGCGCCGCTGGCCGCTTTCTCGGTCAATTTCGGTGAAGGTTGCGCACCGCTTACGGTCCAATTTACAGACCAATCGGCAGGCGACCCGACTTCGTGGAGCTGGACTTTCCCAGGCGGCAACCCGCCCGTATCCAACCAGCAAAACCCCTCGGTGACCTACAACAACCCGGGCACGTACACGGCCACGCTCACCGCTTCCAATGCCTTTGGCAGCAACAGCAGCGCCCAAAACATCACCGTAAACGCCCTTCCGGTTGCAGGATTTATCTTCCAGACGGTTTCGGGTACGGTAATTTTTGGTAACCAGTCGGTGAACGCACTCAGTTACAGCTGGAATTTCGGCGACGGCAGCATCAGCAACGAACAGAGCCCCACCCATACGTATTCGGCCAGCGGCACTTACACAGTGGAACTGACGGCAGTAAACGCCTGTGGCGCCAGCACCCTGCAGCAGACGATTACCGTCATCGTTTCCGGTACCAACACGCCGTCCTGGGTGGAAAGCTTCCGCCTGTTCCCCAACCCGAACGACGGTTTGTTCCGGATCGAAATGAGCGGCCTTCCGCAAGATGAGATCGAATTCACACTGTTCAACGGCATTGGCGAACTCATCCGGCGTGAAACGGCCGATTTCCACACGGGCAATCTGGTACGACAGTTCGACTACGGTGATCTGCCCGCATCGGTTTATTCGCTCGGCATCCGCAGCGGCGACCGGACGTTCTTTGTGAAAATTGTGGTTCAACAATAAGGGGATTTATGAGGGTTTATGAGGTTTATGAGGGTTTATTGCCCCTCCATC
Source organism: Saprospiraceae bacterium (assembly GCA_044224705.1). Taxonomy (GTDB): domain Bacteria; phylum Bacteroidota; class Bacteroidia; order Chitinophagales; family Saprospiraceae; genus M3007. The sequence goes on from JBGAJY010000091.1 coordinate 13,108, forward strand.
AACCTTATAAACCCTTATAAACTTTATAAACCTTAAACTCCCCATCAACCTTTTCAACCCGAGTTTGCAATTCAGCCTGCGGGCGAGTTGCAGACTCGTTTTATTTTTGGCAAAAATTTCCGCCGTGCTGAAACTCTTCCTGCAAATCCTGTCCGTCTGCCTGCTTTATTGCTGCGTTTCCTGTGCTTCCCCTCGCCAAGGGCAAACTTTTCATGGCCCCGCAAAGGCCGAATGGCCGGTGAAACAACTCGACCTGGGTGAAATTCCCGAAGGAGTACCCGTTGTCAGGGATTTTGTGGTGAATAACATCGGCGGCAAGCCGCTGCTGATCCAGGAAGTCAAAATCACCTGCCACTGCATTACGGCCGACTGGTACCGGGAGCCGATCAAACCGGGGAAAAGCGGCTGGGTGCGCGTGACATACAATGCTGAAAAAGCCGGCGAATTCTACCGATTTATCCCCGTCAATACTTCGGCAGACTCGGTGGGACAAGGCACTGCATTGATTATCAAAGGGAAAGTGACTGCTTCCACAAACAAAAACTGATGCCATCCACCCGCTTGCTTCGGAAATTGCTCACCGGCTTCGTGCTGGCCATCGTCCTGTATTTTTTCTTTTTATTCGTGTACGGGTGGCTGAGCGACTGGCAGCCGGAAGGCCGGGAGGCGCTCTCTCCCACCCAATCGTCGTCGCTCAACACGGTGACCGACAGCGTCGTCAGCCTCGTGACCTGGAATGTAGGCTACGGCGGACTGGGCGCAGAATCCGACTTTTTTTACGACGACCAGGGGATGTGGTACTCGGGCTCCAGCATGATCCGGACGCCCAGGCCACTGGTGGAGAAAAACCTGCGCGGCGCCCTGGATTTTTTCCAAAATGAAAAGGCGGATTTTTATCTCCTGCAGGAGGTCGACGTGCATTCCGCGCGCAGTTACCAGATCGATCAGTACGCCGAATACGTCAAAGCATTGCCCGGTTATGCGGCTACCCTGGCGACCAATTACCGTTGCCCGCGGGTGCCCATCCCCCTGCTTCAGCCCTGGGATGCCTACGGCAACGTCGAGTCCGGGCTGGGCACATTCAGCCGCTGGCAACCCACCGAGGCGCTGCGCGAACAGCTGCCGGGGCATTACCCGATGCCCGACCGGATGTTTCAACTGGATCGTTGTGTAGCCGTGCAGCGATATGCCACCAACAAGGGTAAAGACCTGGTTGTCATCAATTTGCACAATGCGGCGTACGATCCGGGCGACAAGATCAAGGCCATTCAACTGCCTTACCTCCGCGATTTGGCGCTACGTGAATTTGCAAAAGGCAGTTATGTCATTCTGGGTGGTGACTGGAATCAGTGTCCGCCTTTTTTCCGCTTCGATACCTTCATGCCCGGTAAAACACAGGGTTTTGTACAAGGCAATGTTCCGGCCGATTTTTTTCCCGAAGACTGGCATTTCGCCTACGATCCTACCTTGCCCACCAATCGAAAATGCCGCGATCCGTACCGCAAAGGCGAGACGTTCGTGACCCTGATCGACTTTTTTCTCGTGTCGCCCAATTTGCAGATACTGAGCGTGCGGGGAATTGAGCAGGAGTTTCAATTTTCAGATCACCAGCCGGTGCGCATCGAAGTTGCGCTTCATTGAAATGACAGCCTTTCGACCGAGCATTTCTTTGCTTTTGGGCTGAAACCCCTACTTTTGCCACGCCTTCCGCCTCCGCCTGCCGGAGCGATTTTTCAAACAATTTTTCAAAACCATATCCAAAACAAAATGGCAAAAAAGCGCATCGCCATCAACGGTTTCGGCCGAATCGGTCGCCTCACCTTCCGCAACCTGGTTAAAGACCCCAACGTGGAAGTCGTCGCCATCAACGACCTCACCGACAACCAAACCCTGGCCCACCTGCTCAAATACGACACGATGCACGGCCGCTTCGACGGCACGGTCTCTGCCGACGAAACAAGCATCACGGTCAACGGCAACCGCATCGCCGGCCTTGCCGTCAAAAACCCGGCGGAATTGCCCTGGGCGGCCATGCAGGTGGATGTCGTGCTCGAATGCACGGGTATTTTCCTCGACCGTGAAAAAGCGGGCCTGCACCTCCAGGCCGGCGCCAAGCGCGTGGTGCTCTCCGCTCCGCCCAAGGCCGACGACGTGCCCACCTTCGTCATCGGCGCCAACGCCGACCAGATCAAAGACACTGACCTGATCCTCTCCAACGCCTCCTGCACCACCAACTGCCTCGTGCCCATGATCATGGTGCTCGACAAAGCTTTCGGCGTGGAACAGTTTTTCATGAACACCATCCACGCCTACACGGCCGACCAGAACCTGCAGGACGGCCCGCACAAAGACCTGCGCCGCGCCCGCGCCGCCGCTCAAAACATCGTGCCCACCAGCACCGGCGCTGCCAAAGCCGTGGTCCTCGTGGCCCCGCACCTCAAAGGCAAAATCGCCGCACATTCGATGCGCGTGCCCGTGGCCACCGGCTCGGTAACCGACGTGGTGGCTACGCTCAAAACCGCGGCCAGCGTGGAACAGGTCAATGCAGCATTCAAAGCCGCCGCCGACAGCCACCTGAAAGGTATTCTGGAATACAATACGGACGAGATCGTGAGCTCGGACATCGTGCGCAACACGCACTCCTGCATCTTCGACGCTCCACTCACCCAGGCCAACGGCAGCACCGTGCGCGTGGTGGGCTGGTACGACAACGAAGCCGGCTACTCGGCCCGTTTGGCGCAGCTGGCTGCGATGGTCTGAATTCAATGAGTGAATGAGCGAATGAGTGAATGAGTGAATAAACTTGTCCACGGATCATTTAAACATTCACTCATTCGCTCATTCACTCATTCACTCATTGGTATGACTCTCAATTTTAAGGATAAAAAAGCCCTCGTCCGCGTCGATTTCAACGTGCCGCTGGACAAGGAGTTCCGCATCACCGACGACACGCGTATCCGCGAAGCCGTGCCGACCATCCGGAAAATTCTGGATCAGGGCGGGGCGGCCATCCTGATGTCGCACCTCGGCCGGCCCCTGGAAAAACTGAACGCGGACGGAAGCATCAACAAGCAAAAATTTACGCTTCAGCACCTCGTAAAACACCTGCGTAAGAAGTTGAAAGCCAAGGTGCATTTTGCCGACGACTGCGTGGGCAAAATGGCGGTGAAAAAAGCCGCCGCGCTGAAACCCGGCGAAGTGCTGCTGCTGGAAAACACCCGCTTTTACGCCGAAGAAGAAGCCGGCGACGAAGCATTTGCCAAAAAACTGGCTGCCCTCGGCGACATATACGTGAACGACGCCTTCGGCACTGCCCACCGCGCCCACGCCAGCACCACCGTAGTGGCGCATTTTTTTGACAAAAACCACAAAACCTTCGGCCTGCTCATGGAGCGCGAGATCGAAAACGCGACCCGCGCCATGCACAATCCGGCCAAGCCGGTGACCTGCGTGACCGGTGGCGCCAAGGTCAGCGACAAAATCCTCCTGCTCGAAAAATTCCTCGACTACGCCGACAACATCATCATCGGCGGCGCCATGGCTTACACGTTTATGCTGGCGAAGAAAGGCGCCACCGTCGGCAATTCGCTGGTCGAACCCGACAAACTGAAAACCGCCAAGGAGTTTATCAAAAAGGCTAAAACCAAGGGCGTCAAGGTGTTTTTACCCAAGGATTCGGTTTGCGGCGACAAATTTGCCGCCGACGCCAAAACGCAAATTTGCCTCAGCCATCAGATTCCCGAGGGCTGGATGGGCCTCGACATCGGCCCTTCGGCTGCCAAATCCTTCGCGTCGGTCATCCGCAAAAGCAAAACCGTCATCTGGAACGGCCCAATGGGTGTGTTTGAAATGCCGGCCTTTGCCGATGGCACCAAAATCGTGGCCAAAGCCGTGGCTTCCGCTACAAAAAAAGGCGCCTTCACGATGGTAGGCGGCGGCGACTCTGTCGCTGCAGTGAACCAGTTGAAACTCGCCAAAAAGGTCAGCTTTGTGAGTACCGGCGGCGGCGCCATGCTGGAATTTCTGGAAGGGAAGGAATTGCCCGGGATCAAGGCGATTAAGGGTTGAATCGGGATTTTAGGATTTAAAAAAGGGATTGCAGAGGAATTCTTTTCCCATGCAATCCCTTTTTTAAATCCTAAAATCCCGATTCAACCCTTAATGAAAAAGAAGGCCGTATAAATGTATCGCCTGGCCTTGTGTATGGAGGATCAATTCATAATAACCCGGAGCCGCCGCATCCAGTCCGCTGATCGACAGCATGGAAGTACGGCCTTTTTTCCAGTCAAACTGGTTTACAGGGACGATGTTCCCCAGTCCGTCACGCAATTCGACCCTTTGTAACTCGCCATCGATGTCGACCGGAATCAGGAATGACAGGGTGCCTTGCGCGCGGTCGAAAGCAAAAAGTCCCTCGCCAGCCAAATTCACGTGTTCACCCTGCTGGAATCCGCCCAGCGAGAGCCAGGCCCTTGAAAAATCGGGCAATCCGTAGCCCCTTTTATTATCGGGACTGGCTGATTGGTCGGCGGCTTCAACTACTGCATCCAGTATTTCCCTCGCAGTTTTGGCGGGAAAAGCGCTCCATAAAGCGGCAATGCTCCCTGCCAGCATGGGTGACGCCAGGGAGGTACCGCTGGAATAACCCAGTTCCACACCATGATCGCCGGCCGCCACCACCGGACTGCCCGGCGCCACGAGATCGGGCTTGATGCGCCCGTCGGCGGAGGGGCCCAGCGAGCTGAACCCCGCCCGTTTGCCATCAAAACCTACCGCCCCGACAGCGATGAGACCCGGAGCGTCGGCGGGTACTCCGATGTGCCGCCAGGGACCATCGCCCTCATTGCCTGCGCTGTTGCAGATGATCATGCCTTTCGAAGCCGCAATGACGGCGCCCCGGGAGCCGATGGCCGTGCGGCCGTCCAATTGCGGATAAGTGTGGCTCAGGGTCGTATCGTTAAAACTTGTGTAGCCCAGCGACGCATTGATCACGTCGACGCCAAGGCTGTCGGCCCATTCGGCGCCGGCGATCCAGTTGGCTTCTTCCACGGGAAATTCGCCGCCGGTGTCTTCCGTTTTTACCAAAAAATAAGTCGCGTCTGGAGCAGCGCCCACAAACCAGCCAGGCAGGTTGCCGGCCATCACGGATAGCACCGCAGTGCCGTGGGCGGCGCCTTCGAACACGGCGCCGTCTCTTTCGACAAAATCGTGTCCCTGAAAAAGCCGGTGGTTGAGCGCCACACTATCGAACAGCGTGATCGTGTCGGCATTGGTAAAACCGCCGTCCATTACGGCCACCCAGATGCCTTCGCCGCGGGCGCCGGCGCTGTGCAGCAAGGGCAAACCGAGCATGTTGTCCTGGCGGGCGGCATAGCCCCATTGACCTCCGTTGCCGCGGGCGCGGGGGATTTCGGACAATGGGACGCGTTTTTTGACCGGCCGGTCGGGAGGATTCCGGAACCGAAGGTGCGGGCCGATGTAATCAATGTTCCGTACAAAAGGTAACCTGCGCAGGCCCGCAGCCGTTGCCGAATCGGCGATGACCGTAGCCGCATTCAGCCAGCGGGAAGTATTGTGCACCACGGCGCCGCCTTGCCGCAAGGCATCGAGATAGGCCGGATTGACCGGCAGGTCGTTTTCTTCAATGGCGATGCTGGCGCGGGCGCGGCGCTCGAGGGCGCGGGCGCTCAGGAATTCGGCGGGCCGGCAGGTGCAGTACGGCGAGTTGTTTTTGTCCGAAAATTCGATCCAGTATTTTTTCAAAGCAGGCGGTTTTTGGCCGTTCAATGGCGAAAGTGCTGCAAACAGGACGAAACCGAGCATAGTGGGAATTCGAATGGTCATCATGGAGAGACTTGTGGTAATTTGAGCATGTTTATACACAGATCGGGCATATAACGCAGGAGCATGGTTTTATGATCAACCCAAACGAATATTGTTCCAGTCTCAACACAGCTGCCTATGAAGCGCTCCGTTCGCCGTCTGACCATCCTGATTTTCTCCTTTGTTTTTTTGTTGAGTGTGGTCGTGTTGGTGATTGCCCGCAGCTACCTCGATCCGTTTGTAAAAAACGCGCTGCAAAACGGTGTGAAGGATAACAGCAATGGGCTTTACCAGTTGTCGATCCAAAAACTGCGCATCAACCTGCTTTCCGGAACGGTGCGCATGTACGGCATTTCCCTGCAAACGGATACGGTACGGTTGGCAGCCATTCGAAACGGGCACGTTAAGCGGCCTGCCAAAATGATGTTCACCGCCGATTTTGCAGGCATTTACCATATCCATTGGTGGAAGTACTGGAAAACCGGCGCCCTGGCCATCACTGAAATCGAACTGGAATCGCCTGTTGTAGAAATTGCGACGGTAAAAGACAGTTTGACGGTAAAAGACTCCACGGCTGCCTTGCTCGACCGCCTTCCCGGCCTGGTTGCGCCCTTGGCAAAAAGTATCGTCATCCGGCAAATTCATGTTCATGAAGCCCGCCTGCTGGTTCAAACGGAAAAATCCGGACGCCTCACGCTGCAAAGTGCCGGCCAAATCCAACTCTCGCTGACCAATACGCGCCTGGATCCGCAGGATTCGTCGGATCATGATCGTACACTGTACTCGGATGATTTTTTATTGAAATGGCAGAACTACCGGCTCTGGACGGTCGGCGAACGATACCTGTTTCAAATTGGCAAGGGGGCACTGATGGGTCAAACCCTGGACATACAGGATTGCACGCTTCGGTCCGTAGGTTCGGATTCGATTACCGTCGCCGAACCACCCTTCCGGCGCCCCAGGTTTAATTTTGATCTGCCTCATTTGAGCGCAAAAGGGCTGGATGTTTTTCGGGCGATCCATCACGGCGACATCAGGTTGCGCCATTTGGAGATCGACAAAGGGGTGGTCAATGTTTTTAACAACATGAATCTGCCGGCTGCCCACTGGCGAAAATTGCCCAACGAAGCCTGGCAAACAATCCAACTCCATGTGAGCATCGACAGCCTTATGGCCACAGGCACCGACATCTACTGCACCGAACAGGTGAAAGAAGAGCAAAGTACTTTTTCTTTCCTCCACACCCGCGTGCTCGCCCTAAATATCAGCAATGACCCGGCGCTGATGACCGACACCACACCCGCCAGGATTAATGCAACAACGCAGTTCATGGGCGCCGGCGACCTTTCGGTCAGCATGGGAATACCATTGTTGGCACCCAATTTTTTCTGCTCCTTCCAGGCCGTGCTGCGCGATATGCCTTTGACGCGACTGAATGCCCTGCTCAAAAACAAAAACAACCTGCGCATCGACGAGGGCTTCGCTTCGGAAATCACCGTCACCGGGCAGTCGACAAGCCGTTGGACAAAAGGGCTCCTGAAAATTTATTATAAAGATTTGAAAGTGAGTGTTTTAAAGGACGACTCCACGGAGAAAAAACAGATCGTGTCGGCCGTGGCCAACCTGGTGGTCCGCAACAACAGCGAGGACCCGAAGGAAGACCTGCCTTTTCGATCCGAACCCATTGACTATCAGCGGGAAGCCGAGGACAGTTTTTTACGGATGATCGTCCGGGCGGCGCAGGGAGCATTGGTCAAAT
>JBGAJY010000092.1:0-20635 GCA_044224705.1 Saprospiraceae bacterium
AGTAGAGATAACAGGCCCGGGCAGGTTGTCCGGATGGTTACTGATGGCGTTTGGATTAGGATTCGGCACTATTATACAAGGCAGCAATGGATCGAATGTATCAAGGTTCCGGATAGTCCAGTTCAGTTCTATTTTGTATCAATCATCGGGTACAGGATCAATTTCCTGGTTTTCAAAACTGACTAGAATATTGGAACTATCGGGGTTGAAAATATCGGGGGCGCCGAAATTGAATGCTCCGTCGCAATTGTTCGTATACACGTCATCCGGAAACCGAACGAACACATTTTTAAACCCACCCGGCGGCAAAGTCCCGCCCGTGACCGTGAAAGCGTACTCACAGGTGCTTTCCTGCCCGCAACCATCGGATACAGTCCAGCGGATTTTATGCGTACCCGGCGGCAGTTGAGGGGTGACATACGTATAGGGCCAACTGTATTTGCGCCAGCGCATCGTAAAGACCACCTGATTGTTCACGACCGTATGTTCTTCGTCAAAAACAAATTTATCGGCTGCGGGGACAGGCCGTTCATCAAAGGTCCGTACGGTCCCCCCGCTGTAATTCGGCGTATTGATGTTGTTAAATTTCACCGTACCCGGCGGAAAGTTGTTTGCTGAATGCACCACCGTTTCCTGTACGCCGTCCTGGTCGAGGTCGAGAAAGAGCAGGAAATCAGCGCCCAGACTCGTGCCTGAACAGGAGTCGACTGCCGCAACGGTGAGATCCACGGGGCACTCGCGCAGGTCGTGCCAGGGCAAGCCCGGTTCCGACCAGTACGATTCGCGCCAGAACAGGGAGTCGTTGCCGGTGGTATCGACAAAATGCAGCGTATCCGAGGCGCAAGACAAAATAGTTGGCGGCATGGTGTCGATGATATAAATGAGTTGCTTGTACCCGTAACCATTGGCCAGACTATCCCAAAACATACTGAAATGCGTCGGCACTGTATCACTGGGGTTTATCTTGTGGATGGTCGCGCTCCATGGGTCACCCGGGGTCTCGATAGGCGAGACGACAGCCCCCCCCATATTGGTGATAAAATTGGAAAATGACAAAGGCCCAGGATTGGGAACGTTGATCAAGCCACCAGCCGGATCATACGTTGCGGCATTGTACACTTTCCAGGTCCTCGTAATGGTAAAGCACACAGGCGTAATCCCGAAAACCTCGTCGTAAAACTCCGCCACCAGCGGCAAGCTGTCCGGATTGTAAAATTCAGGCAGTCCGGTAGTGGAAGGGTCGGTGACGTTGCAGTAATTGACAATCAGGGTGTCGTCCGGGAAGCGGACGAAATAAATTTGAGCGTCGCAAAGTTGTGTGGCGAGCAAAGCGAACAGGAAAAGGCAGGTGCGCATGGATCATTTCATTTGTTAGAAATACCTCAAAAGTACATTTTACACCGCAGTAACTTGGCCCCCAAAGCCGATCCTTATGAGCGAAAAAGTCGACAACGTTCAAATCGAAGCCAGCTGGAAAGAAGCCCTGGCCGATGAATTTCAGCAGCCTTATTTCACGGCGATCAAATCGTTTCTGGTGGCTGAAAAACGCGCAGGCAAGACCATTTACCCACCTGGGCCGCTGATTTTCAACGCTTTCAACCACACCCCTTTCGACAAAGTCAAAGTGGTCATCCTCGGCCAGGATCCTTACCACAACCCGGGCGAGGCCATGGGCCTGTGTTTCTCCGTACCCAAAGGCGTGCGCGTGCCGCCCTCCCTGGTCAATATTTACAAGGAAATCAACGCCGACCTGGGTTTGCCCATCCCTCAACACGGCGACCTCACCCCCTGGGCTGACCAGGGCGTGCTGCTGCTCAATGCCATGCTCACCGTAGAGGCCAACCAGCCCGCCTCGCACCAGAAAATCGGTTGGCAAACCTTCACTGACGCCGTGATTCGCCGCATTTCAGAACAAAAAGACGGTGTGGTGTTTTTGCTGTGGGGGCGTTTTGCGCAGGGTAAAAAAGCGCTGATCGATGAAATGCGGCATTACGTACTGGAAGCGGCGCACCCTTCGCCTTTGGCGGGCAATGCGTTTTCGGGGTGCCGGCATTTTTCAAAAACCAATGATCTGCTGGTAAAACAAGGGAAAACGCCGGTTGATTGGGGACTGTAGCGCCAACCTCCAGGTTGGCGCACGTCCAGCGCGCAACAACCGCCAACCTGGAGGTTGGCGATACGCTAAAACCCATTAAACGCGTCGTAATTGTTCTTTCGATACGGCACCTTCAGGAAATCCAGCGTGCCCGGCTTCACCGCAATGTAGAAATTGTACGTCCCGCGATCCGGCTGGAAAAACACGCTCATTTCCCAGCAATGCAAATCGCGGGTGAGCCCGAAATCCGGATAAACCAGGCTTTTACTCGGAAAATCGTAGCTGATGTTCCGCACGTTGAGCGACCATTTGGAGGTTAAAGGAATGCTGCCGGAAAGGCGTATGTTGTTGGAATTGAGCCGGAAAGTGTCGCGATTGGTTCCTGCTATCTGTGTGCGGACATACCCTATGCTGTAACTGATCTGAAAATTGTTGAACCAACCGAAAAAATCGTCTGATACTTTCCCTTGTTGGGCCGATTGAATTTTATTCGCCGCGCCACTGCCTCCGGGTTGGTCCTGTTGGCCGGAAAGAATGGACCTTATCTGACCTATGGTAAAACCGGTGTTGATGTCGAAACCGAAGTTGCTCAACCGCACCAGTTTACCTTCTTCTTTCACTGTGAATTTGTTGATCCTCGTCCCCCTTTCGTTCAGCTGGTAGGGGTCGAACTGAGCCCGCCAGGTAAAATTGACCAATCCCTTGAAAAAGCGGAACACCCCGCCCGTGCTGATCGGGCTCCATTTCAGGGTGTCGGCAGTGAGGCTGTACGAGCCCGTAAAGGTCAGGTTATCAAAAATTCGGACGTTTTTTCCTTTCCCGGTCGTGTCCTGTTTAGAACGGTGTTTGAATTCGAGCACGTTAAGGATCGAATAGCCGATAGAGACGTCGCGGGGCGAATACGAAGGTTTGCCGAAAACAGCCTGGTCGAAAATGCCGTAGCGCTGCGGTTTGTTGAATTCGGGCCGCAGGTCGGTGTCGGCAAAACGGAAATACCGGTTGTAACGCGAGTTGGTAAAATCAGGTCCGAAACCCACGGAAAACGAGGGTTTCATGGTATGCCGGATGCCCCGGAACCACCCGTGCTTGTACCGTTGGGTGAGAAACAGGGCCGTGCCGACGGATATTCCGGCGTTGAACGTGCGGAATGAATTGAAGCCCCAGTCCCGGATGGTCGTGTCGATGCCGTATTTCAGGGTATCGGCTGTAATGAGCAGTTCGCCGTTGTCGTCGAAAGTATCGTAGCGGATCTGGTACTTGTTCTGCAGTTCGCGGTTGACGACATAGGGGTACCAGTTTTCTTCATAACTCAGGTTTGGAGAAACATTGATGTACTTCAAAATCTTGAAGTTAAAATCGGTCGAGGCCTGGTGCTGAATGCCCATCCGGGCGCTGTTGAGCGTTTGCTGGGTGAACAGGAGCGTATCCACCGTTTGAAAGTCGTTGCGCAGGCGGGAGCTGCCCTGCAGGGATATTTTCTCGTACCAGCGCTCTTTCCCTACGGGATCTTTTCTTTTAAAAGGAAAAATCCGCTGCATGGTAAAGGTGGCCGTCGGGAAGGTGATGTTCATCACCCGGGTCTGGGTGTTTTGGGAGTGCGAAAGCCCGGCGGTCAGGCTGAACGGTTTGCCTGGGAAGGTTTGCGTGTAGTTGATGTTGGACGTCAGCGTGTTGCGGTAAACGCTGTTATAATCGTTGAGGTTGCGGTTCTGGTCTCGGTTGGTTTCGATGTTGACAGTGCCTCCGAATTTCCGGGTCGGATGAGCTTTGGTGTCCTGATTATGCGACCAGGTAATTCCGAACGATTTGGCGCGCACCTTTTCGGCCTTATTGTCTTCGGTCACGCGCACGTTGCGGCGGATCAGGAAATTGCCGAGATAATGGTAGCGCTTGTTGTATCGGATCGTGGCATTTGTGCCCCAGGAGCCGCTGGTGTAGGCGTTGAACAGCACCTGGGCGTCGAGGTGTTCGGAAATGGGCTGATACCAGCCGAAATCCCGCAAACCGAGGCCTTCCTGGTCGGCGAATTCGAAATCCCGGGGGATGATCAAACCCGCTTTGCGCGTTTTGGTGATCGGGAAAAACCCGAAGGGAATCACGAGAGGCGTGGGTACGCCGCCGATTTCGAGGTTGGACAAACTCGTGACCACCAGTTTGTCCGGGATCACTTTCAGTTTATTGGTGCGGAAACCGTAGTGCGGATGTTCCGCGTCGCAGGTGGTAATGAGCGCGTCCTGGTTGTAAATGGTGTTCCGGCTTTTGGAAGACGTATCGGCGGTGGCGGAGGCGATAAATTTTGCCTTGGAGCCCAGCACGTACAGGTCTTCCTGCTTGGTACGCGCCTCATAAATGATGCCTTTCCGGGTCCGGAAATTGTAGCGCAACTTGCCCGCGGTAAAGTTTTGTTCGCCGTCCTGAAATTCCGGGATACCCGTCTGCTTGCCCAGGCTGTCGGTCAGCGGTTCGGCGCTCACTTCGTTTTTTTCGTAATCGAGCAGGATGTAATCCGCCTTCAGTTTGATGCTCGTGTAATTCAAAAATGCGCCGCCGTATAGATGCAGTTGTTTGTTTTTGACATCGAACCACATCGAATCGCGGGCGCCGTAATCGACGACGGCATCCAGCGCATTGGACGAAAATTTCACCCGGTTGAGGTCTATAATGGCCGAATCGCGAAAGCCCGGAATCGAATCCGGCCGCAGCCCTCTCTGCGCACGCAGGCTGTCGAGCAGGCCCGGCGGTATGGTGTCGCGGGGCGCTGCAGGCTCCACTACTTGGGCGGCGGCGGGGCTGAGTCCGAGGAGCAGGACGGCGATTTGGCAGAAAAGGCGATATTTGCCCAACATTTTTTTCACGATATGCGGCGCGTGGCGCGAACAGTTCTTTCAGGACCGGCCGTGCGGAAAGATGAGATAATTGAGGTGGCGATTTTTTAAAACAGATTGTCTGTCAGATATTTGTAGCAAAATTCGACCATTATTTCACCAGGAACCTACCCTGCAAACCATTGACCCAACAGGTTTATGCAAAGGAAATCAGCCCTGCAAACGCTTTTCTTCCTGACGGCGTGGCTCGTTTTGCAAAATTTTAACGTCGTCACTACCCTCAGACAGCCGTTGACCGACGGCGGCAAAAGTAAGTATTCCCTTACAGCCCAACACAATCCGGCCGACAACGGTTACCGCATTAAAAAAGTCGTGCTCGACGCCGGCCACGGCGGAAAGGACCCCGGCTGCATCGGCGCCAGCTCCCGCGAAAAGCACAATACCCTCGCTATCGTGCTGAAACTGGGCGCTTTGATCCAGGAAAACTGCCCGGACGTGCAGGTCATTTATACCCGTTCCACCGACGAATTCATCGAACTGAAAGAACGCGCCGCCATTGCAAACCGCAACAAAGCCGACCTTTTTATCAGCGTCCATTGCAATGCCATCAGCTCCCCCGCTTTCCACGGCGCGGAGACCTACGTGCTTGGTCTGCACCGCGCCGGCGACAACCTTGAAGTAGCCAAACGCGAAAACGCGGTGATCATGCTCGAGGACAATTACAAGGCCAACTACGCCGGATACGACCCAACCAGCCCGGAGGCCCACATCCTCGGCAGCATGTGGCAAAGCGCGTATCTCGAACAAAGCATTTTGTTCGCCAGCCTTGTGCAGCAAGAAGTGACCACGGTGGCCAAACGGGTGGACAAAGGCGTGAAGCAAGCCGGATTCCTCGTGCTGCGCGAAACGGCCATGCCTGCCGTGCTGATCGAAACCGGCTTTCTGACCAACCGCACCGAAGAACTTTATATCGCCTCCGAAGATGGCCAGGCCGAGATGGCCGAAGCCATCCTGGGCGCCTTTCTCGCATACCGTTCGCAAATGGAAGGCACGCCCCTGCCCGCCAAAAAAACCACATCGCTTGCCGCCGCCAAGTCGGCCGCAAACGCCCCGGCAGCGCCCGTCGCGGGCACAGCGCAATTGACAAAAGAGCCGGTTCAAAAACCGGCTCCTCCCCCACCCGCTCCTGTCCAGGTCAAACAAACCGAACCGGTCGCCGTGTCCAACACGAAACCCGCGCCTAAAAATTCGGGACCATCCGCACCGTCCAAACCCGCCGCCACCAAAACGCCTCAGGCCAAAACCCTGGCGGCGGCTCAGCCCGTCTATCGCATTCACCTGTTCTCCTGGCCCGTGCGGATGGACATGCAGAGCGGCCTGCTCGGCTTGCTCGGCAATGTGGACGAGGAAAAAAGTGACGGGGAATACCGCTATTTCACCGGTAATTTTGCGACCCGGGCCGAAGCCGAACAAATGCTGCCCGAATTGCGCAACCTCGGCTTTCGCACGGCCGAGATCGTTCCGGCCAAAGCCCTTGTAAACAACTGACAGACAGGCCGATCCCTGGCTTTGCCCGCCCGTCCAAGCACTTTTTTTCAAAAAATAATCCCGTTCGGTCAAAACCTTCCTGCGCCTCCGCGAATTTTGAGCGTTCAAATTGCCATTCTAAAAAAACAAAACCCACCGGCGCTCGCCGCCTGCCATGTTCAAACTCAGCAACGAAACAAAAATTGGCCTCCTGGCCATAGCCGCTATTGCCCTGGCCATCTTCGGTTTCAAATATCTGAAGGGTATCAACGTCCTGAAAACCTCCCGCACCTTCAAGGTTCGTTATGAAAATGTCGACCAGCTGCGGCCCTCGGCCCCGGTTTTCATCAGCGGACTGGAAGTAGGCATGGTCAAACAACTCTACATCGATCCCAACGACGGCAAAACCATCATCGCCGAACTTAATATCGACGCCGATGTCGACATCCCCAAAGACGCCATCGCCACTATCGTAGGGCTCACCCTGATGGGCGGGAAAGCCATCCGGCTCGACAATACACACCCCTGCGAAGGAGACGGATGCGCAAAAAGCGGTCAGTTTCTTTCCGGGGCCTCTGAATCGTTCCTTGGCACCGTGGTAGGCTCACCGGAACAGCTCGACCCTTACCTTCAACGGCTTCAAATCGGCCTGGGCAGCATCGTCGACTCGCTTGCCGATCCCAATGACCCGAAAGGTATCGGACGCTCTATCGTGGCCCTGAACCGTTCGCTGGAGAATATCGCGTTGCTGACGGGCAAACTGAACCACTTCATCGATCAAAGCTCGACAGGGTTTGCCGCCACCGCCAACAACACCGCCGAAATCACCAAAGCCCTGCGCGCCAGCAACCAGGACATCGGCGCCACGCTCGCCAATTTTGCCGCCATCAGCGCGCAACTGAAAAACGCCAACCTCGATCAGGGCGCTCAAAAAGCCGCCACGGCCCTCGATACCCTCGTGTTCGTCATGAACGACCTCCGTCATACCCTGGGCGCCACGGAAAAAACCATCGCAAGGGTGGATACCCTCGCTGCGGGCCTCAGCAGCGGCAAAGGCACGGCCGGCAAACTCCTCACCGACGAAGCCCTCTACTACAACCTCGTGGACGCCACCCGGCACCTCGAATTGCTCACCCAGGACCTCCGCCTGAACCCGAAGCGGTATACCACCGTGAAACTGAAAGTATTCGGCAAAAACAAAACGGCCGGCTACAAAAACCCGATCGACGACCCCGCCTACCAACTGGTGCAGGACAGCCTCGAACGCGACTATTACCTGCGCCTGAAAGAACGCTACGAAGGCCATAAATAAAGTGTCGCTCCCGCAAGATCCTGCAAACCGACCGTTGAAAGCCATCCGCCACCTGTACGAGGAGCATGGCGCGGAATCCTACTACCGTGAGCATGCAGACGGATATGCGAATCCGCATTTTCCGCAAATCGAAGCTTTGATCAGCGCCAATTTGCAGCGGCTGGACTGCTCCGGCGGCGTGCTGGATTTTTCTGCGGGCGGCGGAGAAGTGACCCTCGCCCTCCACAAAAACGGCGTAGAAAATATCACCGGTTGCGACCCTTTCACTTTTGATCTGTACAAAAAAAATACCGGCCGGCCCTGTCTCCATCACTCCTTCAAGGACGTGATCAAAGGTGCAGCGCCGGGGCATTACTCGCTCATCATCAGTTCTTTCGCCCTCCACCTCTGTCCCGCCAGCGACCTTTTTCCGCTTGTGTGGAATCTCTTGCAGGCTGCCCCTTTGCTCGTGGTCATCACACCGCACAAACGGCCGGAACTGGAAAAACTACCGGGTATCGAACTCGTTTGGGAAGACGACACCTGCACGGAGCGCGGGAAAAAAGTGCGCCTGAAAGCCTACCGGCTTGTCCAAATCTAAATCGGGTTGTATTTGAAAAAAACTCCTCCAAACTGCATCCAAAACACAATTTTACTGTTTCCACGCAAACAATCACTCCTAACTCATACATCGCATGGCATCTTTCAAACGCTCCGCCTCCGCCGTATGGCACGGCTCCGGCGCCGAGGGCTCCGGCTCACTCGACGGTCCCTCCGGCGTGCTCAGCGGCACCCCCTATTCCGCCAAAGCCCGTTTTCAAAATGAAGACGGCCGCGCCGGCACCAACCCGGAAGAACTCATCGCCGCTGCCCACGCCGGCTGCTACATCATGGCCCTCAGCTTCCGCCTCAGCGGCGCCGGCTTCACACCCGACGAACTCCGCTGCTCCGCTACCATCGATATGGACAACAGCGGGGGCGGCTGGACCTTTATGCACATCACCCTCCGCCTCGAAGGCAAGGTGCCCGGCATTACCGAAGCCGCTTTTCTGGAACACGCCGAAGCCGCCAAAGCAGGCTGCCCGGTGAGCAAAGCGCTCAGCGCAGTGCCCATGTCGCTCGAAGCTACTTTGCTGAGTTAAAATCTTCCTTTTCAATAATTTGCGAAGGCGCTATGATGCAAACCCTGTGTCATGGCGCCTTCGCCTTTTTGACGTCTCTAAAACTGAAAATAAATAAACGGCTGAACGTCAGCCGATTTTACCTGCATCACCAGGGCGGCGAGCAGGACGATCATCGTCGCCTTGAAAAAAAGCGGCATCCGGGTGACGGCATTTTGGGCATAATTTTCAGCGGTTTTCGGCAACAGGTGAAGCAGGTAACCGATGGCCATCCAGAACAGCACCGGCGCGTATCCGCTCAGGAATTCGGGGAACACGCCGGGGTGAAAATCGGTGAATATCTGCGTCAGAATTTCCTGCACCCGCGTGAGGCCCTGTGCGCGGAAAAATATCCAGCAGAAGCAAACAAAATGGAAGGTGAACAAGCCGCCCAAAGCACGCCGCAGGGGACCGGGGACTCCTGGAGAAGTCTCTTTCCACCACTTTTCCACCGCCAAAGCCAATCCGTGCAAGCCCCCCCAAATTATGAACCGGGTGGCCGCGCCATGCCACAAACCGCCCAGCAACATCGTGATCATCAGGTTGACATACGTCCTGGCACGTCCTTTCCGGTTGCCGCCCAGCGGAATATAGAGGTAGTCGCGCAGCCACGTCGAGAGCGAAATATGCCAGCGACGCCAGAATTCTGTGATGCTCAGCGACTGGTACGGGGAGTTGAAATTGGTTGGAAAATGAAAGCCCATCATCAAGGCCAGGCCGATAGCCATGTCCGAATACCCGCTGAAATCACAGTAAATCTGCAAGGCATAGCCGTACACTCCAAAGAGATTTTCCAGGCCCGTGTACTGTGTCGGGGAATCGAATACCCGGTCTACAAAATTTAAACTGATGTAGTCCGAAATCACTGCTTTTTTAAACAAACCTGTACAGATGAGAAACACCGCACGGCCGAAATCCTCGCGCGACACAAACAGCGGCCTGCGGATTTGCGGTAAAAAATCGGCCGCCCGGACAATGGGGCCGGCCAGCATTTGCGGAAAAAAGGTGACAAAAAACGCGTAATCGAGCATGTTTCGCTCGGCTTTCAAATTCCTTCGGTACACGTCGATGGTGTAACTCAGCGATTGGAATGTGAAAAACGAAATACCTGCCGGAAGAAACACCTTTTTCACGTCGAACGGCGTTCCGGACAATTCACACCACAGCTCGGAGTAGACATTGAACTTGAAATACACGAGCATGCCCAGATTCACCATCAAACTGATCACCAGCAGCCCCAGCCGCCCGAACCTGGTTTGCGAGCGCTCCATGATCAGGGCCAGTGAAAAATCCACCACCACGATCACCACGTGCAGGAGCCAGAAAATGCCCGCGCATTTGTAATAAAAATACAGGGAAAAGAGGGTAACCCAGGTCAGCCGAAGTCCGTTCTGCCGCCGGAGCAACAGGTAAATGGCAAAAAAACCGAGAAACAAAAACAAAAAAAGCCCACTGCTGAACAGCAAGGGCGACTTGGTTTCGAACTGCCCCGCCTTGTTGACGATCAGGGGGCTTCGGACAATCAGCTCAATAATTTTAGCAAGGTCGAACTGGAACACGGCAAGCAAATAGAGCGGCAAAAGTAGACAGGCATCCGGGATTCCGTACTTTGCCGGGCGAATTAATCCTGTGTACATTTTTCATCCAAAATCATCCGATTATGATCAACCGCCTGTTCGCCACGCTTTGCGTGGTATGTTCCATTGTCTGCATTGCTTTTGCCCAGCCCGGCGTACCCGATTCCACCTTTGGCCGAAACGGCCGCGTACTCACCAACATTTTTTCCTCTGACGATCAAGGCTTTGCCATCCAAATTCGTCCCGACGGACGAATTCTTGTGGCCGGCAGGGCCCAGCCCGGATCGACCAACCAGATTGCCGTCCTGCAATTCCTGCCCGGAGGCCAACTTGATGAAAGTTTCAACTACGACGGTCGGTTTATCACCGGCGTTCCCAGTCAGGAAGCGATCGCCTATGCGGCCAGCATTGCCCCGGACGGGAGCGCGAGTATTGCCGGATTTGCCGGCGATGAAGGTTTCGAAGATTTCAACCTCCTCCGGCTGACAGGTGCCGGGAAATTTGACAGCACCTTTGCCGCAACAGGCTCATTGATGCTCGATTTTAGTGGCGGCCAGGATTTCGCTTACACCAACCTGCATCAGCCCGATGACAAAACCATCGTGGCCGGCTATACCAGTCCCGACGGTTTTGAATCCGATTTTGCCCTTGCCAGGCTGTTGCCTGACGGCTCGCCCGATCCGGATTTTGGCGACAATGGCCAGGTGGTACAATCTTTCAGCCCGGTCTCCGACCTGATATTCGACGCTGAATTGCAACCCGATGGCTATATCGCAGTAGCCGGCCAGCTGTACGATGAAGACTTTTCATCTGATTTCATCGTAGGTCGATACAGGCCGGACGGGCAACTCGACAGCACCTTCGGTACTAACGGCACCACCGTCATAGACCTCGGCGACGACGATCTGGCCCGAGGCATTTCGCTGCAGCCCGACGGGAAAATTGTCGTCGCAGGTATCGCGGTAACCGACCTGCAGCCGCGCATCGGCGTGGCCCGCTTGCAGTCCAACGGTTTCATCGACAACACTTTCGGTAGCAATGGCCAACTGATCCTTGACGCCGGTTTGCTGGGAAGTTTCTGCACCGACGTGCTCGTACAACCCGATGGTGGTATTCTCTTGTCGGGTATGATGGAAAACGGCGATTTCCGCGACTTTTTCCTGATGCGCAGGCTGCCCGATGGCACGCCCGACCCGAATTTCGGGGACAATGGAATAACCATTACCTCCGTCAGCCCAACGAACGACAACGCCTACCGGCTCGCCCTTCAGCCGGATGGGAAAATCCTGCTGGCGGGCGTTTCCGAAGTAGGCGCAAAGTCTGATTTTGCGCTCTTGCGTTTTACACCGGATGGCAAACTAGATGAAGATTTTGCCAAAAACGGTGTGGCACTTGCAGACGCAGGCTCTTCGTTTGATGCATTGACTGCATTGACAATTCAACCAGACGGGGCAATACTGGCCGGCGGGCATTCGCAGGGCGGAAATATCGGCTCCGGTTTTCAAGTGGGCGTTGTGCGTTACCAAAACAACGGGACCCTGGATTCCACATTCGCCTCGGACGGGATTTTTAATTTGCTGACCGGACAAACGCAATTGGGTGAACTCCTCCTCCAACCCGATCAAAAAATAGTGGCCGCCGGCAACATGAACGGCTCAGCCAGCCTCTTGCGGCTCCTCCCGGACGGAACCGCCGACCCAGGTTTCGGCAACGGCGGCATTGCAGCCAGCAACTTCGCTCCACTGAGTTTTTTCAATACGCTGGCCCTCCATAACGACGGCAGGATACTGGCGGCCGGGCAATCGCCCAGTGCAGCAGAAAACGATATTCTTGTTCAATACCTGCCCAACGGCAATTACGACCTGTCGTTTGGAACCAACGGACAGGCCCTGGCGCCCTCCGGATTCCTCAACTGGAGGCGCCTGAAAACCCTGGAAAACGGCAAGTTCCTGGCCCTGGGGAGCCGGCTCAACAACGGCGCCAACAACTGGGTGCTCGTCCAATTTCAAAACAATGGCGCAGTGGATGCCGCTTTCGGGCTCAACGGACAGGCTGTGGACGCCGGGTTTTCGGTGCCCGGGATCAGTGTCAGGGACTTTGCCGTATTGCCCTCGGGTAAAATCCTGACTATCGGCGGAGATCTCGATTATTCGGTTGCCAGGCTCAATGCGGACGGCTCGACCGATACCAGCTTTGGCAATGCAGGCAGTATCTCTTTTGACAACAACCAACTGACGGATATCGCTTTCGCCGTGGCGGGTCAAACGGACGGGCGAATTGTGATTGGAGGGTACAGCTACGATCCCGACGCAGCGGAGACGGCAAACAGTTTTACGTTGCTCCGACTGGAGCCCAACGGCAATTTGGACAACAGTTTCGGCCTGAACGGCTTTGTGCAATTGCCGGGATGGTGGGTAAGCCGTCTGGTGATTCAAAACGACGGGACAATACTTGCCGCCGGCCCCTTTTTTAACGGACATGATAACGATTTTATGATCGTTCGGCTCCTGAACGCCCCCGCGCTCGGCTTGATCGATCACACCGAATCCGGTCCGGCTATGATCAGTTTGTTTCCCAATCCGGTGATTTCCACCTTGCAAATTGAATATGAACTGATTGAAGATCAGCATGTCAGCATCCTGTGCTATGACGATGCGGGGCGCTTGATGACGATATTTTTAAATAATGCCGAACGACGGGCGGGGTCGAACCGCGAGGCTTTGAACCTGCCTGCGGAATGGACTTCCGGGTATTACACCCTGGTAGTGAGCACGGAAAAAGGCTCCAAAGCCTTGAAGGTCATCAAGCGGTAATTGATCCGGATCTGGTTTGGATTTTCGTGAAATGCTCTGGCACAGCCTTTGGCCTAATGTGGAAATACCTCCAGGGCCATCGCCATGCTTTTCCCGAAAGCCTGACGGCTCATATCCAGTTGGGCATGCACCTCGTCAAAAAAGAAGACCAGGTTCTCGGTGGCCATGTTGCCCGTGAGGTCGTCCTTTGCCATCGGGCAGCCGCCGAAGCCGCGCATGGCCCCGTCGAAACGGCGGCAGCCGCTGTCCCAGGCCGACTGGATTTTTTCGCGCCAGTTCTGCGGCTGGGTGTGCAAATGTGCCCCGAACTCGACGTCCGGAAATGCCGGAATCAGGCTGCTGAACAGGTAGGAAATATTCTCCGGATTGGAGCAGCCGATCGTATCGGACAGGGAGAAAATCCGGATGCCGAACGGCACGAGCGCCGATACCCATTTTTGCACTGTTTCGACGTTCCAGGGGTCGCCGTAGGGGTTGCCAAAGCCCATGGAGATATAGAGAACCAGTTCTTTTCCATGTTTTTGACAAAGTTCCTGGATGGCCTGTGTGCGCTCCACGCTTTCTGCGATGGTGGCGTTGGTGTTGCGCAACTGGAAGGTCTCGCTGATGCTGAACGGGTAGCCCAGGTACCGGATTTCGGGAAACTGGCAGGCGTCCTCCGCGCCGCGCTGATTGGCAACTATGGCCAGGAGTTTGGTGCGGGTGTCGGAAAGGTCTAATTTTGCGAGCACCTCGGCGGTGTCGCGCATTTGCGGGATGGCCTTGGGACTGACGAACGACCCGAAGTCGATCGAATCGAATCCTACTTTCAATAATTGATTGATGTAGGCCGCTTTGGTTTCGGTAGGGATAAATTCCGTCAGACCCTGCATCGCGTCGCGCGGGCATTCGATCAATTTAACGGAGGCGGTCGGGTGGACTAAGGTTGGCAAGGCGTGTAATTCGGTTTGGCTTCTAAACAAATTTGGCTTGCCAAAGTTATGGCCCCGGCATTCCATCCGTTTCAATTCTAACAGATCTTACCAATATTTTACGATGAAAAATAAAGGACTGTGGTTCCTGCTGGGTTTCGTGCTGGTCATTGTGGGCCTTTCCGCCATCGCTTTGCAAATCGTGGGCACCCAGTGGGTCTTTCTCTCCCTGCTTGAAAAAGGCGGGCGACTGTTCGCCTTTGTAGTAAAAATCCTGATGGTGATGGCCGGTTTTGCCATTATAGCACTGGCCAATACCGATTGGGAGCGCGACCGGCGGGAAAGTCAGGGGAAATAGCGCGCGCTCTTTCACTTCAACCCAACCGGCCATGTTCGAATTCCTGTTTCGCCATTTTTGGCTGCTCGCCATCGGCACAGGCATCCTGAACTATTTTCTGATCAGGAAAAATGTGCGACCATTCATCGAAGAAGACCCTTCCCGTGAACCGGGGTACGAGCAATACCTCAACTTCTTGTTGCTTTTCCTCGTCCTTCCATGGATGATAGTTGGCGCGGGCATCCTCTCCGGTGAGTTGAACACCGTTTTTGACATGCTTAACCCCCGAAGTGGACACTGGATCGTTAAAATCGTCTGGGTCCTCTTTGGCTCCTTTTTTGTCGTCCACGCTGCCTGGGTCCTGGGAGGCTCAGGGGCGGAATTTTACGAAAACCATCCGGGGCTCCTGCGCATGAATATTCCGGGCATCGATCCAAAGCGCCCAACAGCCAAACAAATCCGGTGGGTTTGGGCGTTTATGACCCTTATCGCTATCGTGCTTTTTTTAACCTTCTTTTCCTCCTCCGGCGGTCCGTTCAGCAATATGGAACTTCCGCCCGCCCACTCGCGTTGATGCGCGACTTATGGACAATCTGACCATTTTCGGAGCACCCATTATCGATGAGAAAGCCATCCGGCAGATCAAACGCTGCCTGGTGGCTCCCGACGACCGCGCGGCGCTCACGGCCGACGCGCACTACGGCTACGGGCATCCGATTGGCGGCGTGGTGGCCTACAAAGACAAAATCAGCCTTTCCGGCGTAGGGTTCGACATAGCCTGCGGCAACAAAGCCGTACAAACCAACGTGCGCGCCGCCGACATCGACCGGGAGAAGGTGATGGATGAAATTTTCAAAAATATCGGTTTCGGAGTCGGCCGGCCCAATCCGCAGCCCATCGACCATCCGGTGTTCGACGACATTTCCAAAGCCGCATTCGCGCCCCAGCGCGCCATGATGCGCCTGGCTATGGATCAACTCGGCACCGTGGGCTCCGGCAACCACTTCGTCGACCTTTTTGAAGACGAAAACGGCTGGCTGTGGGTCGGCGTGCACTTCGGCTCCCGCGGTTTCGGGCACAAAACCACCACCGGTTTTATTGCCCTGTCCAAAGGAAAAGCATTTACCGATCCCGCCCCTGACGGCGGCATGGACGCCCCGCCGATCCTTTTCGACGCCGGCAGCGCCTTGGGCCAGGACTACCTGGCTGCCATGCGACTGGCGGGTGAATACGCCTACGCCGGCCGCGATGTTGTGGTGAGCAAAGTGCTGGACATTTTAGGTGCGCAAAGCACCTTTGAAGTGCATAACCACCACAATTTCCTGTGGGAGGAGGAGCATTTCGGAGAGAAATATTACGTTGTGCGCAAGGGCGCCACCCCCGCCTTCCCGGGGCAGCACGGTTTTATCGGCGCAACCATGGCGGATATCTCTGTCATCATCAAGGGTTTGGATACCGAGACGAACCGCCAGGGACTTTATTCCACCGTTCACGGCGCCGGCCGGGTGATGAGCCGCACGCAGGCCGCGGGTAAAAAACGCTGGAAAAACGGCCGTGTCCAGTACCTCAGTCAGGGGCTAGTGGACTGGAAGGAATGGAAAAAACGCATGAAAAACAAAGGCATCGCCCTGCGCGGCGGGGGCGCCGACGAAGCGCCGGAGTGCTACAAAAAACTCAGCGAGGTGCTCCAATACCACGAAGGTACCCTGGAAATACTGCACCAGCTGCGCCCGATCGGCGTGGCCATGGCAGCGCCGGAGCTCTACGATCCCTACAAGGACTGACCGGCAGCCCGGAATCTGGTAACCCGGAATTTATTCCGGGCAAACACCCTCGCAGATCACGCATCTATCGAGTCGTTTTTGCGTTTAGGTTCCATCGCACTACATTTGACGGCCCCAAACGGCCTATACCCGCAGCAACACATGAGTCAAATACTTGAATCCCAGGATATTCGCGCCCTCGGCAGCAACCTTGAAATGCTGGCCCAGCAAGTGGTGGAAGGTTTTATCGTCGGTTTGCACCGCAGTCCGTTCCACGGTTTTTCGGTCGAATTTGCCGAACACCGCCTGTACAACGCCGGAGAAGCTACCCGCAACATCGACTGGAAAGTGTACGGCCGGACCGATCGCCTGTACAGCAAAAAATTTGAGGAGGAAACCAACCTGCGTTGCCAGTTGGTGCTGGATGCCTCCTCCACGATGTACTACCCCTGGGAGGAAAAAAATCCGGATAAGTATAAGTATCTCAACAAGTTCTGTTTCGCCGCCCAATCGGCCGCGGTGCTGATGAACGTGCTGCGCAAGCAGCGCGACGCATTCGGCCTGACCCTTTTCGACGATGAAATCCGGGTGAATACGGGCTGTAAATCGAGCACTTTGCACTACCGGCTGCTGCTGTCCCAGTTGGTCGAACGCATCGAAAATCCGCAGCTGAACAAAACGACCAACCTCGCCGCCAGCCTGCACCAGGTGGCCGACGCCATTCACCGACGCTCGCTGGTCGTCATTTTTACCGACGTCATGGAGCATCCCGACCAGGCAGAGGAAATTTTCTCGGCCCTGCAGCACCTGCGCCACAACAAACACGAAGTGATTCTTTTCCACGTCACCGACAAACGCCACGAACTGGATTTTGAATTTGAGAACCGCCCCTATGTTTTTGTCGACATGGAATCCGGGGAGCAGGTGCGCCTGCAACCCAACCAGGTGAAAGAGTATTACACCAAACAGGTCGGCGCCTTTACCGAACAACTCAAAATGCGCTGCCTGCAATTCAAGATCGATTTCGTCGAAGCCGACATCAACAACGGTTTCCAGCAAATCCTGCAAACCTGGATGACCAAACGCGCCAAAATGGGCTAAGCAGCACAACCATCAAATCCTCATAAAAAATGGCAAAACCGCTGATCAAACTCTCCAACATCCCCACCACGGCCCCCGACGACGTCAAGGAAAAGCACATTAAAGAAGAAACGGAGGAGCTTGTGGAACGCCTGGGCGATCTCCAGCAGCGCATTCTGGCCGACGGCAAACACGCCGTTCTGGTCGTCCTGCAAGGCATGGATGCCAGCGGTAAAGACGGCGCGGCCCACACGGTTTTTGATAAATGCCGGATCACGGGCCTGACCTACCACGCCTTTAAAAAGCCCACTGAAGAGGAATTTGCCCACGATTTTTTGTGGCGGGTGCACAAAGTAGTCCCGCAGAAAGGCATGATCGGCATTTTTAACCGCAGCCATTACGAAGACATCCTGATCCAGCGCGTTCACGGTTGGATTGATGAAAAACGCGTCCAGCAACGCATGGCGGCCATCAATGCCTTTGAAGAAACCCTGGAATTCGACAACAGCACGCTGGTGTTCAAATTCTACATGCACATTTCCAAAGACGAGCAGGAAAAACAACTTCGCCAGCGCATGCAGGACCCGGAAAAATACTGGAAACACAACCCGGGCGACTGGGAGGAGCGCAAACTCTGGGACCAGTACATGGCCGCCTACGAATACGCCATCAACAACAGCAGCATCCCCTGGTATATTTGCCCGGTCGACAACCGTTGGTGGCGTGATTATTTTATTGTCAAAACACTGGTAGAGCGGCTGGAAAAATTGCACCTGCAAATGCCGGCTTTGGCCAAATAGCCGCTATGGGCACTCAAAATGAAACGAAGGCCGCAAACAGGGTTCATGTTTGCGGCCTTCGTATTTGGTGACGTCAGTTATGCTGTCGCCGTTCAGTGTCCAGCCGGATTCGGGTAAAACGGATCTTCTTTTTTTCGGAAAAGGTTGAAACGCAGGTAAGCGTGCACGCCGGCGTTGGTCATCCGGGCGGCGCCTTCACGGGCCACCTTGTCGGTCAAATCGAGTTCGCCGTACATCTCAATGCCCGCGACGAGGGTTTCCGCTGCGTCGAGCGACTTGCCCAGACCCAGGCGGAGTGTGAACAGGCTGCCTTTTTGAGTGCCCAGGGGTTTTTTCGGATCGAACCACTCGGAAGCATACTCCCGGGCAGTTTTGTGGCCGATGCTGTTGGTCAGGGTGTTGGCCCCGAAGCCCTTGTCGTACACGAATTTGTAGCCGCCGAGAAAACTGAAATACAGGCCGATGTTATCGCCGACAGGCAAGTCTTTACCAAGCCCGATGATTCCGCCGTACGACATTTTTTCAAAGCCGGAGGGCGAGCTCATAGCCTGGGCCTCCAGGACAATAGGCCAGTCTTTGTAGTTAAAACGGGCTGTTACGCCAAAATGGGGCTGTTCGTACTTCTCGCGCAGCTGGTAGGTTTCTGCAAATTGCTCCCAGGTGTAGCCCTCGGGGTGCGAGATTTCGACAAACTTGTACAGGCCGTTCATTTTGGTCGTCTCAAAATTCGTGTTGTGGTACAAGCGGCACATCCCAACGTTGAGGTTGAGGTTCACGCGAAAATTTTGAGCAAGAGCGGCAGTGGAAAGGGTAAGAAGGAGTGCGACGGTAGTGTAGTGTCTCGTCTGCATGTAGTGGCGTGGATGGTGAAAGGTATGTTAAATGACTTTTCACCGAAGACATACTCGGAAAGGATTAAAAAGTTTCAGATGAAGCGGCAGCTGGTGGCTGTTGCAGGGCGAAATTACATTTTTTTACCAACTACATTTCCTTAAAAAATGGGCTTTTCGAAAAAATAACCCATCTGTGGGAGTTGTTTCCAAGCGTTCCGGTAAAAGCGGCTTTCGGACGTCGGCCCGCCCCAATCGTCACGCAAGCCTCATGTCAAAGATTTCTTAAAAGCGTACGACCCCGGCAATATCAACCAGCCGGCCGGCATTTTATTCCCCGTATTCCAACGGACACTTTTTCTTTTAACCCATTCCTTCATCTCAAACACTGTGAATCACAACATGAAAAATTCGGCTTTTATCCCCGTCTGCCTCTTGTTCGCGGCCCTCGCCTTCACCTCCTGCAAAAAGGACGACATCAAAACACTTGAAGAGCAGGCTCAGGGCGCCTGGGCATCGCAAAGCGTCAGTATCGACGGTGCGGACGCCTCCACCTTCTTCAAATCCAACCTCAACCTGAATAACGGAAGCGGCTTCACCCTGAAAGTGGTTTCCACCAATCCTTTCACCGGTCAGAGCACCACCACCACCGATACCGGCAACTGGCGAACCAACGAGGATACCCAAACCATTGTCCTCAATTTTGACAATTCGCCCACGCAGGAATGGAAGGTGACCAACATCACGCAGGACAACCTCACCGCCCAATTCACGGACGCTGAAAACCACAAATACCTGATTTCCTTCGCCAAACAATAAACACAGGCACTATCAGAAAACTACCGGCGGCCGGGCAGCTCACAGCTCCCGGCCGTTTTTTTTGACCATAAATGCGGGATTCGGGAAAGCTGGGCAACCCTGAAGACTTTGGCCCGGAGGAATCGTTCAAGTGTGCGGCCACGATCATCGCTTTTTATCTTTGCGTGTGGATTTCCCGGTTACCCTTGTCTTCGGGCCACCCAAGCACTAAAATCTTGTTCGCTATGAAAGTTCGCGTTGATAAATGGCTGTGGAGCGTTCGGATATTCCGCAGCCGCACGCTGGCCACCGATGCCTGCAAAGCCGGCAAGGTGAAGTGCGGCAATACCGTTGCCAAACCCGCCCTGCTCGTCGGTGAAGGCGACTTGGTGACTGTGAGAAAAGACGGTTTTAATTTTCAGTTCCGCGTTCTTCAGGCGATTGAAAAACGCGTTGGCGCTCCGATCGCCGTCACCTGTTACCTCGACCTCACCCCGCCCGAGGAGCGCAACAAATACCAGGTCTGGTTCCTGAATGCCGCAGCGACAGCCGAGAAACGCGAAAAAGGGACCGGACGACCTACGAAAAAGGACCGTCGCGAACTGGAAGAGTTCAAGGATGTGTACGATTGGGGGGAATGAGCAAGGGGCAAAGGGCAAAAGGCAAAGGGCAGGATGATCCTAGTAGTGAACCAACTTAGCTGGACTTTCGCATTTAGGCTGCTCTTGCGAGTGCGGAAGTAATAGCCCTCCAAATATCGGAAGGGATTATCTTAATATCGGTCTTAGAATCAGATGTAAGAAAAAAGGGTTCGTTCCACAAATCTAT
>JBGAJY010000093.1:0-20666 GCA_044224705.1 Saprospiraceae bacterium
CCGGGACACGGTTTTTTACTCATTCTTGCTGCAAGCGTTCAGAATACATGCATCGTTGCGGACTTACAAGGCATTTGAACAGATTTAATCCGGAAACGAAACCGATTTTGTAACACTAACAACTTTACTCCCATCATGAGAATTGCTCTTGTAACCGGCCTGTTCTTCTTTGCCGCCGCGGCTTTCGTCGCCTGCGACAAGGATAAGGACAACGTAAAACTGAACATTTTCCTCACCGACGGCCCCGGCGATTTCCAGCAAGTCAACATCGACATTCGCGAAATCCGCATTAAAATGGCCAACGACACTACCGATTGGGTCACGCTGAGCACCAATGCCGGCGTGTACAATCTCCTTGATTTTCAAAATGGCGTGGACACCCTGCTGGCTGTCGGCAACATTCCCTCCGACGTGTTGAAAGAGGTCCGTTTTATCCTCGGCCCCGACAATTCAATCATGGTCGACAGCATCGTGTACCCCCTGAGTACGCCCAGTGCGCAGGAATCCGGTCTCAAAATCAAGGTGGATCAGCACCTGAACCTGGACATCAACACCCTCACACTGGATTTTGACGCGCAGCAATCCATTTTACAGACCGGAAATGGTGATTTTAAACTGAAGCCGGTGATCCGGGTGAAGTAGTAGCCCCACAGGCGCATTTTTGAGAATAATAACCGCGTAGCGGTGACATTTTGGTAGAAATTTCAATCGGATTCGATGTTTGAAAACCGCGTAGCGGTGGCATTATCATCACGTTCCAAAATGTCACCGCTACGCGGTTTTTATTCT
The DNA here is from genome assembly GCA_044224705.1 of Saprospiraceae bacterium. Classification (GTDB taxonomy): domain Bacteria; phylum Bacteroidota; class Bacteroidia; order Chitinophagales; family Saprospiraceae; genus M3007. The sequence goes on from JBGAJY010000093.1 coordinate 790, forward strand.
CAAAAATGCGCCTGTGGGCTACTACCAAAATGTCGCCGCTATGCGGCTGCGTCATTGATATTAAAGCACAATGTTTGGGGGGCCAAATGCGGATGGTCATTAATCTTATTTCAAAAAATGCCTCACCCCACTCTTTTCCGATACGTCCACACCGCCAGCCCGTTCACCGCCACCGCGTATCCCAGCACAGTGAAGAAATTCTCCCGGATCTCCGCAAACCCCGCCCCTTTGAGCAGCACCAGGCGCATGAACTGGACAAAATATTTCACCGGATTGATCGCGTTCAGGTACTGCGCCCACTGCGGCATACTCTCCACAGGCGTGAACAAGCCGCACATCAGAATAAAAATGATGAGGAAAAACCAGGCCGTAAACATGGCCTGCTGTTGCGACTCGGCAAAATTCGAGATGAGGAAACCGAGGCCCAGCATACAGGGCGCAAACACCAGCGTGTAGAGAAATACCAGCCAAAGGCTCCCTTCCATCGGAATGCGGAACACCAGCCAGCCGGCTGCGAGTCCCACGGCCATCATCACCTGCGACAGCATCCAGAACGGCAGCAATTTGCCGAGAATGAACTGCCATTTGTGGATCGGCGTCACGTTCAACTGCTCGATGGTGCCCACCTCGCGTTCCCGGACGATGTTGAGCGCCGTGAGAAAACAGATGATCAACGCCACGATTTCGCCCAAAATACCCGGCACCATGAAGGTTTTGTAGTCGAGTTTGGGGTTGTACCAGTTGCTGTACACCACTTCCACGCCCCTGTTTTTCGGCAGTTGGGCGGCTTGCGGCACGGGCGGACTGAAATTGCGCACAATGCCCCCGGCATAACCCATGGCCAGTCCGGCTTTGGTGGCGTTGATGGCGTTGGCTGTGATATTCACCGCAGCGCGGCCTTCGCGCACAAGGTCGCGTTCGAAATTGGCCGGAATTTCGAGCATCAGGTCGGTGCGGTCTTTGGCGAGATCGCCCGCGGCTTCTGCAGTGGAGAATCCCGCATTTTTGACCTGAAAATAGCCTGAGGCCGTGAAAGTGGAAACCAGCTGGCGGGAGGAGGGCGACAGGTCGTTGTCGACCACGCCGAGGGCGAGATTTTTGATCTCGTAATTGGCCGCGAACGACAAAATCAGGGTCTGAAAAACCGGCATGAACAGGATCATCGGCAACATCAGTTTGTTGCGCCGGATTTGCAAAAACTCCTTCTGAACGAGGAAGAGAACGGTTCTCATCGTTATAGGATTGATATGGTTTTGGTCATGCTAACCTGTCTTTAAAATTCCGCAGGCTGATTGTGATAAAAAATACCGCCATAAAGGCCAGCACCAGCGTTTGAAGCCAGAGGCTTTCGAGCCCCACGCCTTTGATCATGACGCCTTTGATGATCGGATTGAACCAGGTGGCCGGGAAAATATTCCCGATGATCTGCAGCACCCACGGCATGCTTTCCCGCGGAAAAATGAAGCCTGACAGGAGCATCGTGGGCATCATGAGCCCCAGGCCCGACATGAACAGCGCTGTCATTTGCGTATTGGCTCGCGTGCTGATAAAAATGCCCAGGGCCAGCGAGACGAACATGTACAAAAAACACTCGCCGGCCAGCAGCAGCACGCTGCCGCGCATGGGCATGCCGAACACAAAAATGCCCAGCAGGACCACCACAATGGCATTCACGAACGAAAGCACGAGGTAAGGCGCCGTTTTGCCCAGGATGATCTGGATGGGTTTCAGCGGCGACACCAGCAGCACTTCCATGGTCCCCAGTTCTTTTTCACGGGCCAGCGTGATCGAGGTCATCATCGCCGAAATGAGCATCAGGATGAGGGTCATCACGCCGGGCACGAAGTTGAACACCGCTTTTTGCTCGGGATTGTACAGCATGCGGGTTTGGGCTTCGATGCGCAGGGGCGGCGCTGCGGCGCTGCGGTTTTGGGTCATTTGCCAGTCGAGCACGATCGCGTTGGCATAGTTGATCAGCGTGGTGGCGGCGTTGGGGTCGGAGGCGTCGCCGATGAGCTGGAGTTGGACGTGGCCATCGTGGGCGAGCTGTTGGGCAAAATTGGGCGGAAATACGACGGCCATTTTGATCTTTCCGCTCCGGAAGGCCGGTTCGAGTTCGTCGGCGCTGGCGAGGTTTTTTTCCAGACGGAAATAGCCGCTCGACAACAGTTGGTTGGTCAGCGATATGCTGGCTGCGTCTTTGGAAGGGTCCAGCACGGCCACGGCGGCGTTTTTGATCTCGTTGGTGAGCACGAAACCGAACAGCAGCACCTGCACCACGGGCATCCCGAAGAGGATGAGCAGCGTTCGCCGGTCGCGCAGGATGTGGCGGAATTCTTTTTTGATAAATGCAGCGAAGCGATTCATAGCGGCTTATTGTTCATCCGGGGTTTTAAAAATATGCGGCACGCCGGGGTCGCGGAGCAGCGGTTCGTCGCTGCGCGCCAGGCGGCGGAACACCTCGTCCATGTTGTCGGCCTTGAATTGTTTTTTCAAATTATGGGGCGTATCCAGCGCATCCATGCGGCCGTCGACCATGATACTGACGCGGTCGCAGTATTCCGACTCATCCATGTAGTGCGTGGTGACCATGAGGGTGACGCCTTCGTGAGAGGCTTCGTAAATCAGGTCCCAAAACTGCCGCCGCGTGAGCGGGTCCACGCCGCTGGTGGGTTCGTCGAGAAACACGATACGTGGTTCGTGCAGCAGAGCGACGGAGAAGGCCAGTTTTTGTTTCCAGCCCAGGGGCAGGCTGCCCACGAGGGCGTCGGCCTGATCGGTGATGCCGAGTTTGTCGAGCAATTCGCCGGTTTTTTGCCGGATCACGGGCGTTTTCAGTCCGTAAATACCGCCGTAGAAACGGATGTTCTCGCGTACCGTGAGGTCTTCGTACAAGCTGAACCGCTGGCTCATGTATCCGATACGCCGCTTCACCTGTTCGGGATAACGGCCCACGTCGTAACCGGCCACCGTGGCCGTGCCGCGCGTGGGGGCGAGCAGGCCCGTGAGCATTTTCAGGGCGGTGGTTTTGCCCGCGCCGTTGGCGCCAAGGAAACCGAATATTTCGCCGGGCTGCACCTCGAAACTGATCTCTTTCACCGCGGTGAAAGCGCCGAAAGTTTTCGTGAGCCGGTCGGTTTGGATAACGGGTGGCATGGTTCGCGGGCTTAGTTTTTGAGAAATTCGATGAAACAGTCCTCGATCGTGGCCGGAGTGGGGACCACTTCCACCGCTTCATGGTGGCGCTGGGTCAGGTACTCGTAAATTCCCTTGATGCTCAGGTTTTTATCCTTCAATGACAAATGCGCTTTTTCGCCGAAGGCGTAACAGCCGGCTGCGCCGGGCATGCTGCGCAAATCGCGGATCAGGCGGTACATGTCCTTCGCATCGACGGCAAAAAGCGGTCGCGGGTAGCCTGCGCGCACCCCTGCCGGCGTGTCGATGGCCATGATTTCGCCTTGCTGAATCAGCGCGACGCGGTCGCAGAGTTCGGCTTCATCCATGTAGGGCGTGCTGACGAGGATGGTGATGCCCCATTGGCGCAGTCGGCGCAGCATTTCCCAAAATTCCTGGCGCGAGACGGGGTCGACGCCCGTGCCGGGTTCGTCGAGCAGCAACACCCTGGGTTTGTGGATAAGGGCGCAGCAAAGCGCCAGTTTTTGTTTCATGCCGCCCGAGAGGGCTCCTGCGCGGCGGTCTCGGAAGGGTTCGATCTGGACGTAGATATCTTTGATCAGTTCGTAATTTTCCTGGATGCTGGTGCCGAACACGCTGGCGAAGAATTCGAGGTTTTCGCGCACCGTCAGGTCCTGGTAGAGCGAGAAGCGGCCGGGCATGTACCCGAGTTCGGGGCGCAGTTTTTTGTAATCGCGCACGGGGTCCAGCCCGGCCACTTCGGCGCTGCCGCTGTCGGGCAGGAGCAGGGTGGCGAGGATGCGGAACAGCGTGGTTTTGCCTGCGCCGTCGGGGCCGATGAGACCGAAGATTTCGCCGGGGTCGACGGACAGGCTGATGTTTTTTATAGCCTGAACCTGTCCGTAGGATTTGGACAGGTTGGTGGTTTTTATTGTTGACAGGATTGACATGATAAAACAGGATGTTTTAACATAATCTGCTCTAAGTGAATGGGTTATGCGGATAATGTTAATTCGGTTTTTGATATTTTTTCTTTCCGGTTGAATAGAGATTTGCCAAGTCAGATTGTTCTTTATTTCCAAAAATGGCGATCAACGACTCTTTAACGGGGCAAATCATTCATGCCGCTTTTGCCGTATTCAATCGTTTGGGGTTCGGCTTTTTAGAAAAAGTGTACGAAAACGCTCTTTTGATTGAATTGCGTAAAAAGGAACTTTTTGCTGCTCAGCAGGTGCCGCTTTCGGTGTAATACGACGATCAGGTGATTGGTGAATTTTGCGTCGATATACTGGTCGAAAAACGCCTAGTTGTCGAAGTAAAATCAGTGATCAACCTTCATCCGAACCATGAAGCGCAATTGGTCAATTACCTTGTCGCTACTCAACAGGACATTGGTCTTTTGATCAATTTTGGCCCCAAAGGCGTAGAGATTAAAAGAAAATACCGCACGTATTACTCAAAAGAGGAGTGACAGGTTGTTTTGTTTTTTGACAGGTTTTTTTTTGACAGGATCAACAGGATTTACAGGATAAAAGCCGGCTCCGCCGTCTTACACTCAAAGCGGCAAGCCGCCACGATAAAATCCTGTCAATCCTGTTGATCCTGTCAAAAAACACCTATCAAAAAACACCTGTCAGACCTACCAACGCATCTCAGCCGGCATTCCGATCTTCAAACTCCCGTCCGCATTCGGCACCGCCACTTTGACGGCATACACCAGATTGACGCGTTCATCCTTCGTCTGCACGATCTTGGGCGTGAACTCGGCTTTGTCCGAAATCCAGGTCACCGTGCCCTCCATTTCGCGCATACCGCCGCCGGGCGCATCTACCGATACTTTTACCTTCTGACCTGTTTTGATGCTGCCCAACTGGTCGCCGGCCACATAGGCACGCAGGGTCATCGTGCCCAGGTTGGCGAGTTTGTACAGGGGTTTGCCGAAGGTGGCGACCTCGCCGGGTTCGGCGTATTTGACCAGTACGCTGCCGGGAGCCGGGTTGGTCACGCGGCAATGCGCGATCTGGTCGTCGAGCTGCGCGATCTGTTTTTGCAGGGGCAGAATTTCCGCCAAAAGGCCGCTTTTTTGGGTGCTGAGTACAGCGCCGGTAGCGCCCTGCTGACCCAGGATGACCTCCGCCTGGCGCTCGGTCTGTTCGATCTGGGCATTGAGGTCGTCCAGCTGTTTGGGCGTGGCGGCGTCGTTTTTGAGCAGGTTTTCGATGCGTAGTTTTTCGCGCTGGAGCGTGGCGAGCGATTGTTTGTTGGCCGCCATTTGCCGTTCGTACACGGCGAGCTGGGCCCCGATGGCCGGGCTTTTGGCGGCGATGGCGCGGATGCTGGCCCGCAGTTGTTCTTTTTTCAACACCAATTGCGTGGAATCGATGGCGCCGACCACTTCGCCGGCTTTCAGCGACTGGCCTTCTTCCAGGCCGAGCGCAAGGATCTGACCGTTGGCTTCGGCGCTGATGATGCGCTCGTCGGCTTCAAAATTGCCGTAGGCATCGGCTTTGGGCGCGGAAGGCTTGCAGCCGGCGAGCAGGGACAGGGCGAGGATAGGAAAGACGTATTTCATTGTGAAAGAATTGTTTATTGGACAGGATGAACATGATTAAGGCAGGATGGACATGATTTTTTAGTGATCCATCAGTTGCCGGAATGGGCGATCAGCATCTCCCGGGCTTGTTGGGTTTGAATCTGGTGGGTGGCGCGGGTGAGCCGGGCCTGGGTGAGGAGGTTGATCTGCGCGAGGTAATCGGTGGCCGTCATGACGCCGTTTTGCACCTGCGTTTCGGCGCGGCGGACGATGTCTTCCTGCAATTTGATGATCTCGTCGTCCTGTTTCAACTGGCCGTCGGCCTTGGCGATCTCGCCCCGGTCGCGGCGTTGCAGGGCGTCAAAACGCTGGTCGAGGGCTGTCGACTGTGCCGCCAGGTTGTTTTGCTGGATAACTGAAATCTGGCGGTCGCGGCGGGTATTGCCCCAGTCGAGCGGGGTCCAAGCGGCCCGCAAGCCGATCAAAGCGAAAGGCTCGAAACCCGTTTCAAAAAAATTGAAAGGATTCGGCCGGCCCAGGCCACCCTGAACGAATGCTTCTATACGCGGCTGGTGGCGCAGTTTCAGGGCATCGGTTTGCAGGTTTAACGCTTTCAACTGCAGGCCGATGAGTTGGTATTCCGGCCGGGTCAGAATATTGAACTGCTCCGTGGTGCGGGGCGGCACCGGTGCGCGCAAGACAAAATCCGCCTGCTCGCGGCGCAGCCAGGCAGCCAGAACGTCGCGCAGAGTGGCCCGGTCGGCGCGTACGGCATCGAGTTGTTGTTCGGTTTTCCAAATCTGAATTTGCAGCTGATCGGCCGTTGTGCGGAGTGCCACGCCGCCGGCTATAGCGGCCTGGGTTTGTTTCAGGCGGTTCTGGAGGTCGCTGCGCGTGGCGTCGAGGATTTTTTCGCTCTCTTCGAGCAGCAAAATTTTGAAAAACAGATCCGTCACGACTTCCCGTACCTGGAACACGTCCACGTCGACCTGCGCAGCGGCGATCTGGCTTTCCAGTTCGCGTTGCTGGCGGGCGTAGCGGTCGCTGCCGCCGTCCCAGATGCGCTGGCTCAGGTCGACTGACAGTTTGTACTGGTCTTTGGGCACTTCGGGCACCTGGAAAAACGGGCTTTCAATAGGCAGTCCGAACACGTCGCTTTGCCAGGTGGCCTGTGCCCCGACGTTGATGCGCGGCAGGTTGTTGCTGCGCAGGTTGCGGGTTTGCAGGGCGGCGATGCTTTCGGCCAGGAGTTTTTTCTGTTGCAGCGGGCTGTTCTGGATGGCCATCTGGCGCACTTGATCCACGGTAAGGGTATCGGTAGCACGACCCGGAGGCAGCCAGAACAGGGCCATGATGAAGATAAAAAGTGTTGATTTCATATGGGAAGACAGTTGAACTTTTGGCAGGAAACAGGTTCAGGTTCAGTATTGCGGTGTGACGGGAGCGATGGCGGCAAAGACAAAGCGCTTGACTTCTTCCTTTCGTTCGGATAAAAATTGCGCCGTTTCAGCCTGGCTCATGCCGAGCACAAGGCGCAGCATGGGCCGGGCGACGAAGGGAAAAACGCACATGGAGATCACATTCACCAGGAGGTGTCGTGGCGCGATCGGACGAATGTTGCCCGCCGCGATTTCATCTTCCACCTGCTTGAGAAAAACTTCCGGTTTGGGCAGTTCCTTCGGGAAAATGGTTTCGAAAAAACGCTCCGGGTGCCGGTTGAGCTCGCCGATGATGAACAGCGGGATAAATGGATTTTTGGAAATCAGTTCAATGTAGAAATCGATGAACCGGGCTATCTTTTCCCGCAGCGGTTCGTCCGATTCGACCAGTTTCTGGATGGTGGGTATCGCCCGGTTGATGATGGCCTTGGCCACGGTTTCGTACAGTTTTTCCTTGGTGCGGTAGTAGTAGTGCAGCAGGGCCTTGTTGATGCCGGCATGGTCGGCGATCTCCTGCATCTTGGCGCCATCGAGGCCTTTTTGCACAAAAAGCTGATGGGCAGCGTCAAAAATGCGCTGTTCGGTGGAATCGGGGAGGGCGGGGTCCTTCTGTTCGGGCGTATTGTCCATTAGGTTTAACCGTTTGGTTAATTTTGGACAAAGGTGCGGGACGAAAGGTTACGGCGCAAGCTTTTTGACCAAAAAATTTAACCAGACGGTTAAATTTTTTGGTCAAAACTGTTTTCTACCGAACGAAGGCAAATTGTGGATTGACCGACAACTCCGTGCAGGCAATTGGTTTTTATTTTTCGAACATCGCCGGAAAAGGCGATCTGCAAAAAATAAGTCTGCTCTTTATCAACACCAAACCCTTCCACTGAACCGGTAAAATGCGAAAGTCGAGCTTATCCGTGCAGCAGAAAAAACACCCCGATCCCCACGACATATCCGATCAGGGCGTACAGCGAGATCTTCTTCAAATACCAAAGAAAATCCATTTTCAAAATGCCCATGGCTGCCACCCCGGCTGCCGAGCCGATGATCAGGATGCTCCCGCCTGTGCCGGCGCAAAAAGCCAGCAAGTCCCAGAACTGGTGGTCTGCCGGGTATTCCGGCGCGTCGTACATGCCCATGGCCGCGGCCACCAGCGGCACATTGTCCACCACCGCTGACAAAAGACCGATCATCGTATTGATGGCATACACGTTGCCAAAAGTCTGGCTGATCATCACCGACGCATCGTGCAGCAACCCCGAGGTTTCGAGCGCCGCCACCGCCAGCAGGATGCCCAGGAAAAAGAGAATGCTCGGCGTATCAATCCGTCGCAGCATCGTAGCGACGGACAGCTCGTGCCGTGTTTCGTCGGCCTTGCCGCGGTGGATCAATTCTGTGACGTACCACAATACGCCCACACCAAGCAGCACACCCAGGTAAGGCGGCAGGTGGGTGGCATATTTGAATACGGGTACGAACAGCAGGGCCAGGCTGCCCAGGGCAAACAACAGGTTTTTTTCGAACGGCGTGGCCCGGTGCTCCTCCGGGGTGTCCGAAGCGGGCAGATTGATGGGCTCTCCCTTCCGCCGGAGCATAAAAGTAGCCGCCAGCAGCGGCGCCAGCAGACTGGCCAGCGAAGGCAGGAACAAGGCCTGCATGATCCCGAGACTCGACACCCGCCCGTCGATCCAGAGCATGATCGTGGTCACGTCGCCGATGGGCGACCAGGCGCCGCCGGCATTGGCAGCGATGATGATGAATCCGCCGTACAGCCAGCGGGTCTGCGGGTTTTTGACGAGGCGGCGCAGCAGGGCGCACATGACGATGGCCGTGGTCAGGTTGTCGAGCGTGGCAGAAAGAAAAAATGCCACCCAGGACAGCAACCATAGCAGGCGGACGCGGTGTGTGGTGGTGATCCGGTCGGTGATGATGCGGAAGCCGTCGTGCACGTCCACCAATTCCACGATGGTCATGGCGCCGAGCAGGAAAAACAGGATTTCGGAAATTTCGCCGAGATGCTCGAAGAGCGATTTTTTGATAAAATACTGATAATCAGTAAATTCGGCCGACGGTACAAAACCCGAAGCATCGGAGGTCAGCACGACCCAGCAGCCCGCGCCGGTAAGCAGCGCCGTGGCGGCCTTGTCAATTTTCAGCGGACTTTCGAGGGTGATCAGCAGGTAGCCGAGCGCGAAGAGGACGATCAGGAGAAGCATCATGCGCCAAAAATAAGAGGGTAGCGGTCCTTATCAGGACTGCTACCCCTTTATTTTGATTGACGATTACATGAGATTTGATTTTTGATGTAGAGGTCGGATTGCTGATTTTTTAAGGGCAGCGGCGCAATTCAAACTTCCATCAATCAAAAATCTATATCAAAAATCAAATCTCATGTAATTGTCAATCGAAGGGTTTAATACCCCGTAATATACTGTTCCAGGTGTTGAATGCGGTTTTCCTGTTCGTGGATAATGGCTTTCACCACGTCGCTGATGCTCAGCATTCCCAAAACTTTGCCATGGTCGACCACCGGCAGGTGGCGGAAATTTTTCTCGCTGAACAGGTGCATACAATCGTCGATGGTCATATCGGGAGAGACGGTGATGACGTTGGGCGTCATCACATCCGTGACCGGGGTGCTTTTGGCTTTACGGCCGCGAATGATGCCTTTGCGGGCGTAGTCGCGTTCGGAAAAAATGCCGATAAGGTTGTCGCCGTCGAGCACCATGACCGCGCCGATGTTTTTGTCCGCCATGAGTTCGAGCGCGTCGATCACCATGCTTTCCGGACCGACACTGAACACAAAACTGGACTTTTTCCCTTCAAGTAATTTACTGACAGACAGCATAGTGATAATTTTTTGAAATGGATCGATTTTAGAAAATTGTTTTACTACTTGGTATTAACGCAAGCTAAGTTAGAATTTTTTTGAAGAAAGGCCAAATTTTAAAACAGCGAAGCGGCCGGGCCTCCGCTTCAACTGGCCAAATCCCGCACTAAAACGCCGGGCGACCGGCAAACGCTTTTATGTTTTCAATACTGGACACGGTGTGCCCGGCGATCGTTACAAATGCTTTCCGTTTTTGATGAAATATTGGCTTTCTGCGGGGCGCAGCTCGTCGATCAGTTCCCCGATTTTCGGCAAACCGCCTTACCATTGCACGTCAAATTGCGCGTTATTGCCCTGTTGGTTCTGAAAACCGGCGCGCAATTCCCCGACCATTTTTCAGCAAAACTGTCTGCTCATGCGCTCCCCCGCCCCCCTATCGCGTCTTTTGTCTTTTGTCTTTTGCCTTCTGCCGCTGGCCCTGGCTGCTCAACTGAAATCGCCGGCCCAGTATTTTCCGCATCCTCCGGGCGAGCAGTTTACCCGCCACGATCAGCTGACGGCCTATTTTGAATACCTGTCGGCCAATTCGCCCCAGACCATGCGGCTCGAACGATACGGCTTCACCAACGAAGAGCGCCCGCTACAGGTGGCCTATTTTTCTTCACCGGAAAATATGGCCCGCCTCGAACAGATCAGGGTCAACAACCTGCGCCTGGCCGGCGCCGTCGACGGCCAGCCCGACCTGAGTAATCCCATCGCCATTGTCTGGCTGAGCATGAGCGTGCACGGCAACGAACCTTCCGGCTCGGAATGCAGCCCCGAGCTGGCTTTCCGCCTGGCCACGCAAACCGACCCTCAGATCCGGGAATGGCTCAAAAACACGGTCGTTATCCTCGACCCCTCGCTCAATCCCGACGGATACAGCCGCTACACCAACTGGTTCCGGAGCGTTTCGGGCAGCACCGCCAACGTGAATCCCGAGGCCCGCGAGCACCGCGAACCCTGGCCTGGGGGCCGCTCGAACCACTACTATTTCGACCTCAACCGCGACTGGGCCTGGGCCACGCAGGTGGAGAGCCGTCAGCGCATCGACCTGTACCAGCGCTGGTTGCCACAGGTACACGCCGACCTGCACGAGCAGTACGTCGACAATCCCTACTATTTCGCGCCGGCCGCCGAACCGATGCACGATTACATCACGCCCTGGCAGCGCGAGTTTCAGACCCAGATCGGTCAAAACCACGCCCATTACTTCGACGCCAACGGCTGGTTGTATTTTACCAAAGAAGTGTTCGACCTGTTTTATCCGTCCTATGGAGACACCTATCCGATGTTCAACGGCGCCATCGGCATGACCTACGAACAGGCCGGCAACAGCTCCGCGGGCCGGGCCATTCTGAACGGTTTCGGCGACACGCTTTCGCTCTCCGACCGGATGCTGCACCACCTGACGACCAGCCTTTCCACCATCGAAACGGCGAGTAAAAATGCCCGCGCCGTGGTGGATAATTTCCGCAATTATTACGCCCGCAGTGCCACCCAGCCGCAAGGCCAGTACGGCGCATTCGTGATCCGGGGCACGAACGACCCCAATAAAGTGAACGCCCTTTGCCGCCTGCTCGATCTGCACCGGGTGCGCTACGGACTGGCCGGTTCGTCGAGCGCCAATTTGCGGGGCTGGGATTATGTGAGCGGCCAGGAAACCACCGTGACGGTGCAAGCCAACGACCTGGTCATCAGCGCATACCAGCCGCACGGCACCTTTGTGGAAGTGCTCTTCGAACCCTTCCCGCACCTTTCCGACTCCCTCACCTACGACATTACGGCCTGGGCCCTGCCCTATTGCTACGGCCTCGAAGCCGTGGCCCTGAAAGGCCGGCTGGAGCCCAAAAAACCCTATGAGGCCTTCCGGGCGCCCGAGGTCAAACTCGCTGCTTCGCCCTATGCCTGGTGCGTGCACCGCCACTCGCTGGCCGAAGCCAAATTTCTAGCTGAAATGCTGGACCACGACGTGAAACTGCGGTATTCCATGAAGCCTTTTTCGTTGGCCGATCAACAGTTTGAGGCAGGCTCCCTGGTGATTACCCGCGCCGACAACCATGCCATTGCCGCAACGCTGGATGAGTGGGTGAAAGATGCGGCCAGGAATGCCAATGTCGTGGTGCACCCCATTTTTACCGGCTATGCGGGCCAGGGCCGCGACCTGGGTTCGGACAGTTATATGCCCTTGCCAAAACCCAGCGTGGCGCTGGTGTACGGCGACGACGTGGACGACAATTCCTTTGGACACACCTGGTTTTTTATGGACCAGGAACTCCACTATCCCGTGACGGCCGTGCCGCTCGACCGCCTGCACCGCATCAAACTGAGCGAATACACCACCCTGATTTTTCCCAACGGCTCTTATAATTTGCCGGAAAACGTGCTCAAATCCCTGCAGGACTGGATGCGTTCGGGGGGGCGCATCATCGCCTTCGACGGCGGGGTAAAAGCATTTGCCGACAAGGATGGGTTTGCCCTGAAAAGCAAACCGGAGCTGAAAAAAGACTCGGTCGACAGCAAGCCGAAACCCTACCAGGCCCGCGAACGGGAAGAGATCAGCGACCAGCTGCCCGGCGCCGTAGTCAAAGCACAAGTAGACAACACCCACCCGCTCGCTTTCGGGATGCCCGACTATTATTTTTCGCTGAAAACCACCCCGGGCGCTTATGAATTGTCCGAGAAAGCGGCCACCGTCGTGTGGCTGGGCGATACCTGGGCGTCCAGCGGTTTTATCGGCAGCCGGGTGCGCCCGAGGCTGAACAATACGCCTATCGTAGCCGTGCAGCGCTTCGGAGAAGGGCAGCTGGTCTATTTCATCGACAATCCGCTGTTCCGGTGCTTCTGGGAACAGGGGAAGGTGTTGTTTGCCAATGCCTTGTTTTTTTAAAAAGACTGATCAGGGCAGGCGGGAGGGATGATCTTAATCCTTTACTTTTAGAAACAGTCTGCCTGATCTTTATCCTCTTCGTCCACCAATTTTGATCCATCGCCATGCTTTTCAACCTCGCTGAAAAAAACACGATCGCCAATCGCTTTATCGCTGAATTGCGCAATGTGGAAATGCAAAAAGACCGGCTGCGTTTTCGCCGCAACCTGGAGCGGATCGGTGAAGTGCTGGCTTATGAAATTTCCCAAACGCTGGAATATGAGCCGTTTGAAGTAGAGACCCCGCTGGGCGTGGCCAACAGCATGTTGCCGGCGCACCGGATCGTACTCGCGACGATTCTGCGGGCAGGGTTGCCTTTTCATCAGGGCATGCTGAATTTTTTCGATCAGGCCGACAATGCATTCATCTCCGCCTACCGGCGCCACCACAAAGACGGCACTTTTGAAATACAGCTCGATTACGTCAGCACTGCGGAGCTCGACGGCTGCGTGCTGATCCTTTGCGACCCCATGCTGGCCACCGGCTCCTCCATCGACGTGGCCTTACAGGAACTCCAGCGCTTCGGCGAACCCGCCGAAATACACGTGGCGGCGGTGATCGCCAGCAGCGCCGGCGTGGATGCCGTGCGCCGCCGTTATCCCAAGGCCCGGATCTGGGTCGGCGCCATGGACGAGGAACTCACTGCCAAATCGTACATCGTGCCCGGACTGGGCGATGCAGGAGACCTGGCGTACGGAGAGGAAGTAAAGATGGTGGGGAGGGGCGATTGTGGTATTTGATTTAAGATTGACGATTACATGAGATCAGATTTTTGATTTGAAAAGGGGAAGAGATGCTCTCAACAGTGTGCTTTTGGCATTTGATGCTTAATAATTGAAAAACGGCATACGAAAAATGCCACGCCTGCCACTCAATTTTTGGTATTTCAGTACGAAAATACGCGGAACAAAACACCAAAATGCACGGCTGAGGTATCTCTTCCCCTTTTCAAATCAAAAATCTGATCTCATGTAATCGTCAATCTTATAATCGTACCACGGGCCCCTCTTTATTTTAGAATCTGCTTCAGCGCCGCCAGGCTCGCCTGATTTTCAGGCAGATAAAATGCTTCCATCAAATCATTTTTTTCCCTTTGACTGATGTGCAGGCTCATGGACGCTTCGCTTTCCTTGTGTACCGGCCGGTAAATGAAGCGCACCACGGAAAGGCGGTTTTTGCCCAGCAGGTCGTCCAGCAAAGCCAGGCTGTTGTCCTGTTCGTAGTCCTGAATGGCGGTCAGGTGGGTCGCCAGGCCGACGGGGGTGAGCACGTTGGATACGATGCCTTTCCGGTCGCTTTCGGCGATGATATCGACCTTTTCCCAGCAACGGATCTGTACGATCACAACCCCGCTGGTATTTTCCAGCGTAAATCCAGTCGCGGAATACGTGAATGAACCTTGACGCGGTGGCAACGCCGTAGTTGTCGCGAAAACCCGCATCCATGGCTTCGACGGCCGGCCGGGTGGGCAACCAGACATTGGGCAGCACGAGCGGGTAGGTGCAGTTCATGCGCAGTGCGCTGGTAAAAGCCAGGCTGTCGGCCTGTTGCGCTGCGAGCAAACGCCCGAAATCCACGGCATCGATCTCCGGATGCAGGGAATAACGGGCATCGTCGGGCGGGTGCATGAGGTAGGAAACGCCTTGCGGACTGATGAGCAGGCGGCGGGCGTCGTTGAGGATAAAAGGCGAGATGACCATCATCGGGATGACGGCCTCGGCCTCGGGGCGGCGGTAGTCGGCCAGGCGGCGGGCGAGCAAGCCACCGCTGTTCTCCATCATCTGGCGTTCAAAGAGATAGCCGCGGTCTTTTCGGTAGGTACAGTTGCCCGAGTGGAACGTACTCAGGGGAAAAAACAGGTCGTTGGAAACGATGGCGAAGGTCACCGGGTTGAGCAGGTCCTGGCTCATGCGTTCGATGAGGGCCGGGTCGTGAACGGAAAGCGGCTTGCCCAGTTGTTGTTGCCAGTACACTTCCCGCAGGTAACTGGCGCCCAGCATGCCACCGGATGCGCCGCTGATGAGGGTGGAGCGTTTCAGCAATTTGCCGTGAGTGGCCTCGTCGGCCCGCTGCATGGTTTGCATGGTCCAGAGCGCCGAGCGCAGTCCGCCGCCGCTGACGCAGAGGAACACCAGTTTGGGTTTGCTGCCATCCGCATTGCGGTTTTTTTCCAGCCAGCGGTCCAGCATTTGCCGCGTGGCGGCTTCGTCGCGGGCGATATTTTCCCTGGAACAAATTTTGTCAAAAGCGGCATTGGAGTAATCGGCGCGGCAATCGGAGGAATAATCGAGTCCGTAAGCGCGGTTGCGGTAGTTGAAAAAGCCCCAGCCGGTGATGTAATTGACCGTAAAAAGCAGCACCAGGAATACCAGTGAGCCCCAATTTCTGAACCAGAACGTGACGGCGCCGAACATCGACATCACCATGCTGCACAGCAGAAAAATACTGGCGCCGGTTGGAATCCGCGCCCAGCTGCGATCCATGAACAAGCCGAGGAACATCAGCAGCAACAAGGCTACAATTTGCACCACGACGGCGTTGAAGTGGTTTTGCCGGAACACGCGACCCAGCATGGCGGGGTCGTAGTGGGCCACGCTGCGCACGATGCGCGGGTGAAGGCGTTCGTTCAGGTAAGAGTCGACCCGCCAGCGGGTGGCGCCGGCGCGGATTTCCCAAAGCGTAGGCAGCCGGTAACCGAGGGCGAGCAGCCGCCCCCCGGGGCGCGGCACAAATTTTCCGGGTTTGAGGAACGCCGCAATATCCTTGTTGGTGAGGTAGAGATAAGCTACGAGAAAGCCGACCAGCGTCACTATGCCCAGGAGCAGCCCGCTCACGTTGCGCAGAATATCCCAGGCGCCCGTCAGCTCGTCGTGCCATTGAAACCAGGTGGTGGAAGCGAGGTAAATGCCCAGAAAAGCCAGCGGAATCAGGCTGTTATTCAGACAAAATTTGGTGAAGGGCGCTTCCAGCGTGGCCAGAAAAGAAAAGCGGTCGGCACAAAGCAGATAGGTCGTCAGGTTCCAGATCATGAAGAACGCACCCAGCGCCGCACCCGTGATGAAAAAACTCCAGAAACCCACTTCGCCCTGATATTCGGGCGTCAGAAACAGGTAATGCATGCCGAAAAAGCTACCCACGGCGCCAGTGAGCAACAACGCCAAAAAAGCCCATAAACCAATCAGTACCAGGTGGTTGCGGAAGTGCAGTACCAGCAGGCGCACCGGAAAGGAATAGTAAAACTGGCGCAGGGTGAGCATTGGAAGGGGGCTTGGGTGATGTGGTGATTAGATGATGTGGCGATTTGGTGATTTGGTGATTTGGTGATTTGGTGATTTGAATACGCGATCCGGAACATGGCTTGGCAGTATCGCGTATTCAAATCACCACATCACCAAATCACCACCACTCTCACTGCGACTGGTACCAACGCATGGGGTCGCCGAAATCATAATCGAGAAACACCTCGTCGAGGAGGGGATCGGCGCCCGGTTGGTAGCCTTCCTTGAGGTCGTAGCCGTAGAGTTTGCCCATGTTGTTCCAGTAGGCGGCGGTCATGCCGCCGCGGGTTTCGCGCAGGATCTCGTAAAACGGCTTGCCGACTTCTTTTTCTATCATTTTGATCAGCACCTTGCCCTGGGTTTTGGAGAGGCTTTTCATCTGATCAGTCATGTCTTCCTTGAGTTCATGATGCTCGTGACGCATGAAGCGGCGCCGCTGCCGCTTGGTCATTCCGGCCGTTTCGTCCTGGTAATCCTCGTACATCTCGATCGCTTCCAGTGCGTAGGGATACACCTTGCGGGCTGCGTTTTTGTATAAAAGGTACTGCCGGCGTTCGTCGGGGTCCTTGAACTGGCGACGGTCGGTGATACGAACGGGCCAAAGCGACATGACGAAAACCGTGTCGCCGTTTTCGACTTCCATACGCGCCCAGCCGCCGCCGCGGGGCATGGTGTCAGGCTGCACGTTCAGCGGAGAACGGCTGGTCCGGGCGGCCGAATCGCTCCGCATTTTGGCCGATTTGGCAGCGGTAGACGGGCCCGACTGGGCGGTCAGAACCACCGCATAAAGACCCAGCATCAGCAAAAGAAAATATGTTTTCACGAGTCAAAAACGAAATTCCAGCCACAGCAGTATGACTGGTTGCCGGGGTTTTATTGCCCGGTCGCCTTTTTTATTTGACGAACGGCCGGTGCAAACGTAACGCGGCGCGGGCAAAGCGCGCATCTTGGGATTTAACAACAGCCTTCGGCAGCAGAACGCAGACAAGTCTGCTCTTTTCCAGTATAGGAGGATTAACGTAGCCAGGCTGTTTTTCTGAAGAAAATTCACTGGAAACGGCATTTTCGAAAAACTTCTTCTTCTGACGAGATAAATCTGCAATCTTTCGGCTGACGTAAGTTATTCATCCGATAATCCCCTCCGGCCCGGCGCCCCCAACGCGGCAGTTATCCATAGGTGGTTTTTTAAACTACAAATGCCCATGTTCGCCGTTATTCTCGGTTACATCACCGCCTTCACACTCACCTACGTGGCTTTGCCGGTCATCATCCGCGTAGCCCGCGACAAGCAACTGTACGACGTTCCGAACGAACGCAGCGCGCACCGCGAACCGACGCCCGCCCTGGGCGGTATCGGCATTTTCGGCGGACTGGTGTGCGCCGTGGTGCTGTGGATGCCGGGAGCGCTTTTCGGATCGCTGCAATACGTGCTGGCTGCCCTGGTTATCATATTTTTTATCGGGGTCAAAGACGACCTGATGCCCTTGTCACCCACCAAAAAATTCCTCGGACAGGTCACGGCGTCCCTTATCCTGGTGTATAAAGCCAACCTGAAAATCAGCAGTTTATACGGCATTTTGGGGGTGTATGAATTGCCCGGAATGTTCAGTTTCGTATTGTCCATTGTAGTGATTGTGGGCATCATCAACGCATTCAACCTCATCGACGGCATCAACGGCCTGGCGGGCAGCATCGGCTTGCTGGCCTGCATCACCTGGGGCGGATGGTTTTTCCTCGTGGGACATCTGGAACTGGCCGTGCTCGCAGCTACCCTGGCCGGGGCCCTGACGGCTTTCCTGAAATTCAATTTTACCCCTGCGCGGATTTTTATGGGCGATACGGGGTCCATGCTTATCGGACTCGTCTGCGCGGTGCTCTCGGTCCGTTTTGTCGAATTGCAACGCGAAATGCCGCTGGGCGATACCTACTCGTTCAATGCGGCGCCGGCCATCGCCATCGGCATCCTGATCCTGCCTTTGTACGACACCATCCGGGTGTTCGCGCGGCGCATCTGGCTGGGCCGCTCGCCTTTTACCCCCGACCGCACGCATATCCATCATTTGCTGCTCGACAGCGGTTTGTCGCACACCCAGGCGACGGCGCTGCTGGTGGGGGTCAATATGATGTTCATCGCGCTGGCTTTCTCCTTTCGCTATCTCGGCGCGGGCCGGCTGCTGGTGATTGAGCTGGCGCTGGCGGTCGTACTGTCGTTCCTGCTTTTTCGCAGGGCGAAGCACAATGGGGGGGGCGGGAAATTTTCCGTTTGAGTTTGTTTTTCACCGCAAACATTAGTCATGCGAATCTGGAGTTAAACCGCCTTCAAACCGCCCCAGCGGGGCGATATCTTTGTAGCAGGATGGATAATAGATACCATTTCCGCTCCGGAGGAGCGGCATGATTATCAAAAATACCGTCCCGCTGGGACGGAAACCCAATTGTTCAGATGGTTCTACAAAGATTTCGTCCCTCCGGGACGGTTTGAAGGCGGTTTAACTCCAGATTCGCATTAGAGCATGTTGAGCGTAGCGAAACATCTGAGTGATCATTTTTAATCTAACTGCCTGTCATTCTGAGCGAAGCGAAGAATCTGAATTAGCCAATAATTCGGAATGACTAATGTTTGCGGTGAAAAACAACTTCAAACCATCCCCAACAAAAATTTCCGCAGCAAATTCAGTCCGTAAGTGCCGGTCAATTGAATGTTCTTGAGCCGGTCGCGTCCAAAAACGTACCTGGCTGTCAGGGTGCGCGAGCGGTCGCTCACCGCCATCCAGACCGTCCCGACGGGCTTGTCGGGCGTGCCGCCATCCGGACCGGCGATGCCGGAAATGGCCAGCGACACATCCACGCCCAGTGCGTCGAGGGCGCCCACGGCCATTTCGATCACCGTTTGTTCGCTCACGGCGCCCTGCCGGGCCAGGGTGTCGGTTTTGACGCCGAGCATTTTCGTTTTTAGTTCGTAGGAATAGGTGACGGCCGCTCCCGGGAAATACCGCGAAGCGCCGGGCACCGAAGTGATCAGGTGGGCGACGTAGCCGCCGGTGCAGCTCTCGGCCGTACCGAATTGTTTGCCCTGATCCAGAAGGATTTGTCCGACCACTTTTTCGAGGCTATCGTTGTCAAATCCGTACACCAGATCGGGGATGAGGGCGTAGAGTTCGGCTTTCTTGGCATCGAGCAGGGCGTCCAGTTCGGCTTCGGCGCCGGATGTTACTTCGCCCTCCCAGATACCGCTGAGGCGCAGTCGCACTTGCCCGAGGGCCGGGAGGTAGGCCAGTTTGAGGTTGGCAGGCAGGCTGTCTTCGAAGGCCTCGATGCGGCGGGCGACGTTGCTTTCGCCTTCGCCGGCGGTGAGCAGGGTACGGTGCGCGATGGGCCTCGACTGAAAACGCGCCACAAGACGTGGAATGACCTCGTTGGTCATGAGGTATTCCATTTCGAAGGGCACGCCGGGCAGGGCCGCGTACACTTTGCCGTCGCGTTCGAACCAGAGGCCGGGGGCCGTGCCCACCTTGTTGGTCAGGATCGTGGCTTTTTCGGGCTGTATGGACTGTTCGTGCATAGAGGGTGGCACGGGCCGGTCGATGCGGGCGAAGTAGGCGGCGATGCGGTCGTAAATGTCCTGGTTGAACACCAGTGCGGAGCCGAAATAGTCGGCCAGGATTTTTTTCGTGAGGTCGTCCTTGGTAGGCCCGAGCCC
>JBGAJY010000094.1:0-4504 GCA_044224705.1 Saprospiraceae bacterium
TCCGCATCTATCATCAAAATCCGGTTCATTATGTTTAACTTCCGCATTCCGCATTCCGCATTCCGCATTCCGCATAAGGATGCTTTTTTGTTCTCTTTTGCTGGCGAATTTTCTTAGATTAGAAGGGCAAAACAACCTTTGTGGTACTCCTGATTTAACTCCCGCTGAAATCAACAACTTGCTTCAAGGAGTGAATACCCCACCGATGGTAGCCGGCTCGGCAGCATGGAATATCCCGGTTTGGATTACCTTGGTAAGAAACAACAATGGCTCTGGAATTAACAATTCAACCTTTTTCCCGAAATTGCTAATTGACGGAGTCAATACTTATTTTAACAATGGTATGGGCTTTTATGTTTGTGGTGTGACTTATGTCAATAACACAGATTGGTACCTTCTGAATAGGACTACCGAATGGGGGAATTTAGAAAGTCACGTAAACACGCTGAATTCCAACCAATATGCCAATGGTTATATCAATGTTTTCATTGTTGGAGGGATAGAGAACTCTGGCCTTAGCGGATACACTGCTTTACCTCAGTCTTCTGTTGATCGTGGGTCAATAATTATTACCGGCAATGTGGCTAAGCTCCTGGCACACGAACTCGGCCATTATTTTGGGTTGTCGCATACACACGCATTTGGTGGCCAGGGATTTCAAAATCCCAATCATCCCGAATACCAACAATACGTCGATGATATAGTAACACTTTTTAATCCTTTAACCCAACAACTAACCACTTATACCTGTTGGCAAACCGGTGATGCAATATGCGATACACAGGCTGATCCAGGCAACGATTATTGCGGATATGGTAGTTGTGATGACAACATATGCACGCTTAACGACCCCTTGGGGAAAGTTTACGATCCCGACAAAACCTTGTTGATGGGCTACTACGATGCCTGCAGTTATCGGTTTACACCCGAACAAAACCAGCGAATGGTTACTTTTTATACCGGACACCCAGCATGGCAATTTTTATTTGACAACGCTATCCCTGCCTGTCTGAACCTGCCCAGCGATGCAGGATTTATAAGGAGAGACTGTTCAACGGATATGAGCGTCAGTTTAACGCCCGCGAAAGGCGTAGATGTCCCCTTGAAAGATGCACTGGGGGCTAATTGCGGCAATAGCCTGCCCTCTACTGATATTCTGGGGCGCTATCATACCTACGACTGTGTTTTTCCCGCCTATTCCGGAATCGGGCTTTTGTCTCCCTTGCCGGACAAGTCATACCTGTCTCCGCTTGAAGGCATCACCACTTTTGACCTTGTATTGATCAGCAAACATTTGCTTGGCATTGAGCCCTTTCTCAATCCTTTCCAAATAATCGCTGCCGATGAAAACAACGGCGGCTCGGTAACCAGTTTCGATATTGTCGAAATTCGCAAACTGCTTTTGGGCATCAAATCAACGCTTGGCGCCGGCAGCTGCCGTTATGTTCCTGACTACTGTTTTGCCGATGCTGCATTTGAGCAGGAGTTTTACGACGATGACGACCCCAACACACCGGGTTTGCAACTCAATCCATTCAACGCTGTTTGGACCAACCCTGATGAAACCAACGGACAAGCCAGAACTTATGGTGCGGGTATTTTGCCCGCATTACCCAATACAGGTTCCTGGATGGATCTCGTATCTATCAACCCCAGCAGCCTTGCCGCACAGGAGGAACGCCCCTGGTCGTTCTGGATTGTAAAAACGGGTGATGTGAACTGTAACGCACAGTTAGATATCGGGAACAACGCCCTGCCTCCCGACGAAACCTTTACAAGCCTAGCACATGCCCCGATTGCCACGAACCAGGTGTTTGTTCTCAATATCCGGGCGATGGGCAACACCCCGATAACCGCCTGGCAAATGGGTATCGATTTTGCAGAAGATTCCCTGCAAATTCTGGAAGTGCTGCCCGGCAATTCGGGTGAGGGATTTTCAACAGACAATTTCGGTCTGTCTCACCTGTCGGCCGGCGAGTTCCGGGCGCTCAACTATAATGCCAGCGGCGGAACGACAAATCTGGACAACAAAATCCTGTTCAAACTCCGTGTAAAAGCATTAAAGCCCATCTCGAATATCGGGCAGCGCTTCAGGTTGAAAAACTCGATCCTGCAGGAAATTTTTTATGCACCCGATGGCGATGAAATAGAAAACATTGGGCTGCAACTTGAGTTACAGACAGGGTTGAGTACCCCGCCGATTGTTGGAGGCAGTAATACAAATTCAACAGTCGATTTATCCCCGCTTTCCTGCCGTCCTTCACCCTTTGTCTCGACGCTCAACTTCGATTTTTTCCTTTCCGGGGATGCACGGGTTACCGTTTCGCTGTACGACAGTCAGGGCAGATTAGTTGCGACCAAAAGCGCTGACTTATTCCAGGGTGAAAACACGTTTGGCTGGGACAATCTTGCCGATCTGCCGGCCGGCCTTTATTGGTATCAATTCGAAGCAGGGGGCCAGGTCTCGTCTGGCAAAACCATGAAATATTGATTTTACCCTGTCTTTTTAAGGCTGCAGGGCAAGACGCCTTGCAGCCCTTTTTCCGATATAAATAATACTACATCCCATGAAAAAAAATATATTTACGCTATTATACCTCTTCCCCCTGTGGCTTTCCGCACAAAACATCATCTACGTCGACGCCAACGTGCAAGGCGGGCAACAGGACGGATCAAGTTGGATCAATGCCACATCAGACCTTCAACTCGGGCTGGACCTGGCTGTCTCGGGCGACCAGATTTGGGTGGCTGAAGGCGAGTATTTCCCCACCGCCGGCACGGACAGAAACGCCTCGTTTTACCTGAAACAAGGCGTGAAACTGTACGGCGGCTTCGCGGGCGGTGAACAAAACCTCGGCGAACGAAATTACCAGGCCAACGAAACCATTTTGTCCGGCAATATCGGCAACCCGGCATTAGCTAACGACAATGCCCTGCATGTAGTCAGGGGGATAGGGCTTGACAGCACAACGGCGCTCGACGGATTTACCATCACGCATGGATATGCCTACAACAGTCTCGTGACCGAGTGGGATGTAACCGGCGGCGGCCTGCTGCTGCAAGCATCCTCACTGGTTGCGAATACCTGTCCGATCATTCAGAACTGCCGTTTCCTGAACAATTCCGCCGGGTCAGGCGGGGCTATTTCGGCCAAGTGGAGTTTTGACAATCTGGTTAATCCGATTATTCGCAACTGCGAATTCATCGAAAACCGGGCCTTTGTATTTGCCGGCGCCCTGTACAAAGGCAGCCCGACTCCTGAAAACCAGCCATTTACCCTGCGCGATTGCACGTTTAAAAGAAACAGGGCTTACGGTGGAGACGCTGGGGCTGTTTTTCTGACCCAACTGAACAACGAGGCCCGTTTTTACCGCTGCGTTTTTGAAAGAGATTCCACGCCGCTCAACGGCGGCGCCATTTGTTGCCTCGGGTTCGCGCAACCCGGTGGGGCGTTTTCGCTTCGGGTCGATTCCTGTAGTTTCACGGAAAATTTCGCGGGGGAAGGCGCAGGGATTTATTTTCTGGATTATACGTCGTCAGGGATTCGGTTCGATTGTTGTATGACCAACTCGACATTTACGAGAAACTGGGCTAATGGGGGATCAGGAGGGGTATGCTTTATAGTAGGATTAGATGAAGATTTAGTAAATCTGGCAATGAAAAATGTTCAAGTCTTGGGTACTTACCAATCAGCCAGTGGAGTCATCAGGCTTGAGTCTGACAATCTTAATATTGAGTTTAATAAATTATTAGCAATAGAAAGTTACGACAATTCACCGCCTGGAGGTTTGCCCTATTTTTTGAATATTCGTACCAAAAAAGCGAGAATAAATATCCTAAACTCTTTATTTGCCCGAAACCGTCATGCAATAGACATAACCTCTCCCCCAGAATCCAGAATCATCACCAACATTGCCAACTGTACCTTTTATGACAATGGTGAATTTCTGATAAAAAAGAACTGGTATCCTGATTATAACTGGAACGACACCATATACAACCGATGCTACATCAACAATTGTATTTTCTGGAATCCGACGACTGCAAGCGTGATGTTCTATAATGCAGATTTATTATCTCCAAACGCTGTTTCTTACTATGATTATCATATCGATCACTCCGCGTTGGGGATTATTGCAGAGAATGTTTACGGCCCCGGCGGCATGGAGGCCTTTGGCGATGACAATCTGTTCAGGTATGACCTGGACACGATCCCTTTGTTTGTGGATACACTCACCAACGATTTCCGCTTGCTGCCCTGCACGCCGCTGGTCAACGCGGGCAACAATATCGTGGCCGATACATTCGGTATGGCCACTGATCTGGACGGGTTGCCGAGGATATTCGGCGGCACGGTGGACATGGGCGCTTTCGAATCTCAGGATTCCTGTGCGACGAGCGCAACGTCATCCGTGTTCCATTCCGACCCATTCATATCGATCTACCCCAACCCGGTCGTGGCCGGCCAGACGATCAGAGTCAATCTCCCCGGCACTACGCCTTC
>JBGAJY010000094.1:4529-20317 GCA_044224705.1 Saprospiraceae bacterium
GTACAACCTGGCGGCTCTTTGATGCCCAGGGCCGTGTGCTGCAATCCGGGATAACAATCGGGGCTGGAAAGGAGGCTGAAATTACATTCGATGCGACCTTGCTGCCAGGATTTTATATTTTTCAGATCGACAATGACCAGGCGAGTAGGGTGGTGGTACTGCGGTAATCCCTGCCGATGGCGCGGAAATCGATCACTACGCCGTCTTCATCGGCATTTAGCGCGTCGCCGCAGCACACTGTCGGGGGCGATACCTGTGCTTTGGCGGTAAATGGCCCGCATATAAGTGCGAAGAGAAGCAAAAAGGGCTTCATAAAAATGGTGGAGGGTAGAGAATGAGATGTCCAAAGGTAAGTATCGCAACAAAAAAAGCCGGCCGTCCTATCAGGACGGCCGGCTTTGCGGATGTCTCGTTTCCCGGAGATACCCGATTTTAAAGATTTGCGTGCTTCAGGGCGCGGCCGGAGAGTTCCTGGACAGGACGGGCGTTGTCGTGTTCAATCTGATGGAACGCCTCGATTTGCTCGTGCGAGGCTTCCACGGGGTTTTCCATCACCAGCCAGGTGACGATTTCGGAACAGGGCGGGGTAGTGAGCGAACCGCCGTAGGTGTAATAGCTGCGGTTGGTCGGGAGGCAATCCGAAACGTTGAAGCTCAGGTTGTCGTCGTCGTATTTCGCATCTTTTACAGCCGGCAGGTGGTCGATAAAGGGCTGGAGAAAATGGTTTTCAGCGCCTTCTTTAAAGAACACGCCAACCACGGCTAATTTGCCGGTGGTTTCGTTTTTGTGCACAAAATGCACCTCCATCGGGTAGGCTACACCGTTCACCACGTGCTCGCTGTGGGTGTGGAAATGGTATTGCAGCAATTTGTACGTCTCCCCGCCGACGGTAATTTCACTGCCCGCGTCGCAGTTGAACTGCACCGTGTGACCGTTGTTCACGGCGTGTGTCGTAGAGGCGACGAAGTGTTCGCCGATGGCTACGAGCGTGTTGTCGTCCTGGGCATTGGCGATGTTGATGGGCGATTGGGCCGGGCCGCCGCAGGTCGTGTAGTCCACGCAGAGTTCTTTCCAGTGTTCTGGGCCGTCGTCGCCGGTGTATTCCCAGTGCACGCCCTCGCAGGAAGGCAGTCCGTCTTGTGGTTTGTCGTCTTTGCAGGCTGTCAGGCTCAACAGGGCGCTGCCGAGGAGCAAGAGAGAGAAAGGAAAAATTTGTTTCATGTCAGATGTGGTGATTAAGTTGATGGATGGATGTTCAAAATGAAGTGTTCCAAGGTGTAATACCGCGTGGCGACCTCAGACGAATAGACATGAGCGCAAGGGTGAAAACGTGACAGGGTATCGGGAAAAATATTTTCCACCCTCGTCCTGGCCGCTTTTGATTTCTTTTGTGGCCCATTTCTTTTGAAAAAAAGTCACGTTTTGCGGGCTGATCTCATGTTATGAATGAAGGATTTCAGGGCACTCCGGACCCGGAAGATTTCCAGGTTTTGATGAACCGCCTTCGACAGCGGGACGCCAGGGCCTGGCATGAACTGGTCGGCCGACTGCGAAAAACGACGCTGCCCTGGCTACGCAAAAGGGTGGGCACACTGCCCGACTATGCAGTGGTCAGTGAACAGGAATTCGTTCTGGAAATTTTTGCCGAAAGCCTCGCCAAATTTTATACGCTGTTCGAAATCGGGCATTTTTCCAAACCGGCGGAATTGCAATCCCTCCTGTTCAAAGTGGCCGAACTGAAAATGCGGGAAGGATTTGCCCGCCTGCGCAAAGAGGCGCTGATCTACCGCCCGGCGGACCCTGCGGATTTCCAAACGGCCAAAAACGACATCCGCGACTGGACCCACGACGACGATCTGGCCCGGCAGCGTGCCCAAAACATCCAACGCTACCTCCTCGAACTAAGTGAAAACGACCGAAGCCTGCTTTGCCGGTATTATGCCGGGGAAAAGCTAACCGATCTGGCGCGTGAAATGAATGTTTCGGAAGAAATTATCCGAAAACGAAAACAACGCGCTTTCGATCGCCTTAAACAACTGCTCGGCCCAACACTCATGCTTTTGATGATCAGCCTATGGATCGCTCGATAATTGATCGTGATAATGTACTGGAACGCTTCGTAATGGGCCAACTGCCCGATGAGGAGCTGGATGCGTTTTTAGCCTACCAAACCCTTCATCCGGAAATCCGGGCCGAAGTGGAAGCCGTTCGTGCCGTCATAAAAAGCGCGAGAGCCGAGGCTGCAGGCGCCGCTTCTCCGCCCAAAACAGCCGGCCGCCGGCCCTACTTATGGTGGCTGTTCCTTCTTGTCGGCTGCTTTCTTTTGGGGTGGTGGTATTGGAATCGGTCCGTTCGTCAGGCCAATACTCCCATCGTCCCGGAACGGCCCGCTCTCGAAACGCCTCCAGTCGTACCCAGCCAGCCCGATCAGGCGGCGCAACAGCAGGCAGAAGGCCTGCCGCTTCGAAGCCCTGATTCCAGGACACCCCGACCGATTGCCGCGCGGTTGCGCCCCAATCCGCGCCTGGAAGCCCTCCTGGGCCCAAGTCAGTACCGCGACAACGGAGAAGGCCATGTACAATGGATCCAGGAACCGCCCCGGGAGCAACATCTTTTACTGGAAAAAAACCGACTGAATTTTACCGTGAGCGCCTCGGTACAGGCCACGGCAGTTGTGGCAGGCAATCTGCAGTGCCTCCTGTTTTCCAATGCCCCGGCCGATTTCGAAGCCTTCCGGCCCTTGCTGGTGATACCTGTTGCCGCTCAGGAGCGCCCTGATCAGACTTTTTTACTCCTTTTCAAGGCCACGCCGGTGTTGAAACCGGGACTGTATTACTACCTGATCGAAGACCGTGACAGTGGCGAACCTTGTTTTACCGGCAAGATGATCGTTCGTTAGTCTTATCTGGACTTTCGCATCCGTGTCCCATCCACTCCACAGCCTCTTATCGGATCAGCACGAAAGCAGCCCAAAGGGCCGGCTGCTTGGGCGCCTGGCTTCGCAGGTAATTTTGCGCATTTTGATAGGCTTCCGGAATGGAAGCGCCTTTAACCAGCCAGTTTTGATAAAATTCGTGCATGAACATCTGCGTGAAATGGTCTTCCACACTCCAAAGTGTCATGAGCACGTAATGGGCGCCTGCGATCCGAAAAGCGCGCTGGAGCCCGTAAACGCCTTCGTTTTCGGACAGGTCGCCCAGCCCCGTGCCGTAGGCGGAAAGCACCACCAGTTCGGTTTGGCTCAAATCCATTTGAGCAATTTCGTAGGCCGTCAGAATGCCGTCGTCCCTTCCCGGCAGCGGGTCACCGCCGAGCCAAACCCGGTTGGCGCCGGCCAGCACCAGCCCTGAACGGATCAGCGGATTTTGGGCTTCCCCAAAGCCGGCGGCCGCGTTTTGCCCGGATGACGGGAAAAAGAATCCGTGTGTGGCGAGGTGAACGACAAACGGTGAGGCGCCCGATTTGCCCAGGGCCTTGAACGCTTCCTCCGTGGCCGTGGAATCACTCAGCCGGACCGCCTCGATGCCGCGGCTGCGGAACAGGGATTCCACGTCGCGGGCTTCCGTTTGAGTGGCAGGAAGATATTGCCAGGCTTCCCCCGGCCATTCGCCGCGGAAGCGGATTGATGATAGGATGGGCAGTATTTGGGTTGTATTTTCTTGTATTTCGGGGAATTGACTTCCCGGAAGTGCAACAGGGGGGCTGTCATAATCGATGCCGCCGAAGATAAAGGCGGGCTGGCGCAGGGTTGGGCTGGCGAGGGTTTGGGTTGTCACAATCTCGCGGGTGGAACCCAGCTGAACGATTTGCAAACGGTCCGACAGGGTCTGGTCTTCGCTCAGCGGCAAGGCGCCCAGGTTGATCAAATGAAACAAGCCGTACGGCGACAGGTACAAACGCTTGAGCCCTGCCAGTTGTGGTTCAAGCCGCTTCCCTGCCAGCCACTGCAGGTTGTCTGTTGCTTGTGCCGAAAAACCGTAGGCCCTGCGCAGGGCGGTCGTTTTGGGATAAGATGACTCGGCGCCGAAATCAATCAATTCGGGGTGTGCGGCGTTCTTTTTTAATAAAAAACCGATCAGGTGGAGCGTGTCACCGACGCTGAATCCGCCCATTTCAAGAGCCGCCTCTCCGGGCTGGAGTGCCGCCTGCACCTGTTCCCAATGCACTTCCAGTCGAGCCTCCCTGAAGGACTCCGAGTGGCGCGCCAGGCGGTTTTCCAGCAGGGCGGAGCGTTGCTGTAAACTGTCGAAATCGACGCGGCGCCTGGCAGCGGGTTTGCTGTATTGCGCAGCGAGTACGGACTGGAGGGTTTCCCAGTCGGCAAATTCGCGGTGGAGCTCGGGGTCCGGATTATTGCGAAGCGACTGGAGCAGTTTACGCCGGTGATCGAGCAGCAGGTTTTTCGACACCAGCAGGTGGTCGTAGGCGATGCCCGTAAGCGCTTCGTTCTCGGGGTATTGCCAGGCCAGCTGGACGATAGTGTTGAACAGGAAGTCCATTTCCTGCACCAGTCCAGCCTGTTCTAGTTCTCCCATTTGGCCGAACTGCCGCCGGATAAATTCGGCACTGATTCCAGAGGCGCGACGGAGATGTAGGGCGCACAATTCGGGTTCACCCATCAGACCGTATTCTACTGCCAGCGACCGGTGTTCGACCCAGCTCTGTGGCGGATACGGGCCGTACACATTTTCCTGAAGCGCCGTCATTTCCAGCCAGAGCGCAATGGCCTGCTCGTGCCGGCCGGTGACGGACAGGAGACCCGCCATCGAATGGAGGTAAGTCGCGTAGAGTACATGGTTTTTTCCGAGGGTGCCGGCCGTTCTGTCGAGGGCTTCCGACAGGTATTTTTCGGCGAGATCGTACTGTTTTAATTCCTTGTAAACCAAGCCTGTTTCGCCAATGCAAGCGATATAGCCGGGTTGACTTTTACCGTCATTCCCTTCGTTGATGAGCGTAGCTTCTTCGAGCAAAGACAGTGCTTCGGCGTACTGCCCGTTTTTGCGATACAGGACGGCGAGGTTGTACAGGCGGTTGGCGTATTTGGGGTGTTGTTTGCCGAGCGACCGGGCAGTAATGTCCAGGGCTTCGCGATAATAACCGGCGGCTTGCTCCAGCCGCCCGGTTTGTTCGCACAGGACGCCGGCATTATTCAAAAAAATGCCGTAGGTGGGGTCGTCGCGGCCGAAAACATTGGCGCTGTTTTCCAGAAGTTCTTCGAAGGCAGCCATAGCCAAGCCGTATTCTTTGAGGTCCTTGTACAGCATGGCCAGGTTGTTCAGGCGGGTCAGGTAGTCTTCATGGCTGGTACCGAGGTAGGTGGCGCCGTGCTGCAGGCCTGCTTCCAGTACGGGGCGCGCTTCCTGTAATTTGCCGGCATGGTGCAGCGTCGTGCCCAGGTTGTCGAGACTTAATCCGATCAGTGGATGGCTGGGCGGGAAATGCGCGGCGGCCCATGAGTTGGCCTGTCCGGCCCATTGCGAGGCTTCGAGGTATTGGCCGGCATTGAAGGAGGCTTCCATGCGAAGGCTAAGGGAGTCCCAGACGAGACTGTCGGCCAGGAAGGCGTCGGATTGTGCTTTCAGGCCGGGAATGACCCCGGCCTGAAAGGCAATCACAAGCAGGCTTTTTTTCAACAAATTCAGCACCCGGAGCCCGTTGGGGCTGGAATTCAATTTGCGGTTGGTCATGTCAGGACATGCAATAATCCGCAAATTTGGTGCTTCGGGAAAGAAATCAGGGCTTAATTCGCCCAATCACTCAAAAACTTGAGGCGCATCAGTTGAATCTCCTCCCAGGTAATCTCTTCATCTTTCAGCTCCTGGTAGGCGACGTCCACGTCGGGCGTTTCGGCTTCCTTGAAATACTCGATGATGGTTTCGCGCACGTATTCGTCGGCGACGACCTTGTTCAGGTAGTAGTCGAGGCTGAGTTTGGTGCCTGAATTGACGATGCCGTCGAGTTCTTCGAGCAGTTCCTGGAAGCTGAGGTCGTTGGATTTGGCGATGTCTTCGAGCGGGATCTTGCGGTCGATGGAGGTGATGATGTTCACCTTGGTTTTGGACTTATTGGCCACCGTTTTGATGGTGATGTCCATCGGGCGCTCGATATCATTTTCTTCGCAGTATTTCTGGATGGCTTCGATAAAGGGCTTGGCGTATTTCTGCGCTTTGCCCTGCGATACTCCCACGATCTTGGACATATCCTCCATCGAAATGGGGTATTGGCTGGCCATGTCTTCGAGCGAAGGATCCTGGAAAATGACGTACGGCGGCAGGTTGTGCTTTTTAGCGACTTGCCGGCGGAGGTCTTTGAGGATGTTCATCAGCGGCTCGTCGAGCACTGCCGTTCCACCTTTTTCGTCATCGAAGTCGTACTCGGTGTCTTCAAAGTTGTGGTTGACGGTAATCTGGATCGGGAAGGGATTTTGCAGGTATTTGCGGCCTTCTTCGGATACTTTCAGCAGGCCGAACTGCTCGATCTCCTTGTAGATCAGGTTGTGGATCATCGCGTGGCGGATGACCGAATTCCAGAAATTCTCGTCTTTGTGGTCTTCACCGATACCGTAGCTCTCCAGTTCGGTGAAGCGGAAGTCTTTCATTTCCTTGGTCTCGCGTCCGAGGATAAAATCCACCACCGTTTTCATCAGATAGTTCTCGTTGAGTTCGAGAATGGACGAGATCACTGCCTTTATTTCGTCCTGCACTTCTACCCGTTCTTTGGGATTGCGACAGTTGTCGCACATCTTGTGGCAATTGTGGTCGTCGAAATCTTCTCCGAAATAGTGGAGCAGAAAGCGGCGGCGGCAGGAGGCGGTTTCGGCGTAGGCGACGACTTCCTGCATCAGCTGGGCGCCCATTTCACGCTCCGCGACGGGTTTGTCGCGCAGGAATTTTTCCAGCCGGAGGATGTCCTGATAATTGTAAAACGCGATGCATTTGCCCGAGAGGCCGTCGCGGCCGGCACGGCCGGTTTCCTGGTAGTAGTTTTCGATCGACTTCGGAATGTCGTAGTGGATCACAAAACGCACGTCGGGTTTGTCGATACCCATGCCGAAGGCGATGGTGGCGCAGATGACGTCGATTTCTTCCATCAGGAAGTCGTCCTGTGTCTTGGAGCGGGTTTTGGGGTCGAGGCCGGCGTGATAGGGTGCGGCTTTGATGTCGTTGACGAGCAGGACCTGTGCCAGGTCTTCCGCTGTTTTGCGGTTCTGGACGTAGATGATCCCCGACTCGTTGCGGAATTCTTCCTTGATGACCTGGATGATTTGGCGGACCGTTTGGTCTTTCTTGACCTTCGGACGGATCTCGTAAAAGAGATTGTCGCGGTTGAAGGACGACACGAAAGTGCGTTCGCCCACCATATCGAGGTTTTTCAGGATGTCGACCTGCACCTTGGGAGTAGCCGTGGCGGTGAGGGCGATGATCGGCACATCGCGGGCGATGGCGTCGAGCATGGTGCGGATGCGGCGGTATTCCGGGCGGAAATCGTGGCCCCATTCGGAGATGCAGTGGGCTTCGTCCACGGCGACGAAAGAGATTTCCGAGTTTTGAAAAAATTCGATGTTTTCTTCTTTGGTGAGGGTTTCGGGGGCGACGTAAAGCAGTTTGGTTCGGCCGTCGGTGATGTCCTGCTTTACTTTTTTCATCTGCGCTTTGGTGAGCGAAGAGTTGAGGAAGTGGGCCACTTCGTCTTCATCGGAATAGCCGCGAATGGCGTCCACCTGGTTTTTCATCAGTGCGATCAGCGGACTGATGATGATGGCCGTGCCGGGCAACATAAGCGCGGGAAGCTGGTAGCAGAGGCTTTTCCCGCCTCCCGTGGGCATGATAACAAAGGTGTCGGTGCCGTTGAGCAGGCTCTGAATAATGGCGCGCTGGTCGCCTTTGAAAGAGTCAAATCCGAAATAGCGATGTAGGTTCTCCTGGAGTGAGTCGCGTTCGGTGGATATCGCAGTCATCTTCTAAACTGTACTGTTTGCGGGTCCTGATACCTGCTGAGGGCAGGCTTTGGAAACGGATTGAATAATAAATCTATGTTGAAGTGAAGCAGGCCGGGGAAACCATTTTTGCCCGATGAAGTTAAGAAAAATGCATATTTCCAAAGAAACAGGGCACCTTTTTTTGGACAAATGGCTCCCTAAAACACCGCCACTTTGCTTTTTCGACTACAGGCAATTTCCACAGCCCTGCAAGCCGTTTTTTAGACAAAAAGCCCCGACTTTTGCGGGGCCTTCGTAAAAAGCCGCCAAAGATAGTAAAAACGTTCCCGAAATACTGGCGAATTTTTAAAGCATTTTTTTGTCAAATTGGTATGACATTCCGGCAAATGTTTTGGGCGCGCCTTGCATTGTTCTAATTTTCAGAATTAAATTCTGCCATTTAAATTGTTGAAAAAAAAATCCCCGATACTCGACGTCGCTTGCCAAACCATTCATATCGAGGCTGAAACCTTGCTGACAATGGCCAATAGTCTGGACGACACGCCAGACTTCGAATCCTGTGTGCGTGCACTGGCCGCGGGCGCCGGCCGTTTAGTTATCACTGGCATTGGAAAGAGCGCCATTGTGGCCCAAAAGATCGCCGCTACACTTAATTCCACCGGCCAGCCCGCTGTTTTTCTGCACGCTGCGGACGCCATTCACGGCGACCTCGGCATGATCCAGCCGGCAGATTTTGTCCTGTGTATTTCCAAAAGCGGAGAGACGCCCGAAATCCGGGTCCTGGTACCACTGCTCAAAAACTTCGGCAACCCGCTGATCGCCATGACGGCCAACCGGAGTTCCTCACTGGCCCGCCAGGCGGATTACGTGCTTTGGACGCCCGTACACCAGGAAGCCGACCCGAATAACCTCGCACCCACGTCGAGCACCACGGCCCAAATGGCCCTGGGCGACGCACTGGCCGTGGCACTGCTGGCATTGCGCGGGTTCTCGGCCGAAGATTTCGCCAAATTCCACCCCGGCGGCGCGTTGGGCAAGCAGCTGTACCTTCGTGTCCGCGACCTCTACCCCCTCCACGAGCGCCCCGCAGTAGCCCCGGAGGCTTTGCTGCCCGACATCCTACACGAAATTTCCTCCAAACGACTTGGTGCAACAGCAGTGTTGGACGCTGATGGCCATCTCCTGGGTATTGTCACCGACGGCGACCTGCGGCGGATGCTGGCGCGGCCCGCTGTGGACTTCAGAACCCTTCACGCTGCCGACATCCTTTCAGCGCACCCGAAAACCATCGGCCCGGATGCCCTGGCCGTGGATGCCCTGGCGCTGTTGCGCGAACATTCCATCACACAGTTGGTAGTGGTGGAAGGAGACCGGTACCTGGGGATGCTGCATTTGCACGATCTGGTGCGAGAGGGGCTCCTGTAGCGCCAACCTCAAGGTTGGCGCCTGCCACGGCGGGTCAAGTTCCAGTTCTGTTTCTATGCCGACACGGCATGCGCCAACCTGGAGGTTGGCGCTACAGAAAATACGTCTTCAAATCATTGTAAAACGCCTCAAACGCCGCAACGCCCTGCGGCGTCAGCTTACAGACTGTGAGCGGATAATTGCCTTTGTAGGTCTTCACCACTTCGATGTAACCCACCTCCTGCAACTTGGCGATTTGGGCGCTCAAATTTCCGGCCGTGGCGCCGGTATGCTCCTTCAGCACGTTGAATTCCGCTTCCCGGGCCACCATGAGGTGCGACATGATGGCCAGCCGAAGTTGTGAAAGCAGGATGGGGTCGAGTTCTTTAAACATGACGGGATTGAGCGTTGAGCAGGTAACCGGGGATGAGATAACCGAGTACAATGGCGAGGGCTTCGGCGAGCAATTGCTCCTCGGGACGGAGAAAGGTGCAGATGAAAGCGCAAGCCCATGCCGCAGCCGCGCCGTACACCAGCGGTTTGAACCGTAACAAGGTGCCCGATACAAAGGTGGCAAAACCCACTAGCACCAGAATAAAAGGGATGGGGGACAATCCAACATTGGCGGTGAGGAAAATGGCCAGAAACAGGGAAATGCCAAATGCCAGCCAAACCCGACCGTACCAGCTGCGCACGAGGTTGGGGGCCGGCTGCGCTTTTTGGCGGCGAATGGAGTATAAAGTAGCGGCCGGAACGCCGATGATCACCATGCCCAGCCAGACCATCGAAGCCTTGTCGGGCGCCATCCCAGCCACCACGAGAAGATAGTAATTCACCACACAACTCAGGACAACCAGCCAGCCCCAGAGCAGAAAATGGAAACCGTTTTCGCGCAGACCGCTTTTGGCCAGGTCGATGGTTTCGCGGATGATACGCAGGCTTTCCTCAGGATTCAGGGCTTTTTCTTCGTTTTCCATGACAAATTTTGTTTTGGTTTAGTTTGCAAAATTTACTACAAATGTAAAGTAGTTTATTTTATAAACAAAATTCATGAACAAAAATGCCTGCTATTTCGCTGAAATCCGTGCCAAGGCATGCAGTTTACCGAAATGTGAGCTGCGCCGGAGGTGTCCAGTCGGCTGACCAGGGAAACGAAACATCGCGCCTCGATCCATCCTGTTCGATGGTCCATTTTATACTGCCCGAGAGGCGGTACCGGCCTCGCTGCAACGGTTCCATCCGGCTCACCTTCAGGGCGGTACTCCATCCGTCGGAAGCAAAACCTTTATCGAGCACAGCGATAAAATCAAGGCTGTCGCCCCGCACTTTCCAGGCCGAGATTATGGCCGGCGGGTATTCTGCTGCAGGGGGATAAAGCGGGGCAAATACAAACTGCCCGAATTGGAAGTTGCCCCGGGAGGTGTAGCATACCACACCGTTCGGGCAATCGCCCCATGTTCCCCACAACTTGGTGCTGTCGTCGAGTGAATAGCACCCGAACCGGTTTTCCTGCACTGTCAAAAGCCGCAGGTCCCGTTGCTCGCCGCCGTTTTCAAAATCAATGCTGCCTGAAAAATGCTGCAGATCAGGACGGGCCATCGAGAACTGTTCGGGGAAGGGCAATACCAGAATATCGGACTTTGTGGCTACGGGTTTCGTGGCCACTTCGGGTACTGCGAGGGCTGCCGGAGCAGGTTTCGGTGCAGGGTTTTGGCACGATGAAATCCAGATCGAAAGAATTGCTGGCGTGATAATTTGCTGAAAAGCAGATAGTAAGCGCATATTTTCAAATAGGCTTTTGAACTTAAGTCGCGGCATTTTTTCTCCTGTGGTAGTACGCCTTTGCTTTCGACTGGCTGCCGCAGGTCGACATGTCGCACCAGCGGCGCGTCCCGTTTTTGGAAGTGTCCAGGAAGAGCCAGCCGCAGTTGGCGCAGGCCCGTACGCGTTCGAAGCGGCCGCCCAGCAGCAAGGCTTCGGCAGAAAGCACAATGAGCCAGAGCGGCTTGTCGGGGTGGGGCGCCTCGTCCACATCGCGGCGGATACCGGACCCGCTCATTCGCAGACCCGTATGGGCATAGGTTTCGTGCAGGAATCCGTTCAGCACATCGAGATGGGCCACGGATACGATTCCGTGGTCGGCCACGTAGCGGAACATCTCGTAGAGCGCCTCCCGCAGGCCCCATACTTCAGACATGTCGCCCGGCGGCATCTTTTTCCAGGCTGTCAGATCAGACCCTGAAAACATGCCGCTCCGTTCCACCCACAAGGCAAAATCGTCCCAGGTGTTCAGGTATTCCTCGCCCTTGGCCGGCTGGCGGGCCGATACGGTATTGGTAAAGTCGAGGCTCAACCATCCGCCGTTGAACGATAGGGTGGTCAATGGATTTTCCATGAAAAAATTTTACTGCTTAAAATTGTTTTACTGGTAAAAATGCCTGTATTTTTACCCTTGAAATTCGTTTAGCCGGTAAAGTTAATTCGAAATTTCCGCCCGAACAAAGTAATTGTCTGAAACAATCCTGTCCTACGGATGAATCCTGCCCGACTTGTCCTGAAAATCTGCCCGCCCGAAGACTGGGCTATTCTGCAGCAACTTGCCCTGCAAACCTTCGTCGACACCTTTGCTGAACACAATGCGCCTGAGCCGTTTCAGGCCTATGTTGACACCGCTTTCAGCGACCGACAGATACAAAGTGAGCTCGCTAACCCCGAATCCGCCTTTTGGATGGCCTGGTACGGCGACCAGCCGGTGGGTTATCTCAAGGTCAATTTCGGCGCTGCGCAAACGGAACATTTGGGGCGTCCGGCAATGGAAATCCAGCGTATTTACGTCGTGCAGGATTTTCAAGGGACCGGTGTCGCGCAGGCCCTGCTGGCGCAGGCCCGCGAACTGGCCGCCGCAGCCGGCGTCAGCATGATTTGGCTCGGCGTGTGGGAGCGCAACCCCAAAGCAGTCCGTTTTTATCAGAAAAACGGGTTCAGAAAATTTGGCGAACACCGGTTTTTGATGGGCGAAGAGGAACAGACCGACTGGCTGATGAAAATTGACATTGAAAAATTAAGCTGATATGAACAATTCAAAAACACCGGCCCCGGGGCTGGTCATCGCTGCCTTCGCGGCCATTTACCTCATTTGGGGCTCCACGTACCTGGCCATCCTGTTTGGCCTGAAAACACTGCCGCCTTTCCTGTTGTCGGGCATCCGTTTCACGATCGCAGGCGCCCTGC
The DNA here is from genome assembly GCA_044224705.1 of Saprospiraceae bacterium. Classification (GTDB taxonomy): domain Bacteria; phylum Bacteroidota; class Bacteroidia; order Chitinophagales; family Saprospiraceae; genus M3007. Next base: position 17,104 of record JBGAJY010000094.1, read on the forward strand.
TGCTGGCCTGGTGCCGGCTGCGCGGCGAACGGCCCGAGCGCTCGGGCCTGGCGCACAATTCCATTGCGGGCATACTCATGCTGTTCGGCGGCACTGGCGCGGTAGTATGGGTGGAGCAGCATATTTCTTCGGGACTGGCCGCGATCATAGTGGCCAGTCTGCCCTTTTGGTTCGTACTGCTCGACCGGCGGCAGTGGGGTTATAATTTTTCCAGCAAAGCCATTCTGCTCGGCGTATTGGTCGGTTTCGCGGGTGTTTTGATGCTTTTTGGCGACCAAAGCACGCATTCCAGCTGGTGGGCCATGCTGATTTTGCTCCTCGGCTGCGTGTCCTGGGCAGGCGGTTCGCTGTTTTTGAAATATCGCCCTTCGGGCAATTCCACCACGATGAACGCCGCCGTGCAGATGCTGGCTGCGGGCTTGTTCAGTCTGTTGTTCAGCTATGTGAAAGGCGAGATGCTGCGCTTCGATTTCGGCGCAGTCAGTACGGCGTCGTGGCTGGGATTGACTTATCTGATCACCTTCGGCTCGCTCATCGGGTACCTTTCGTATGTGTGGTTGCTGAGCGTGCGACCCACGGTGCAGGTCGGGACCTATGCCTACGTCAATCCGGCGGTGGCCATGCTGCTGGGGTTCAGTTTTGCGGGCGAGCCTTTTTCAGCCCGGCAGCTGCTGGCGCTGGTGGTGATCTTGATGGGGGTTTTGCTGATCAATTTGCCGAAGTACGGATTGTTGAAAATGAAAACCGCCTAGGGTTGTTTCACGATTGATTGTTTCACGCAGATGTTCGCAGACCTTTCCGCAGACGTACGCAGAAATATTTCTTGTAAAGTCTGCGTACGTCTGCAAATCGAATCAATCGAATCAATCTGCGTGAAACAACCCCTCTGCGTGAAACAGCACGAATCAATCCTTACACCCTTTCCGCCGCGTATCGATGATGTACTGGATTTTCCATCCGGCAGCTGTTTTCACCAGTTGAAAGGAGTTGGTGCCGCAGTGCACGACTTTGCCGTTGACGTAAAACTTGTAAGGTGTCCACACGCTGGCGAGCGATTTTTCCACATGAACGCCTTCAAATTCGATCACCTCGCGGTATTTGTCTTTGGACGGCGTGCCCACGAAATTGAGGAACTCCTCGAAGTCCTCGGTGAACACTTTCAGCGCACCGGTTTCCTCGGCCATAAAAGTTTGAAACACCGGCGTGGCCGTGCAGGTGCTGCGGAGCAGGGCGGTGTCGCCGCGTTCCATGCCTTCAAAAAATCGGTTGATGACGTCTTTGACGGCCTTTTCGTCGTTTTGCGCAAAAGCGCTCTGGAGCATGCCGGCGAAAGTGACCAGCAGGAATAAACGGTTGATTTTCATAGCGGATGCGATAGTTTTTGCCAAAAATCAACTCCCGCCGGTGCCGCCCCGCCGTTTTTCGATAAAAACCGGCAACCACCCTTTCAAAGCCGTTTTTTCGCTCAAAACCAGGCGCCGACGACCGGAATTTGCTTCCGGTGTATCCAGGCAATGGCCAGGCTGCCGAAAAACACGGCCAGAGCCAGGTAGAACAACAATCCGCCGTCGCCTTGTACCTCGATGCCCAGTTTGGTCAGGTGGGCGAAAATGGCGCCGCAAATGAGTCCGAGCGAGAGCACGGCGCCCACGCCTGCCGTGGCCGGGATCAGCAGCAGGATGCCGGCGATCAGCTCCGCCACACCCGAGCCGATGCGGCCCCAGGGCTCGGCGCCCAGGGTTTGAAAAATGTAGCGGCTTTCGGGCGCGCCGCTGAATTTGAAATACAGGGTTTGCAGAAGAATGCTGGCCACGACGAGGCGCAGGATCCAGGAAAGGGTATTGAGCATAACGAAGGGTTTGAAGTGAAAGAATGTGCAAAACTACCCGCGGCGCCTGTTGTTTATTGTTCCCTGCGTTACACAGCGCAAAATAGCTGCCCGGGCCCGATTTTCACTCGGGTTGCGACCCTATCTTTGCACCCATTCCAGCATCGTATCATGAAATCTTCTTTTGCCGACCTCATCAATTCCGAAACCCCCGTGCTCCTCGATTTTTTTGCCACTTGGTGCGGACCCTGCAAGGCCATGTCGCCCATGCTCGACGACCTGAAAGCCGAACTGGGCGACCGTGTCCGCATCGTCAAAATTGACGTGGATAAAAATATCGACCTCGCTGCAGGCATGAAAGTGATGGGCGTGCCCACCTTCATGCTCTATCGCAAGGGCCGCGAACTCTGGCGCCAGCCGGGCGTCCTGACAAAGGAAGCCCTGAAAAAAGTGATTGAAACAGCAGAATGATCGATGAGGCCGCCGTCTGACGCGCAGCGTCTGTACGGCAAAAAGACCACCCGCTTGCCGTACAGACGCTGCGCGTCAGACGGCGGCCTTCGATCGGTCAATCGAAGCAATCAAACAATCGAATCCAATCCGTCCATGCCCACACAAAAAATCGCCCTTTTTGCCGCCCTCATCGCCCTGGCAGTGCTGGCCTGCCAGAATACGCCCGGCCCGGCGGCCGCTCCGGCAGCAACCCTGGCCACTCCGGCAGAAGCGCCGGCCGACTCTTTGCCGCCCGTCGATCTGAATTACCTGATGGGCAAATATGACCCTGCCTCGAACGACGATTTTGTAAAAATCGGCAAGCCTTACACCGACAAGCCGGGCATGATGCTGCGCAAGGAGGCTTTTGAAGCCTTTCAGAAAATGTGGAAAGCAGCTCAGCAAGACGGCATTACGCTCAAAATCATTTCCTCCACCCGAACCTTTGCGCAGCAAAAAGCCATCTGGGACGGCAAATGGAGCCGCTTCGCCGCAGAAACGCCCGACCCCGAAAAACGCGCACTCCGCATCCTCGAATACTCGGCTATGCCCGGCGTATCACGTCACCATTGGGGCACCGACATCGACCTGAACGACCTGAACAACACGGCTTTCGAAGGCAACGGCGCCCACAAAAAAGTACATGAATGGCTCGCTAACCACGCCGACGAATACGGATTCTGTCAACCCTACACTCCGCTCAGCGATCCGCACCGCAGCGGTTACCACGAGGAAAAATGGCACTGGTCATACATCCCGATCGCCAAACCCTTGCTCGATCAGTATCTCCGGCAGATTCGGGATGACATGATTACCGGATTCACCGGCTCCGAAACCGCTTCGAAAATTCATGTGGTGGAGTTTTATGCTGCAGGGATCAATACTTCGTGCAAA
>JBGAJY010000095.1:0-20224 GCA_044224705.1 Saprospiraceae bacterium
CCCCCTTCCCTTTTCCTTTATGTGCCCTGATGTGTCCTCATGTGGTCAAAAAACAACCCTCTGTGGTCAAATTCACACCTTCCACAACCTCAAAAACAGCCCTTCCAGCGCCAAAAAAAGCAGCGCAAACACCACACACCAGCGCCACAGCGTGATGCCCTGGTTCTGTTCGTCCACGACCTGGGTGAAATTGGCCTCCTCGGCTTCGTTGAGCACGTGCATGTTGGCGGGCAAACCAGCCGCCAGGTCTTCATCGGTTTTGTAGGAGAGCTCGCTTTCCTTGCGGTCGAAATTGAACGCGTATTCGGCGAGGGTGGAATCGGGCTGAAGCCCAAGACGGTACCAGCCGGCGTCGCGCACCTGGGTGCCCGGGGTGAGCAGTACTTTGGCGCCGAGGATGCGTTGTTCGGGGATGAATTCGGCCCCGGCCGGCGCGCCAGCACCGTTGCCGGTGGAAGTGCGGCTTTCGTCGCCCACGGCGCGTAATTTGTAAATCGTTTCGCCGGAAGCCGACACCTGGTGCTGTGCTTCGAGCACTTCGTCGCGACCGATCGTGTAGGCGATCTGGCGGCTTTTGGTGCCTGCGATGGCCATTTTGAAGAGCATCGGCACGAAAATTTCGCCGTTGCGAACCAGGTCGTTGACCTGTTCATCGAGCGGGGCCGCGGAGAGGTAGAAGGCGCCTTCACCCACCGTGTATTTGGCCAGCATGGCCGAGCCGTCGCGGTAGGTCAGGATGTATTCGCCGCGGTTTGGGGCAATATGGAAATTTCCCTGGGTGGACGGCAGGCGCAGGTTGGCGGTTTTATTTAGAAAAACGTCTTTAAAAACGAACTCTTCGGTGTTGATCTGGCTGGCCTGGCGGGGCGTGGGTTCGTATCCGCCCAGGCTGCCGGCGGCAAAATTTTGTAGCAGGCCGTTCCAGGCGTTCAGGTCGGCGTTCGCAGGAGGGAAGGCCAGGACGTTGCCGCCGTTTTGTACGAAGGTTTTCAGTTCCTGTCCCAATCCGGAAGAGACGGTAGGCAGTTCATTCAAGACGATCAGTTGGTAATCACCGAATTTTGAATAATCCAATGCCCGGGCATCGCCGTTGTCGAGGTGAAAATATTTCGCGCCGGCGAAGGCGTTGTTCAGGTATTTGTTGGCCTGCAAAGCGTTGATCGACAGTACGTTGATGCGTTCGGCCACGTGGAACGACAAGTAATAATCGTCATCGAACTGAACGGGGTAATCGGTCAGCGACAGCCGCGCTTCGTGCCAGCCGGAGTGCAGGATCGTAAAACTCACCGTGTCGAGTTTGCTGGCATGGGCGGGGATGCTCAGCGTGCCGACGGGTTTGGTTTGTCCGTCGTGGCGCAGGCTGAGTCGAATTTCCTGGGCTTCTTCCTCGCCGCGGTTGCTGATTTTGACGAGCAGGTTGGAGGGTTGGTTCAGAATCTGCACGGGGCTTTCAAACCAGGCCGAGTCGATCGAGACGTTGTTTTCGCGCACGGCCCGCATGGGGATGAGGTTGACCTCCATCAGGGTGTCCTTGAAATTGGCGAGGTCGGTGATGTTTTGTTGAAAATCGCTGATGACATAGGCGATCCGGTTGTCTACGGCGCCCGTGCCGAGGGTTTGCTGCTGGCGGATGAGTGCCTTCGACAGGTCGCGGGTGGCCGGGCTGGTACGAATTTCTTCGATGCGGTTCAGGGCGTCGTCCTTGCCGATGAGGCGCTGGTCGCGGCCCTCAAAATCATTGGTCAGGATTTGGAAGCGGTCGTCGGGCGCATAGGCCTTGACGATATCGCGGGCGCGTTGTTTGGCGAGTTCGAGCAGTGGCGCGTCTTTCGACAAGGCATTCATACTGAATGAATTGTCTACAAAAACACTGACCGCTTTTTCGCCCCGTTTGACGGCGCCCGAACGCGGAATGAAGGGCTGCGCAAAGGCCAGTACGAGGAAAATGATCGCCAGGCAGCGCATCAGCAGCACGAGCAGGTTGCGCAGTTTCTGGCGGTTGCTCGTCTCTTCTTTGACTTCCTTGAGAAAACGGACGTTGGTAAAATAGACCTTCTTGAACCGCCGGAAATAAAACAGGTGGATGATGATCGGGATCGCGAGGGTGGCGAGGGCGGCCAGGAAATAAGGGAATACGAATTGCATTTTTGTGTTCGGATGTGTTGGCGTGGGAAAGACGCAGGACCGGGGGAAATTGTTTTGTCCGGAGGGGCAAAGTTGGCCTAAGCTTATTGGATTTCCACTAAAGAATCGCCTGATTCCAACATTTTGAGGGCAAGTGACAACCTGGACTGGAAAATCGTCTGCAATGCAGAATTGGAGGTATTCCCACAAGTCAACCAGATTACTTTTGGCGGTGGGCCAAACCGATAGAGCAATTCCACAAAGTCGCGGTCTTTTGTCATTACTACCGCTTGCGCCGTACGGGCTTCAAAAAAAATCAATTCATCTTTTGCATCTCGCAAGCCAAGATCACGTAACGGCATGCAGATTACATCAAATTGTTCAGAAATCCAACTGCCCAACAAGGGTGAAAGTTGAGCATCCAGCCAGATCGTCATGCGGCAGCAGTTAGGATTGGATGTTCAAAACGCCGGGCTACATAGTTCAAAACAGCTTGGATATCAGCAATTTCCAAATCAGGCATTTCTTCCAGGATTTGTTCAGGAGTCAAATTGTTGGCGAGTAAATCCAAAACGTCACTCACCCTGATACGCATTCCCCGGATGCAAGGTTTGCCTCCGCAAACTTCTGGATCGGCAGTGATTCTGGTTAGCAATTGCTCTTTTTCCACGGTCAATATTTTTTACAAAAATAGGTCAAAATCGGCAAAACGGACGCCGTAGTTTTGCCCAAAAGAAGGGACAATGCAGGCTTACCACGACCTCCTCCGTCATATCCTCCAGACTGGCGTCAAAAAATCGGACCGAACCGGAACGGGCACCATCAGCACCTTCGGTTACCAGCTGCGCTTTCCGCTGGCCGAAGGTTTTCCACTCGTGACGACCAAAAAAGTGCACCTCAAAAGCGTCGTACACGAGCTGCTCTGGTTCCTGCAGGGCGACACCAACATCGCTTATTTGAAGGAAAACGGCGTCAGCATCTGGGACGAATGGGCTGACGAACGGGGCGATCTCGGGCCGGTGTACGGCAAACAATGGCGCTCCTGGCAGGGCCCTGATGGCCAGGTGGTCGACCAGATCTCCGAACTCATTTCGAGCATCAAAAAGAACCCCGACAGCCGCCGGCTGGTCGTCTCTGCCTGGAATCCGGTGGACATTCCGATCATGGCCCTGGCGCCTTGCCATTGTCTGTTCCAGTTCTACGTCGCGGATGGGAAACTGTCTTGTCAGCTCTACCAGCGCAGCGCCGACGTATTCCTGGGCGTGCCCTTCAATATTGCTTCTTATGCCTTGCTGACGTTGATGGTAGCCCAGGTTTGCGACCTCGAGCCGGGCGATTTTATACACACCTTCGGCGACGTGCACATCTACCTGAACCATTTGGAACAGGTAGAACTGCAACTGTCCAGAGCGCCGCGGGCATTGCCGGTCATGCGTTTGAATCCGGACGTACGGGATATTTTTTCGTTCCGGTTTGAGGACTTCGAGTTGCTCAATTATGAACCCTGGCCGGGGATCAAGGCGCCCGTGGCTGTCTAAGCTCCGGTAGCCCGGAATTTATTCCGGGCAAGGGCGCATAAGAAATGCCCGGAATAAAATGCCCGGAATTTATTCCGGGCTACCGGAAGGGCTCAGTTCAATCCAAAAGCTTTCTTCACGTCCTCCACCGCGTCCAGTTTTTCCCAGGTAAAGGTCTCCACGAACATTTTCGAGGCGGTACCATTCATGCCGATTTGTACAGATTTCTTCTCCGGAACGCGACCGAAGTGGCCGTAAGCAGCCGTTTCCGAGAAAATCGGGTTTTTTAAACCGAAGCGCCGCACAATGGCGGCAGGGCGCAGGTCGAAGATTTTTTGCAGGCGCTCGGCGATCTCGCCGTCGTGCAGGCCTTTGACCTTGCAGGTGCCGTAGGTATTGACGTACAATCCGACCGGCTCAGCCACGCCGATGGCATAGGCGACCTGCACGAGGCATTGGTCGGCCAGGCCGGCAGCCACCACGTTTTTAGCGATGTGGCGGGTGGCATACGCTGCCGAGCGGTCCACTTTGGAAGGGTCTTTCCCCGAAAACGCGCCGCCGCCGTGTGCGCCTTTGCCACCGTAGGTATCCACAATGATCTTGCGACCGGTGAGGCCGGTGTCGCCGTGGGGCCCGCCGATCACGAATTTACCGGTGGGGTTGATGTAATAGTGGATGTGTTGGGTAAAGAGTCGCTGGACACGTGCGGGAAGCAGTTTTTTCACCCGGGGGATCAGGATCCGTTTGATGTCGGCGGCGATTTTTTCCTGACTGATGTTGTCGTCGTGCTGAGTGCTGATCACGATGGTGTCGATCTTCTTCGGCACGTGGCGGTCGGAATATTCAATGGTCACCTGGCTTTTGGCGTCGGGGCGCAGGTATTTCATTTGTTTGCCTTCCTTGCGAATGGCCGCCAGTTCGTACAGCAGCAGGTGCGCGAGATCGAGCGCCAGCGGCATATAGTTGTCGGTTTCGTTGGTGGCGTAGCCGAACATCATGCCCTGGTCGCCGGCACCCTGGTCGTCCTCGCTTTTGCCTACGTCGACGCCCTGGGCTATATCCGGACTTTGTTCGTGGATGGCGCTGATGACGCCGCAGCTTTTGGCTTCAAAATAATAATCAGCCTTGGTGTAGCCGATGCGCTCGATGGTGCGGCGGGCAACATCCTGAACGTCCACATAAGCTTTGGAACGCACCTCGCCGGCGACCACGACGAGGCCGGTGGTCACGAGTGTTTCGCAGGCGACCTTGGAATCGGGGTCCTGCGTGAGGAAAGCGTCGAGAATAGCGTCGCTGATCTGATCGGCTACTTTATCGGGATGTCCTTCGGAGACAGACTCAGAAGTGAAGAGATAGGGCATGTTCGATTGAAGAGTTACAAGGTACTGGACAGGAGAATAATGAATAACTGCCTGGTTGGGGCTGTTTTCTTAAAAGCGCCGCAAAGGTAGAGATTCCCCTTCGTAGAAAATAAGCCGGATGAAAAATCCAGGCAATCCGGCTGGTACGGCACTCCACGCATTTCGAAGAGCCTGCGAAAGGGTCGATGGCGGATTAATAAAAAGGTATAACCGGGCATTTTGGGCAAAAAAAATTGTGCAAATCAGACGTTTATCATTAATGATATTTGAATACTTTTGTATTGACCAAAATAATTCCAGATGACCACCTCTTCTTTTAAATGCGGGACACGCTCCTGCACTTGGGATATTTCCAGGTGCAGGAGCGTTTTTTTAAGTTTTCAATCCGGTTGGACCGATGAAAGAGTTTGAACAAATCCGGCAAAAAATCGCGGAAGGAGATAGCCTCGGTGCGCTCGAATCCCTTGCCTTGCGGTCTCAGGACGATCCTGCGACCAGCGATCAGCTGGTATTGTTGCACAATCGTCTGGCCCACCTGAACCAGTCGGTGATTGAAGGAACGATTACCCGCGAGGATGAAAATATTGAACGCAATACGCTGAACAAGGCGCTGCTTAATCTGCTGAAAGCGCTGGAGCAACGCAGCCACAACCCACCGGCAGAAACGCCACTCCTGACGCCGGTAATCGCTGCCGAACCCCCAAAAACAGCATCCACACAGCAGCAGCCTCCGGCCCGCAGCTTCCGACCGGTGCTGATTATTGGGGCTTCCCTGCTCGTGCTGGCCAGCATTTGGGGAGTCGGGAAGTGGCGTGACAAGGATGAAACCGGCTCCAGGTCCTTGACGCTGACGGCCCGGCTTGTACCTGCTCCCGGTTCCCCCGAGATCGGGACAGGAAGCGAGGCGATTTTGAGTCTTGGCAATTTTGTATCCATGGCTCATCCTATTCCCTCCAATGGCGTGGTGCAATTTGCAGACCTGCCGGCTGCTCGCCAGGATGATTCGGCGCATTTGACCGTCATGCACCCCAGGTTTTCCTACCGCATCAAGCGGCAAAGTGCCGTTACTCCACGTGGAAAGGGGGAGATTACTTTTTATACCGAATTGATTTCCAATACTTTTCAGGGGAAGGTGCTTTCTCCCGATCTGCGACCCGTGCCAGGCGTGGAGCTTGATATTGAAAATGGTCTAGCCAGGGCTGTGAGCGATGCCGACGGCAATTTTAATCTCACGATACCGGCCCTGCGCCAGGAAACCGTTCTGCTCGTGCTGCGGCGACAGGGCAAAGTCCTCGTCAGCCGGAAAATCGGACTCAATCCGGAAGTATTGAAAGAATTGAAGGTGCCGGACTGAGCCGGCGCCATATCCTCAACCAACCAAGACACCATGATGAATCCTCTCCGCCTTCTTCTCTTGCTCCTGCCTGTCGCCGTTCAAACCGCCCAGGCTCAAACTTCCGGTACCCGTGAAATCACCGGCCAGGTCGTCGAAATCACCGACGGGGTGGCCAAAGGAGTGGCCGGAATAACGGTCAGCATCGTCGATTTTGATTACGACATCACGAAAGCCGACGGCTCTTTCCGGCTTCCGCTGCCGCCTGGCCGCGATTATGTGACCATCACCATCGAAAATACACAGCGCAAGATGATCTCGCCGTATTCCGGCCTGGTCAATCTGCCGCCCGACCCCGGCCTGCAAATTATCGTGTGCGGGGAACAAAACAGGAAGCTGCTCCAGCAGGTAGATCGATTGAACGGCCGGGTCAAAAAACTGGAACGCGACAAACAGCTCTCCTCGCGCCAGATTGCCCAGCTGCACAAAACACTGCTCGATACGATCCTGTACTATGAAAATGTGATCGGGCAAATGAGCGAGAGCATTCAGCAAAAGGAACAGGAAAACGTGGCGCTGAATGCTGAAGTCGCCGGACGGGATGCCCGTATCCGGGCCCTTCAGGACTCGGTTCAGGTGCTTGTCCAGGCCCTGGGCGATGCGCTGGCTGAGCGGTTTTTGCACCAAAAAGCCGTTTACGACCAGGTTTCTGCTGATCTGCTCGAATACCTCGACCGCCTGAAAGACCTGCGTGACCACTGCCTGCCCAAACAGATGTCGTATTGTTTCAGCAACCCACAGGCTTCGGCGGATTTGAAAAAGACCATCGAAGCGTACGACGAAATACGGGAACAGGTGCTCAAAAGTTACAAAGGTCTGGTGTTGGCCACACGGGAATATTGGGACAATCCCGAGGTGGCAAGGACTGTGGAATCCACTTACCGTTTTTTGCTCAACGATATTCACCGGGACCAGGTGTTGCCCATCAACACCCAGGTTTTTGATCCGCTGCGACAGTACACAAGCGGGCAAACCGGGCGCGTCCGGGCAGAGAAAGACACGGAAAAGGCAGCCAATGCCCTCATCCCCAAACTCAGCAGTTCCATCCTGGAACTGGAACGAAAAATCCAGGACACCCTCGCGATGATGAACAACAATATTTAACTTTTAAAAACTCAAAATTTCATGAAACCAATGCGATTACTACCCGCCCTGGCCTTGATGGCCTTCCTTTTTTACACCTGCAATCCGGATTGCGACTCCCTTCAGAACGTTCGGATTTCATCCAGCCTCAATCCGGAAGGTTACGAAGTGCTCATCACCGCCAGTCCCATCAGCGCCCTCAAAGGCAAAAAAGTGAGCTTCGGCAATCAACCGGCTACCACCCGGTTTGTCGAAGATTTCGGCCTGATCGTGAAGGTGCCGTCCGGTGTCTCCGGCGCGACTGAACCTCGACGTTTTTACTTTTGATTTCAACGTTGTCGACGGCAACTATTTCAATTCCAATATCGATTTCGTACCGCCGGCTTCGCCTGAAATCGTGATACCGGTGCCGCCAATCACCTTCCCGCCCAGCATCGACAATGCCTGGCTCAGCCCGAACAATGTCGGTTATTGCCTGTGGTTCACCATGTTCAAAGACACGATAGACGGACGGCCGATCGAATCAAAATTGCTGGATCCGTCTCAAAGTTTTGAACAGGCTACCTGTGCTTGTCTGCGCAACTCCAGCCTGCCGTATGCCAACAACTACATGGGCGGCATTGTCGACAGGGAAAATAACATCATCGACATTTACATCGACCGGACGGATATTCCCGGCGGCGACGTAGAGGAATTTACGGGGATGTTTATTCCGCTGAGCAGCACCATTTATGCCAGCAATTTGGGCTTGCTCAATTGCCCCGTCGATTGTCCGTTTCCTCTCCCGATGAAGGAGACAGGTGACTACATGATGCTCCTGACTTCCAAAAAAACCGGCCGGCAGGTAGTCGCCTTTCAACTGAAACTGCAATAGACCAAAATCTCCAACAGCCATGAAATCACTACCTTCCACCTTATCAGGATTATTTGCCTGCGCCAGTTTTCTTCTTTTGGGCAACCTCGCGTTCGCACAACACAACCGGAATTCGAACCGCGCCGACGAGCCTAACCTCTACACCGGCATCTCCTCGGTCGTCCTGGCGAAAGACGCCACCGAAATCAATCTGATCAACAGCCTCAACTCCTTCTGGATCGCCCAGAATGAGTACAACGGCGAACTCGACGCCATTCGGGTGGCCAACCGGGTGCGTTATTCCCGCGCCGATCACATCCTGCGGGTATCGCACGGTTTTTCCAAAAACGGCCGCTGGGACCTCGGCGCCGACTTGTATTACACCCGTGTGCGGGTCGACGACGAGGCCCGGAGCTCGCCTTTCCGGGTGTACGGCGACGCTTTCCCCTCGTCGGGCAATACCTACGCGGGTATTTCCGCCATTGGTATTCAGGCCCGGATGGTGCCTTTCGCCCGTTTGCCCGAACTGACGCTGCGCGCAGGAATGAGCTACCCTTTGGCAAAAACCCTGGAGCAACGCATCAACCTGAACGCTCAGCGCACGCAGTTTTACCTCACGGGCACCTTTTTTCAGCGCCTGGGAGCCGGCTCGATCGGTTTCGTACAGGGAGACCTGCGCACTTACCTGCGCAACGAGGAAAATGAACGAAGCCTGCTGATCCCCTCGGCATCGGGCTACCTGGTTTTTGAATTGCCGGGTGATCGCTGGTTCGTTTTTCCCGGCTTGTCGTACAGCGTCGCGCTGCAGCAGGGCATTGCCGGCGGCAAATTTCGCAAGGCAAATCAGCAGTTGTTTGGAAGCCTGGGCGTCCAGTACCAGCCGGTACCTTTGGTGAGTTTCCTGCTCTCCGGTCAGTTGCCCTTCATTTTCGACAGCGGGAGCACCAATTCGATTTGGGTGCGCGAGAGCTATGTGGGAATGAATCTGGGGGTGCGATTGCTGCTTTGATCAGCTACTTTTTCAGGACAATAGCGCGGAGGTCCGGGTGAAAATCCCGGGCCTCCGCGTCTGTTTTTTTGTCAAAAATCCATTCTCACCCGCAAGTTCAACCGCCGCCCGGTCAAATAATTCGGAATGGCGTACTGCGTGTTGTAAATCGTTTTGATCCAGGTATTCGAAGCTTCGTTGGACACTTTCATCAGGTTGAACACCTCGAAACTGACCCAGGTATTGCGCGTAAAACGCAAAAAGTGGTGGGGCTGGCGGCTCCGGCGGCTTTGTTCCCACAGCAGCCAGGAGAAGCCGATGTCGACCCGGTGGTAAGGCGTGAAACGGTAGGGATTGCGGTAGACGATATTGTTTTCGGGGAGGCCGAAAGGCAGGCCCGTGCCCACGGTCAGGCCGAGGTGCATCTTGAAGTTCTTGTTGCGGCGCAGGTAATCCTGGAAGAACATGGACAGGGTGAGGAAACGGTCGGTTGGCCGCGGCACGTCCTTCACGTTTTCGCCTTCGGCTTTTCCCACGTCGCGGTGTTTGTGCTGCACGCCGAGCAGTTGTTCGCGGGTGCGCAGCAGCGAGAGGTTGATCCAGCTTTCGGCGCCGGGCACGAATTCGCCGTTGAGGCGCACGTCGAAGCCGGCCGCGTAGCCGCGCGAGTCGTTCAGGCCGGAATAGCGCACCCGGACGTTGTCCACGTCGTACGATACGAGGTCCCACATTTGCTTGTAGTAGGCCTCGGTGATGAGGCGCATTTTCACGGGACGTTTTCTGCCCCAAAGGAAGTCGTAGGTAAAACCGGCCACGACGTGCGCGCTTTTTTGCGCCACCACGTCCTCGTTGACTATCCCGTTGGGCGCCCGGAGTTCGCGGTAAAACGGCGGCTGATAGTACAAACCTGCGGCCAGCCGGTACGACAGGTCTTTTTTCGTGTTCAATGGTTTGAACAAGAGTTGCGCGCGCGGCGTCACGAACCAGTCCTTGTTCAGGTCCCAGAATTGGCCGCGTACCCCGGCGCTCACCTGAAACTCCCGCAAACCCTCTTTCCGCCAGGTCCAGGTGTCCTGTAAAAACATGCTGAAACGGTTGCTGTTCAGGGTATTGCGCGTTTTCAGGGTGCGGCGCACGAGCAGCTGGGTCGTGTCGAAGGGCAGCGAATACAGCGCCGAATCGAGGCGTTCCCATTCGTTGATTTTATCGAGAATGGCTTCGTTTTGCCACTTGGCCGACCATTGCAGGAAGTGGCTGCGGGTAAGGCCGAGATCGGCAGCGTCGCGCTGGAGTTCGATGCCGCCTTTGTATTCCACGTTGCGGACGTCGGCGGTGAGGTAATTGCGCACCCAGGTGTGTTGCACGCCTTCGCCGAGCACGTTGACGATTTCGCCGAAGTCGTCGGCGCCCAGGTTTTCTTCAATTTCACCCAAAATGTAGTAGCCGAGGATGTCGAATCGTTCGTTTTCCTGGCTGCGCCACATCGAGGCCAATAGTTTATGATACAAAGGGTTGCGTTCCCGGTCGGGTAAAAAGGTCAAAGAAACGCCCCCCATGGCCTGGGTAAAATCGTCCACTTCCTGACCGTCGAAGGCCGTGCGGATTTGCAGGGCGTAATCGATCAGACCGAAGGCCCGTTTGAGGCTTTCGGGCACGTAGCGGTAGCGCGAGCGGTTGTAATTGCCGATGAAGGACACCTGCCAGTCGCGGTTCAGGTCGTAAGTCAGGTAGGTCTGAAAATCGGTGAAATCGGGCACGTATTCCCCCTTCACATCGAGGCTGCCGAGCAGCAGGCGAGTGGTTTTGTAGCGCCCGCCGACGAGGTAGCGAAACGTCTGGTAACCCTCTTTTTTCGGCTTCCAGCTGCCTTCGAGGTGGCCGGTGGCGCCGAGCAAACTGCCGCTGATGCTGGCGCGCAGGCTGTCGGGGCGTTTGTATTTGACATCCAGGACAGAGGATAATTTGTCGCCGTATTTGGCCTGGAAACCACCGGAAGAGAACGACAGGTCGCGCACCAGGTCGATGTTCGGGAAGGTGAGGCCTTCCTGCTGGCCGGCGCGTACGAGCTGCGGGCGGTAAATTTCAAAATCGTTCACGTACACGAGGTTTTCGTCGTAGTTGCCGCCGCGCACCTGGTATTGGGAGCTGAGCTCGCCACCCGTGCCTACCGTGGTGCCCAGGGCGATGCTGGGCAACACGCTTTCCAGGTTGCCGGTCGTGCTGGGCAGCAGGCGCAGATCGGCCAGGTTTTTTTCCTTGACCATGCCACCATCGTCGAGCCGGCGCTCCTGGATCACCACTTCGAGATTCGATTGGGTGGGCGCCAGCGCCACGTCGAGCACAAAACGGGCGCCCGGCGACAAGGGCAAAATATCGGCTGTGCTTTCCTTGTAGGCCACCCGCCGGAAACCCAGCGTAAGGCGCTGATTGACAGGCACCTGTATGGCAAACCGCCCGCTTTCGTCGGACGCCACAGCCGTACTGCTGCCTTTTACAAAAACGGTGACCAGCTCCACCGGCTGCTCGTTCGAAGCGTCGGTGATACGCCCCGAAACGGTCGCAGTCTGTTGCGACCACAGCTGAACCGACAAGGGTCCAGCAAAAACAAAAACGAAAAGGCAAAAGCGGCGAAATATCATGTTCATCATGTTAATCCTGTCAAAAAAGCAAAAGGCAAACCCCGTCAAATGACCTCGGCCACGACAAAAATACTCCCGATCACGACCACCAGATCTCCGGTTCCGGCGCCACGGCGCGCAGCGCGCAGTGCATTCCTGACCGAGCGGTAGGCCTGTCCTTTCAGCCCGAAAGAAGCGGCTTTTTCGCGTAATATCCCCGCATCCAATCCGCGCGGAATGTCGGCTTTGGCAAAATAATAGCGCCCCCCGGCGGGGAACAAGGGCAGCACCTTGTCCACTTCCTTGTCGTTCACAAAACCAGTCACTATGTGCAATTGTCTGAAAGACAGGGAATTGATTTTTTCGAACGCCAATCGCAGGCCTGCCTCGTTGTGCGCGCTGTCACAGAGCACGGTCGGGTTTTGCCCTATAATTTGCCAGCGGCCGATGAATCGGGTGAGTTGGCGGAGCTGGGAGAGGGCGTGTCTTAACCCTAATCCCAAATCCTCGCCCGGCTTTAACCCTTGCCCCATCCCATGCTTTAACCCCACCCCCAACCCCTCCCCCGAAGGGGAGGGGAGTTGCCCCTGCTGAGGGCGTGCCCCCCTCCCCTTCGGGGGAGGGGTTGGGGGTGGGGTTAAAGCCTGGGGAGGGGTCGGGGGTGGGGCCTGCACAGGGAGAGCAGCCCAGTCCATTCCCCCCATCACCCGCACCGCCTCCATCACCGTCGCCACATTTTTCCCCAAATACGGACCGGCAGCATCAACGGCAAGGTTTTCGAGGATCAAATTTTTATCGTAAAAAATGTCATATACCGTTGATTGCCAGGCTGTTTCATTTTTTTCAACTACTGAAAAATGCTGATCGGCGAATGAAATCGGGGCGCCCACCTTTTTTGCTTTTTCGAGGAAAACCGGTGCCGACTCGGGGTGTGTCTCGCCGATCACCACCGGTACGCCGGGTTTGATGATGCCTGCTTTTTCGAAAGCAATTTGTGGCAGGGTGTCGCCCAACAGGTTTTGGTGGTCGTAGCTGATATTGGTGATCACGCTTAGCAGGGGTGTGATCACATTGGTGCTGTCGAGCCGGCCGCCGAGACCCACTTCGATGATGGCGATGTCGACCCGCTGGCGGGCAAAATGATCGAAGGCCATGGCCACACACAACTCGAAAAAAGAGGGTTGAATTTGGTCGATGGCCTCGCGGTTTTTCCCTACAAAGTCAACGACTTGTGCGCGGGAAATGTACCGGCCGTTCACTTTGATGCGCTCTCTGAAATCCTTGTAATGCGGACTCACGTACAGCCCGGTTTTGAGTCCGGCCGACTGGCAGATGGCCGCCAGCATGTGGCTCACAGAGCCTTTGCCGTTGGTGCCGCCGACGTGGATACTGGGGAATTTTTGTTGCGGCTGGCCCAGGCGTTCGCAAAGGGCGAGCGTATTGGTCAGGTCTTTTTTAAACGCAGCCGGCCCGATGCGGTGAAACATCGGAAGCTGCGCATACAGAAAGTCGAGCGTTTCGGCGTAGGTAGGCATGGGCAATGGATATTTGGAACAGGCGGGCAAAGGTGGCCTTTTGCCGTTGGAAGACAAAACCGCTCTGCCGGACGCGAACATCCTGACCTTTATCGGTTTCCGCTAACAACAATCTCGCTCTTTTTTTGACATTTGTACCACTCGCTCTTTTGAAGATAATCCGAAACTCACGCCTGTGTTCTCCCAATGAAAATTTTGCTCGTCCACAACAGCCGAATACCCATACAAACCTATGACGACGCTGAAAGAACGCTTTGGTGGCTCGGCAAAGCCCTGAACCGCCTCGGGCATGAGGTGACCTTTCTGGTCAAAAAAGGCTCGACCTGTCCTTTTGCCAACATATTGGCGATCAATGAAAAGAAGCCGCTTTCAGAGCAGGTTCCCGCTGAAATTGACCTTGTTCATTTTCACGGCCCTCAGGCCGAGCCTTCCGGCAAACCTTACCTGATCACTTGCCACCGCAATTCCGCCGACGGCGAAACGCTCGATCCCAACACGGTTTTTCTCTCCCGCAACCATGCCCGCCGCCATGGCGGTAAAGTGTACGTGCACGCTGGTATCGACTTTGCCGACTATGGCAAGCCCGATTGGGAGGCCCGGCGCATGTTTTTTCACTTTTTGGGAAATGCCGCCTGGAGCGGTAAAAACGTGCGCGGCGCCATCGAGATCGCCGGACAAGCCGGCGCCCGCCTGCACGTGATCGGCGGTTCGCGGGTCAACTTCCGCAAAGGCCTGCGCATCACCCTCAGCCCCCACGTGCGCTTCCACGGAGTGCTCGGCGCCGACGGCCGCAATATGCTGCTCAATCAATCCAAAGGCCTGATCTTCCCGGCCTTATGGGCGGAACCCTTCGGTCTGGCCGTGGTGGAAAGCTTGTATTTCGGCTGCCCGGTGTTCGGTACGCCTTATGGCGCCTTGCCCGAATTGCTGGGTAAACGCGAAACACCCTCCCGCGTGGTCGTAGGTCAGGATTCGGCAAAAACGGAAGCCTGGAACGGTCAGGTAGAAGCGTTTTATTCCGAATTCGGCTGCCTCTCGGTAAAAAAATCCGAGCTGGTGGAGGCGGTCAAAAATGCCGACGCATTTGATCGAAAGCATTGCCATGAGTACGTTCGGGAGCATTTTTCTGCGGAGAAAATGGCTCGCAAATACCTCCACTTGTATGAGAAGGTGCTGCACGGTGAGGCACTTCATCCTCATCCGCTCATCCCGACGGAGGCTGCCAGCGACAAGTTTTTGCCCCTGGAATCATAAAAACCGGCATCTTTTTGAACATGCTGAGCTTTCCCGTTTTCGCCTCGACAGGAAAAACTCAACATGCGCTAAACCGTTTATGGGCGATTGCAGCGAACTTTACGAAACATCCGCTGTTCGAAAGGCCAATCTCTCATCGTTCACCACTTATCGCTCATCATTTTTTATGGCTACCTGGCTCTCCTGTCTGATCGCAACCATCGCCGCCTATGTCGGCATGGAATTCATGGCTTGGTTCACCCATAAATTCGTCATGCACGGGATTCTCTGGCGCTGGCACGAAGACCACCACAAACCGCGCCATGAAAAAGAAGGTTTTTTTGAAAAAAACGACCGCTTTTTCCTCGTGTTCGCCATCCCGTCGATGCTTTGTTACATGGCCGGCGGCTTGTGGGGGCCAACCTGGGTGCTTTTTGTCGGAGTCGGGATTTCACTGTACGGACTCACTTATTTCCTGATCCACGACGTGTACATCCACCAGCGATTCCGGTGGTTCAAACAATTGGATGGCAAATACTCGCGGGCTATCCTGCGCGCGCACGGCGCGCATCATTCGAAAACGACCAAGGAAGACGGCGAATCGTTCGGGTTGCTCGTGGTACACCCGAAATTTTTCAAGCGGAAGAGCCGGGTGAAGCAAAGCGGATAAAACTTCATCCAAGCCGCAGATCGCCTTAAAACGCCTCCCAATCCTCCCCCAATCCGTCCATCGGGTGCCAGAACAGCTCCTTAAACTGTGCGACGCGGTCATCGACCACTTCGACACCTTCCGCTTCCAGTAAAGCCTGCATCCGCGCCGGCGGGTCGAAATGATGGCGGCCGCTGAGTTCGCCTTTTCGGTTCACCACCCGGTGCGCGGGTACGCCGTCGCCGGGCCGGCAATTGTTCAGGGCCCAGCCCACCATGCGCGAAGCGCCCAGGGCCAGAAAATCGGCAATGGCGCCGTAGGTCGTCACGCGGCCGCGCGGCACCTGCCGGACGACGGCGAAAACCAGATCGAAATAACTGGGGGTTTCAGCCATGGGCGGAGATTTTTGGATCAGGCGGGTTTGTGGCGCTCGCTCTGGTTGGTCAGTTCGACGAAGGCTTCCCAGCCGAGTTGCTCCGGCCGTTTTTCAAAATATGGATCGTCCAGCAGGTTTTGATCCGGGAAAAAAGGTTTCATGGTGTTGCGCAGCATTTTCCGCCGCTGGTTGAAAGCGGCTTTGACCAATTGCCGGAAGCGCGCTTCGTCGCAACCGAGCGTAAAATCGTCTTTCCGCGTCAACCGGATCACGGCCGACAAGACCTTGGGCGGCGGATTGAACGAGCCGCGCTCCACCGTGAACAGGTATTCGGTTTTGTAAAAAGCCTGCATCAGCACGCTGGTGATGCCGTACACCTTGCTGCCGGGAGCGGATACGATGCGGTCGGCCACCTCTTTTTGGAACATACCGACCATTTCCGGGATCTGATCGCGGTGGTCGAGCATTTTAAAAAGAATCTGGGTGGAGATGTTGTAGGGGAAATTGCCGATCAGGCAAAAAGGCTGTCCGCCGAATATTTCCTCAGTCTGAAAATCGAGGAAATCTTTGAAAATCAGTCGTTCGGACAGTTCCGGGAAGTTTTGCTGCAACACGGCAACCATGTCCCGGTCGGCTTCCACAGCCCAAAGCGTGAAGTCCTTGCGGGCCAGCAAATGCCGGGTGAGCATGCCTGTGCCGGGTCCGACTTCCAGTACCCTGCCTACCGCGGAGGCCAGCTGCAGGCTGTCGGCGATGCGCGCGGCGATGCTGTCGTTTTTGAGAAAATGTTGTCCGTAGGACTTTTTGGCGTACATATCGGTCAGTTCTTGTCAGTCATTTTCATAAACCACAACATATAGAACAAGTACCAGGCCACCCCCATCGCTGTTTCAATGGTGTACTCGACCAGAAAGGAGACCAGCACCATCACCTGAAAAGCGGCAAAAAGGTAAAAGCGCCGGTAACGGTCGGGGAAAACGGGGTAAAAGAAGGCCGTCAGGCTGAGGGCGAGCCCGAACAAGCCTGTTCCGGCCAGGATGTAAAGGAACTGGTTGTGCGGCAGTTTGGGGGTTTCGAGGTATTTGGGGAAGCGTTCGGCGATGAGCCGCTCCGTTTCGCGGGGCAGGTCGCCCGCGCCGACGCCCAGCCAGGGATTTTCCTGCCACATGATCCAGCCGGTTTTCAGCGAGATCCAGCGTTCGGCGTCGGAATAGCTTTCGCCTTCGTCCGAACGGTAGTGTTCCCAGTCATATTTCATGTAGGAAATCCGCTGTTTCAGACTGGGTACCGTATTCACAGCAACTACCAAAAGGGCGAGCATGCCGCTCAGGATGGCCAGGCCCATTCCCCAGCGCCGGGTGCGCCAGATAAAACGCAACACCGTGAAAAACAAGGCAGTGTATAATGCTGCCAGCCCGCTGCGCACCGATAAAAAGTGGATAAAGGCAAACAAAAACACGACCAGCATCGCCAGCGCCTTTCGTTCCCAGGCGAATCGGCCCTGAAAACCCTGCTGCCAGAGCCAGCCACCGCCGAGAATTGCTGTGGCGAGCATCAGGTTGAAGCGAATATGATGGCGCGGCACGGGAATAGGCCTCCCTTCGCTCAGCCCGAAAAGAATGGTATCGGAGTGCAGGGCAAAATTGATCCCCACGCCCAGGCAAAGAATAGCCATCGTCCAGACGAGGACATAAATGACCAGCTGCATCTGCCGGGTGCTGAGCGCCGACAGGTTGACGAAAACCCAGGGAAGGATCAGGAAGGGCAGCCTGACCCGGGTGCGTTCGGCCCAGTAGGTCTGGTCTGTGGACCAGAACCAACTGATGGCCGGGACAAGCAGCAGCAAAGCCAGTAACAGGTATTCCCGCTTTTGCAGCAGGTTTTTTAGGGAAAATTTGAGGCCCTTCCACCAGGTGGCGGGTTGTCGGAGCGAGGCGCCGGGTATTTTTTTACACCAGGTTTCAGCAGCATTCCAAAGCGCCATTCCGACCAGGCCCCACATGGACATGGACAGGAGAAACGGCGAAAAAGTCATGCTTATCGCCAATAAAATGGCAAAAAAGGTGGTCCAGGCCGGCAGCGGCTCGTCACCAAAGGTGTTGCGAAGCAATGGATAGAGTCGGGTTTTCAAAATTGTATGATCCAGTTACTGGAAAAAAGAAGGATAAAGAATCTGGGTGCTGTGAACCAAAATCAGGGCAAAGATAGCTCCGGAGCGTGCGCTTTTTCGCTCTGAATTAAGGCGGGTTATAAGGTTGCCCAGGTCGCTCGTCCGCTTTTTGGCAGGGATTGTCCAAAAGATGCCGCAGCCGGGGAACATAAAAAACCCGTTTGGGCGAACTTCCCTACTTTTGCGGCGTTCACTTGACCAATATGCCACGCCAACCATTTTTTCGCGTTTTACTGCTGTTCGTTACAAGTCTTGCCGCTTGCGGCCGCGAAACGCCAAGCGCCCCCGAATCTTCCATGTTGAGCACTGAAAAACCGTCGGCAACCACGGTTTCAGACCCGGGGCCTATTCCGAGCTCCGGTCAGGGCAACTTCGAGAACCTCGTTGCGGATTATGAAAGCAAAGACCGCGTCATCTGGCAACAGCCTGACCTGGTCATCTCGCAGCTGGGCGATCTGGAAGGCAAAACCGTGGCCGATATCGGCGCGGGAACGGGCTACTTCACCTTTCGCATGGTGCCACGCGCCGCCAAAGTCATCGGCATCGACATCGATCCGCGTTGCATCAACTTTATGGACAGCGTAAAAGTGCGGCTCCCCGAGAAGTATCGTACCCGCTTTGAAAGCCGCCTGGCCCGGCCCGAGGATCCGCTGCTAAAGCCAGGTGAAGCCGATGCGGTCACCATCGTGAATACCTACGGGTACATCGAAAACCGCGTGGCCTATTTGCGTACCCTGCAGACCGGCATGTCGGCAGGCGCTCTGCTGGTCATCATCGATTTTAAGAAAAATAACCTGCCCGTCGGGCCGTCCGACGAATTCAAGGTCGCCTTGCCCGAAGTGGAAAAGGAACTGCTCAAAGGTGGATTTGAGATTTTAAAAATTGACACGAAAACCCTGGATTATCAATATATCGTCATCGCAAAAAAGCCGGCAGTGAAAGAGTAGCAGTTGCAGCAGCAGTTGCAGTCCTGTCCGATTGAGGAAAAGACTGTATGTCCCCACTGCTACTGCAACTGCCACCGCAACTGCAACTTCCCACTTAGATATGCGTGGTTCCCTGAAACTTTTCACCTGGTTCGGCATCCCGGTTCACCTGCACTGGACCTTCGGTTTTATTCTTTTGTATGCTTTTTACCTTGGCGCTACCGAGGGCAACGGCCTGTGGAGTATCGCGTGGTTTGTTGGACTTTTTGCCAGTTTGTTTACCTGCGTGCTGCTGCATGAATACGGCCACTCCCTGACGGCCCGGCGCTACGGCGTTGAAACACAGGATATTATCCTGACGCCAATTGGCGGCATCGCCCGCCTGGAAAGAATGCCGGAAAAACCCCGTCAGGAATTCGTCGTGGCTATCGCCGGACCTTTGGTGAATGTCGTGATTGCTTTCGTGCTGATCCTCGCCAGCAAAATCCTGCTGAAACCGGAGCTTTGGGAACTCGTTTTCTGGACCATCAAGCAGTATTTCCAGCCGATGCTGGATTTTCTGGGCTCGCTGTTTACCGCCGATTGGGACGCTTTGCGGGCCCAGTTCAACGGAGAATCCTCCATGCCCGAACAAACCGAAGAGATGTCCGACATTGTGGATGGTTTCGGTTTGTCCGACAACAGCCTGCTGTTTTACCTGCCCATTCTGATCGTCATCAATTTGATGCTGGTGCTGTTCAATCTGGTGCCGGCCTTCCCGATGGACGGCGGCCGGATTTTCCGCGCCCTGCTGGCCATGCGTATCGGGCGGCCCCGCGCCACCCGCGTGGCGGCGATAGTAGGTCAGGTGATTGCCGGAATTTTTGTGCTCTATGGGCTGCTGACCGGTCAAATTACCCTGGCGTTGATCGGCTTTTTTGTGTTCAGTACCGCGCGTACGGAGAACAGCATGGTGCAGCTTGATGCGCTGCTGAACCGTTTCAAGGCCAAAGACCTGGTGCGCCCGCAATTCACCCGCCTTTCCATGAACGACTGGATGCAGACGCCTATCGCCCTGCTGCGGCAAGGACTTGAGCGGCATTTTCTCGTCTTCGACCTGCACGACAGGCTGGTCGGCACCCTCGACGAGGCGGATATCGTGGCGGCCATCAAAAAGCGCGACTTGTCCGCTGAAATTGCCGGCTATGCCCGTGAGCCGGTGGAAATTGTACGCCCGGAGGAATCCCTGCAATATGTATATCACGTGCTGCAGCAGCGCCGGCAAGGCATTGTGGCTGTGGCGGATGAGCAGGGGATTGTAGGGGTGATCGATCAGGAGGGTCTGCGGCATTTTTTGCGAATGCAGACACTGTAGCGCCAACCTCCAGGTTGGCGTGTGAACAGCGCGCCAACCTGGAG
>JBGAJY010000096.1:0-20097 GCA_044224705.1 Saprospiraceae bacterium
GATTTGACCCGCACGGCGATCATTTACCACGAGGCCCGCATCGAACTCCTGGGCGTACATATTTCAACTGAATTCATGGTGGAAGGGCGGCTGGATTTCAATATTTCCTTCATCGTACGCGGCACCAACAGCCGCTACAATTTCGTCTATCCCTTTTACCTGAAAGAAGGACTGAATCCCGGTTAATGCCGGCTTCCATGTACCTGAAAAAAAACGCGGCGAACCAGTATACCATGGCGATCGAATATCATAAAAATCCGGTAAAACGAGACGGCGTAAGTCAGAAAAAACGCCGGCTGCCCGCACTTGACCCCGCCTTCGTCAAAATAGACGAACGGACCGTCGCCGATTTTCTCGTTTTTGCGCGGGCCTTTTCGCGTCAGGTGGTGTACTTTGGGTTGGACAACCGGCCCGACGGCGACTGGCAATATTTTTTCGATTGCGCACCGGCCACGCTGATCGCAGCCATCGAAAAAACCAGCCCACTCCCCAACAAAGAGGCCTTTTTGGCGGCAAAACAAGCGGCCGCCACGCCAATCAGCCTGGCAGCCTGCATCGACCAAACCTTGTTGTTGGCCCGAAAAACAGACTCCTGGATACTTGCGCTCCCCCAGGACACACCGTTGCGATCTTTTTTGCTTCGCCTTGTAGAGGCTAATCTCGGCAGCCTGCTCGGTCGCCTCGCGGGTTTTGAAAAAAGCGCCCTGGTGCGTTACCCGCAGGATTATCCGCCGCTTCAGTCCGTGAAGTACGCAGGTTTTTCTCCGGTCTGGCGCGCGCCCGACCTCCTGACGGCGAAACCAGACCCTGGCCTTTTTATCCTGCTCGACGACGACACGCCCACCGAACAGGAACGCCTCAACGCCGCTCAAAGACAGGTGGAGGAACTGTTCACACAGGTGTACAACGTCTTTTTCCAGGTCATCCAATCGGCGCCGGCGTATTTTGACAACAGTCTGCTGACGCGCGATAATCCGCCGCACTTCTCCCTTTTTATTGCGTTTTTAAAATTGTATCTCGAGGTACAGGCCGACCTGAACCGGCTTACAGAACGGCACCTCGATTTCTTCTACCGGGACGCCTTGCAACTGGAGGCCCGGGCGGCCGTGCCCGATCAGGTGCACCTGTTTTTCGAGCTGGCCAAGACCATACCCGAGCACCGTCTGACACTGCCTGCCCGTTTCAAGGCCGGTAAAGACAAATCAGGCAAAGAGCTGTTTTACACGCTCAATCAGGAAGACGTCCTGAATCGGGCTACCGTTGATAGTTTACGGACAATATATGTGTATTACAACCGCGACGACTACCCGGGCGTCAGGGAGGTACTCACCCTGCATGCTGCACCGGTGGCCAACTCTGGAGACGGCTCAGGCGGTGATTTTATCGATCCGGATTTGCCTTCCTGGGCAGCCTTGGGCGACCAGAATCAACCCAAAGCCCAACTGGGCTTTGCCGTGGCCTCAAATGAATTGCTTTTGGCTGAAGGTAAACGCAAAGTCACGCTGTCTATCCTGACCGACAGTGCCGTTTCACAAGATATTTTTACGAATCAGTTCGACATTTACCTGAGTGGTGAAAAAAAATGGCTGGAAACGGCCGACCTGACGGAAGTCGGCGTCGCGCCATTGGATGCGCAAAATGGCCTGGAAATCAAGTTCACCATCGGCGCCGACAAACCCGCCGTGACGCCCTTCAATCCGGCCGTTTTAAAAGAAGAGCTGGGCACGACATTGCCTGTACTGAAAGTTTTGCTGCACCAGCCCGGGCCAGGAGAACCATACGCCTACGAAACCCTTAAAAACCTGAAAATCAATAGCATATCGCTGAATATCACTGTCAGCGAAGCCCGCTCCCTGCTCGCTTTCAACGACCAGGGACCTGTGGACCCCTCCAAGACGTTTTTGCCCTTCGGCAGTGCGCCGAAAACCGGCTCCCGGTTTTTCGTGGGTAGCCAGGAGGCGTTCCGCAAAAGCCTGGATGAGGTGACCCTGAGCATTGGATGGGAAGATGTTCCCACTGATTTTGCTTTGCGCTACCGTGCTTACGGCGATGGCGCTCCGACCGCTTCGGATAACTTTACTTTTAAATCATTTATTCTGAAAAGCTCGGTTACCAACGGCGAATCGAGCGTGTCCCCCAAGTCAAATCTCCTCTTTGGATCTGAATGGACAATAAAAAATACCGAACTGGCCAAGGCCATTCAGGAACAGGAACTGGACAACTACGGCCTCACCCCTGCCGTCGGCTTTTTACGGTTCGAACTGCAGCGCGATTTTGAGCATGACCTGTTTTCCAATGTCCTGACGCGGCAGATGCTGGCTGCCTCCAAATTGCCGGTCTCAGTACAAGGCGCATATTATTTAAAAAGCGACAATACCGTAGTAGCCGCCCCTGATAACACCTCTGCCGCCCCTGGCGCCATCATTATTCCAAAAGAACCCTATACGCCGGCGATCAAATCGCTCACCCTCACGTACACCTCCGTGGCAGACACCGTGTCCGACCCTGGCGCGCTGCTGTTTCTGCACGTGCAGCCTTTTGCCGGCTGTTATGAACATTTCAAGGAAGCGGCCGGGAAGCCGGTTTTACCACAATTCCCGGACGAAGGCGCCCTGTTCATCGGGCTGCGCGACCTGAAACCAAGGCAGAGCCTTTCGCTGCTGATCCAGGTCGCCGAAAACACTGCCAACGCCGATTCGGAGGAGGCAAAAGTGGACTGGTACTACCTCGTCGACAACGTCTGGGCCAAATTCGAAGGATACGAGATTGCCCGCGACACCACGCAGGGTTTGATCACTTCGGGCATTGTGACCTTTTCCATCCCCCCCGGCATCACGGACAACAACACCATTTTGCCTGCTGGTCTGCATTGGCTGAAAGCTTCGGCGCCACTCTATTCCGATGCCGTATGCGAGCTGATCGCCATACACGCCCAGGCTGTAAGCGCCACTTTCCAGGATAACGCCAACGACCCGGTCCACCTCCAGGCGCCTTTGCCCGCCGGAACCATCGGCAAGATGGAATTCCCCGACGCCGAAATCAAGAGTCTGAACCAGCCGTACGATTCCTTCGGCGGCCGGCCCGCCGAAGAAGCGGCCGCATTTTACACCCGAATCAGTGAGCGGCTCCGTCACAAAGGGCGGGCCATAACCCTTTTCGACTACGAACGACTCGTCCTGGAGCAGTTCCCGGACATCTACAAGGTGAAGTGCATCAACCACACCAACGAAAATGACCAGCTGCGGCCAGGCAACGTACTGATCTCGGTCATCCCGGATTATTCGAAACTCAAGGCCGTCGATCGCCGCGAACCGAAGGTTACGAAAGCGAAACTGGAAGCGATCAAATCATTCCTGGAGCAGCGCAACAGCGCTTTCGTCTGCGAGGCCTTTACGACGCTTCACGTATTGAATCCCGTATTTGAAAACATCACAGTCGATTTCAAAGTGCGTTTCCGGCCCAATGTCACAGCCGTCGATTTTTACCTCCAGGAATTGAAAAAGGCAATCACGCATTTTTTGACCCCCTGGGCGTTCGACGACGGCGCCGAGATCAATTTTGGAGGGAAAGTATACCAGTCTTCTATTCTCAATTTCGTGGAAGAACAGCCTTACGTGGACTTCGTAACCGAATTCAAAATGATGCGCCTGGGCTCCGACGACAGTGTTCCAGAGATCGAAGGCCGTACACAACGTTCCATTCTCGTCGCGGCCCCCATAGAATTTATGACCATCGGGCACCTCGACCAGCAGCCTTACTGCACGGCCGAACACCCCCATACCGAAGATGGCTACGAATATTCGACCCTCGGCAAAGACCTCCAAATCCAATCACCCTGATCCGAATATCCCGCGCTGGCCGCAACGAACAGGCCAGTCGACCAAAAAAATAGCACCATGGCATTAAAAAGCAGGCTCGACCTCAAAGGTTATTTCCAAGACGGTAAAAAGCTCAGCAGCAGCGATTTCACCGCGTTGATCGACTCCACGCTCAACAAATACGATGATTGCTTCATGGGGAAATGGAAGCCCGGGGTGAGCTATCGCCGGGGCGACGTCGTCATATATGATCATGCCTTGTGGCAACTCGAGCCCAAAGACGACAGCGTGCAGGAAATTTGCTCCCAGTCGCCGCCGGGTGATGAAACGCCCGGCGACTGGGTTCCGCTGGAGTCCGAAGTAAAGGACGACGACTGGGTGTTCTTTCCCGAAACCGGCGTGATGTACGCCAAAGTCTTCCGCTGCGTCGGTATCGGTCGTTTGTTCGAAGACCGCGAACCGGAAGCCAAGCTGGAAATCGTCGAAGGAGACCAGGCCCGCTACCTGATTTTCCCCAAGTCGGCCGCCATGCCCACGCTGAGTTTGTTCCAGATGGGCGAGAACGACGAGAACACCTATTTCATCACCGGCTTGAACGACGAGGCCCTGCACTTCCTCACCGATGCCCCGGCCGGATACCTGTTCCGGAGGGGCGAAGCCTGCGAACCCGGTGACGAAACCACGATCGATCCGAAGGAAGGCGACGTCCTGATGGTCGTCAAACCCGATGTCGACGGCATGGCGCGCGTCGGCATCAGCACGGCCAATCCGCTGGCCATGCTCGACATCACCGACCGTCGCAAGGGGCAATTCCTGTTCAATCCGCAAGACAAGGACGACCCCGCGTTTTCCATCCTCAATCTCGATCCTAAATGTGACAAAAACTATGTCGCCATGGGCGTCGGCCAGGACCATGCCGTGCTCGTGACCGACGCACACCGCGGTTTCCTGTTCAAACACGGCCACGATTATGGCGACTATTGTGCCGCAACAAACATCAACCAGGGTGACAGCCTGGTCGCCATCCGCTGGAACGACCACCGCGAGCCCCGCGTCGGTATCGGCACCGAGACGCCGGCGGCCATGCTCGACGTCACCGACGGCCATAAAGGCCGCTTCCTCCTGAATCCGGAAGACAAAAACGACCCGGCATTTACCATCATCAACCTGCACCCGGGCAACAAAAAGAACTACCTCACTTCGGGAGTCGGAAGCGCCAAAGCCGTATTCGTCACCGATGCGCCCAAAGGGTTCACCTTCAACCGCGGCAACCCCTACGACGATTTCGCCAAAGGCGCCGACATCAACCAGGGAACCGCTCTCGTGGTTATTCTGCGCGACGGCAAAGTGGGCATCGGCACCGAAACGCCGGATACCCGCCTCGAAATCACCGACCAGCAAAGCGGCCGCTTCCGCTTCAATCTCGACGATAAAAAGCCCAATCCATCCCTAAGCATCGTCAATACGCGGCAGCACGATAATTATTTTGTGCTCGGCGCCGACAACACCACCGCGGTGCTGTCAACCGATTCCACCGACGGGTTCGTGTTCAAACAAGGCGGCCCGGCCGGCACCAACGACAACGAACTCGACATCAATCAGGGTGAGCCCCTGTTCCGCCTTTCTCCTGAAAAAGACCGAAAAAGCGGTGGAACCACTCCGCCCGAAGCCGTTTTTTTCCCGCCGGGAAAAAACAAGAATAAAGGTCGCGTCGGTATCCGCAGGACGCCCGGAGAGTATGATCTGGACCTCAATGGCCTGATGCGCACCTACAATGCGTATTTCAATACTGATGAAACGAGCCTCGACAAAGAGCAGCCGCTGGCGCAATTTTTCAAAAACAAACCGGCGCTGGCGCGCATACTGGCACTCAAGCCCATCGCTTTCGAATGGGACCCCGATACGGGCCTGGACAACGAAGGCAAACAAATCGGCCTGAAAGCCCAGGATGTCCTCGACATCATCCCCGAAGTCGTCCGCTACGATGAAATGGACCGCACACATTCGGTCGCCTACCAGAACCTGGTGCCCGTACTGATTCAGGCCATTCACGAGCTCAGCGACCAGGTCAAGGCGCTCCGGCAGGAAGTACAGCAAATGAAAGGCGAAGGATAGGCGCCGCGTAAACGATTTAGCACAAAGCTTTTATGTCCGAATCCATCACTATACCGAAAACAACCAGCTTCCCGGCCTACCTGGATTTCAACCGGCTTCGGGAAACCGGAATCAAGCACCTCGAGGAGTTGGGGAGCGACCTTTGGACGGACTTCAATCTCCACGACCCGGGAATCACCATACTGGAAACGTTGGTCTATGCTTTGACGGACCTGGGGTACCGGACCAATTTCGAAACCCGCGACCTTCTTGCCCGCAGCGAGGCGGAGCGCCGGTTGCCCGACGATAACTTTTTCACCGCCGCCCAGATCCTCAGTTGCAACCCCGTGACGGTGACCGATTTGCGCAAATTGCTCATCGACATTCCCGGCGTAAGAAATGCCTGGCTGGAACCGGCCGAGCGTGCCGAAATACCAGTTTATCTGAACGCTCCGGCCAAAATCCTGCAGTTTGAACCCAATGGCGCCGACAATGAAGTGAAGATCAAAGGGCTTTACCGGGTTTTCGTCGAGTTGGAGCCCTTGTTTCGCATCGATGCCTGCGGAAACCCGGTTTTTTCCGAAGCGGATATTCTGCAAAAGGTCCAGGACACTCTGCACCAACACCGCAACCTTTGCGAAGACCTGAAGGAAGTCATGGTGTATGGCAAGGAGGATATTGCCATTTGCGCGGAGATCGAAATCTCGCCCGAAGCCGATGCCGAAGACGTCATGCTCGGAATCTACCAAATCGTTGAAGAATTCCTCGCTCCGACACTGCGCTTCTACACCCTTCGGGAAATGCTGGACAAGGGCAAACGTATGGAGGAAATTTTTGAAGGCCGGCCGCTGACCATGCAAAGCCACGGATTCATCGATCCCGACGAATTAAAAAAACTTGACCCCCAAACCCAACTGTATGCTTCTGACCTGATTCAGCTCATCATGGACGTGCCGGGCATTCTGGCCGTTCGCAAATTCCTCCTGGTCAACTATCTCAATGGATTCCGGCAGACCGACGGCGAAAAGTGGTGCATCCAGCTGACTCCCAACTACCGGCCCCATTTTGACCTGGCTCATTCCAAAATCACGTTTTTCAAGGGCGTATTGCCTTCTTCTTTCGATCGGGACGAAGTGCAACAACGTTTCCTGGAAGAAAAAATCGCCTCGGCCAAAGCCATATTGGCGCCATACCTGCTCGACACCACACCGCCGGCCGGTGAATACCGGGATATTCAGGATTACCGGAGCATCCAGGAAGAATTTCCCCTGACCTACGGCATTGGTAAGGAAGGCATTGCCGGCGCACCGACGATCGAACGCCAGGCGCAAGCCGCACAATTAAAGGCCTATCTCCTGTTTTTCGACCAGATACTAGCCAATTACCTCGCCCAACTGGCCCACCTGCGCGATTTGTTTTCTTTCTCCGAAGATAATTCTGAAAGACGCACCGGGCGCAACCACAGCTACTTTACCCAATCGCTGAGCATGGTTCCGGGAGTGGAAAAACTCCTGCTCAACTTCAACGAATGCGCCGGCAACGATTCCGACCCCGAGCCGCCCGAAGACTATCCGTCTTACCTCGCATACGTCACGGAGAGCCCTGAAACCTATCTCGACCGTCGCAACCGCTTTCTCGACCACCTGCTGGCCCGTTTTTCCGAATCCTTCGCGGATTACGTGCTCCTCATGTTTAAAATCGAAGGCGAAAGCAAATCGGAGCGGCTGCGTCGCCTGGCACAGGACAAAGCTGACTTCCTGACAAATTACCCCGCCATCAGCCGCG
Organism: Saprospiraceae bacterium; assembly: GCA_044224705.1. Classification (GTDB taxonomy): domain Bacteria; phylum Bacteroidota; class Bacteroidia; order Chitinophagales; family Saprospiraceae; genus M3007. The sequence continues at coordinate 7,698 of JBGAJY010000096.1, forward strand.
ACCGGGGAAAAGCGTTCAATCTCACGCAGCCCGACGGAACCTGGAACACCAGCAATGTCTCCGGAGTCGAAAACAGGGTGGCCAAACTCATCGGAATCGACCATTTCAACCGGCATACCCTCGGGCGCGCCCACGTGGTGGAACAACGCGAAGGCTGGCGCTGGAAACTTGCCCTCGACGGCGACCCAGTTGCCGCCCGCCCCCCGCTGAGCATACGAAGCGCATCGATTTTTTCAAGCGAATCTGCGGCCCTGCAAGACTGGAACCTCGGACAAGCAGTCCTCGTCGATGGGAATAGATTCAACCGGCTGTCGTTCAAAAACAATGGGCAGTCCTGGTTTGGGTTCGAAATAATGGGTCAAGGTGGTAATATTTTCGCCACAAATGAACAGGAGTACGGAAGCGCGGACGAACGCGATGCCGCCATCGAATCACTGCGATCCAGTCTGCTTTTCCCGGGAATGACCTGCTCCGTACACGAAGAAACGGCTTGCTGGTTTTACGAACTGTGGGATGCAGCCAACACAAAGCCGTTATTCGAAGGTATTCCCGGTTACCACACCCGTGCGGAGGCCGAGGCGGCTTTTGCAGATTTTTTGACCCTTGCACAGGTAGCGGCCCATTATGAACGGCTGCCTCCGAACAATGACCAATTCGGATTCCGCCTCAACGGCCCCGGCGGCGAGCCGCTGGCGCTGCACCGCCAGCTGTACGGCTCGGAAGCGGAGCGTGAGGCCTGGATACGCGCCATCGTGTATTACCTCGACGACTCTCAGCCCCTGAATCCAATCATCTGTGAATACAAGGGCATTTTCCAGTTTGAAATTCTGGGCGACGACGGCGCCGTGCTGTTCCAAAGTGTGGAAGAGTACGAAACCGAAGGCGCTGCCTACGCCGCAGCCCGTAAGGCGAGGTCGCTGGCCCGCTTCAGAGTCAATTACCGACCTGTGGACGATCCCGAGCGCCCGCTACCGTACAGTTTCGACTTGCTGAATCGCACGGGAGAGCGGATCGCCACCCACCCCGTTTGGTACGCCACCGATTGCGAACGCGACCTGGCCATGGACATTGCCCGCTATTCGGCCGTCAACGAACAGCCTGTCCGGGTCAATTTGGGTGAAGCCGGGGCTTGGTCTTTCGACGTGCAAACACCCGATGGCGAGGTGCTCCTGCGCTGCGCAGGTGTTTATCCCGACCTTCCGGCCCTCGATGCAGCCTGGCAGATGCTGCATGCGCAGGCCGTTTCGGAAGACAACTACCGGCGCTATGAAAAAATCGAAACGGAATACCCGTTCGGTTTCGAATTGCTCGACGCAGAAGGCCAGGTTCTTGCCTTCCATCCAGTCGATTACGCTACCGAAGCGGAGCGTGACATGGCGCTGCAAGCCGTCCTGCACTTCCTTTGCACGACTGATTTGGAAATCAGGGCCACGGGCAACCCCGGGAAATACTTGTTTGTCCTGCGGGAAACCGCCGATGAAAAATTCCTGGAAAGCGCCGGCACCTTCCCCGACGAGCCAACAGCGTGGAGTGCCTGGGAAAATTTCCTGCTCCTTGCCTCCGAACGACATAATTACCAGTTCCTGCCCAAAAACGGCTTCGAACTGCGCGACGCAGAAAACAATACCGTCGCCATTCATGCCGGGACCTACGCTTCGCCTGCGGAGGCGGAAGCGGTTATTCAAATGATCATTGCCTTCGTCCGGCACGACGAGCCCCTGGGCAAAATGATCAATCGGGGCGGCGCTTTCGTGGCGTCGCTGGTCGACGAGGGCGGAACGCTGCGGTTGTCCGGGACGGAAATTTACCCCAACCGGGAAACCGCCGAACAGATCGGCTGGAATCGCATCCGCCAATTTGCCGCGTACCCGGCCCGATACCTGAAAATCGACGACGGATCGGGCAACTGCGCATTCGGTTTTGCGCTCACCGACGATCACCAGCATATCATCGCCAATCACCCGCAACACTACCCTGACGCGACACAACGCGACGCGGCTATGCTCTCGTTGCTGGCCCGCATGACCGACGGAGAACAGCTCGCCGACCAGGCCATCCGCCCCGAGTTCGGGTATTTTTTCAAAATTCAGGATGTTTACGGCACTCCGCTGCTGGTCGCGGTGGACCACGCTCCTACCCCGGAAGCCAGTGCCCGGGCCTTCGATGCGGCCCTGCCCTGGCTGGCCCGTGCCGACAGTTATGAACCTGACCATACAAACAACGGGTTCGGTTTTAAGGTCGTCAAAAAAGAAGGTTCCCAAACGATTCTTCTGGCCCGGCAGGCCAAACGCTACGACTCGGCCGAAATCCGCGACGCCGTGATCCGGCGCATCCGGCTGCTGGTGTCCATGCACGGCATTCCTTTCCGTATTGCAGTACACGAAGGCATCTTCCGATTTGCCCTTTTGAACGAACACGGACATGATTTTCTGCGGGGCCTGGCTTCCTTCGACACGCCCGCCGCCACCGGGGATGCTCTGCTCCTTGCTGCCGGACGCGCAATTTCCCGTGCCAGTTACAGACTGACCGAAGAGGAGGATTGCGCGTTCAGCTTCGAACTGACCGATGCCGACGGCGCCAGACTTGCCACACATCCGGGCAGCTATGACTCGGCCACCGAACGCGATGAAGCCTTGGACCACTTCATTGCTTTTTTGAACGGACAGACGCTTCATCCGTCGATCGAACAAAAAACCGTTGCCTGGTACTTCGAATTACAGGATTTTTCGGGGCAGGCCTTGCTCCGGAGCGTTCATAAATGGTCTACCAGGGCGCAGGCCAAATCCGTCTGGCTGTATTATTTCCACCCCGATGCTCTCGGGGCTCTGCAGTTCCGCTTGTCGTACGACAATGCGGCCTGCCGGTACGGATTTGAAGTGTTGGGCGCCGAAGGGGCATTGGTGGCTGTTCATCCCGAACCTTTTTACAGCCGGAGCGCACGCGACGCCGCGGTGGCGCAAATCCGGCTGCTGCTGGAACGACAGCTGTTGCCTTGCATCGTCGAAGGCGTGGAATGCGGTTATTTCTTCCGGACGGAATTTGACGGTACGGCAGTAAAAAGCCGTCAGCGCTATCCGACGCCGGCGCAGGCCTGGGCCGGTGGCAATACCCTCTCGCCCTGGCTGGCAAATGCCGGCCGCTACCTGAATGTGGCCGCGGATGACAATTTTATCTTCTGGAATATCACGGGCGGCGAAGAAAACTGGCCTGTCGCCGAAAGTTTGCCGCCGGCTTTTGCCGATCAGTCCGCTGCCGATGCCGCCCGCGACAAATGGGTGGCACAAATGGCCGCTGCGGCCGTGCTAAGCGTTGAATCCGTGTTTGAAAAAAGGTCGGCTGTGTGCCGGGTGGAGGAGGACCAGACCGTCTGGCTGGAAAGCACCAGCGGCCCGACCTTCGAAATTCCCGATGCTGCCGGCAGGGAAAATGCCTTTGCAGCCAGCTGGGAACTGTGCGACGGGATCAACGAACTGGGCCAGGAACCCGATAATTTTACCCTGATCGACGATGAATTGAACTGTCGGTTCGGGTTCCGTTTGCGCGTGGAAGGGATCGATCTGAATCATCCGGCTTATTACCCCACCCGCGACAAACGGGCTGAGCGCCTCGCCTATCTCGCCGAGCTGCTCAACAGCGAAGGCATGCACCTGGTGGAGCATGTGCTGCTGCGACCACGCCGGCTGGGCCTGGCTCCTGCCTGGACCTTCGATCTGACTCCGCCGGAGGCGCCTTTCGCCTGGATGTCGAGCGCACGGCCCTATGATAGCCGGGAAGCCGCCGAAAACGCCTTGCGCGCCATTGCAGAGCGCGTTTGCGCCGAAAAACAGCAGGCGTTCGAGTTGGTGAAAGAGCCTTGTTATTCCTTCCTCCTTCAGGGCGCATCAACACCCGGGTTCCCCACGGAGACGGAGCGCAACGCCGCCATCGGCTGGATCATCGGGCAGCTTTGCCCGGCAGACTGTTCCGACCCTGCTTTGGGTCAATTCGTCCATGCGATCGTTCGTTCGCCAAAAGATTCCGAGCGCGACCGGCTTTTGCCGATTGTGCACTGCGGCGACGGGGAAGAGGACGAAACCCCTTGCGTGGCCTGCGCCGACCCGTATTCCTTCCGCGCCAGCGTGGTGCTGCCTTACTGGTCCAAACGGTTTGTCAAAATGGAATTCCGGGCTTTTATCGAGACGACTTTGCGCCGGGAAGCACCCGCTCACGTATTCCTTCGGATCTGCTGGGTGAATGCCAGGCAGATGAACATATTTGAAAATGCTTTCCGCAACTGGCTCGAAAGCAAGGCGGAAGGCGAAGACAGCTGCCACGCCACGGCAGCCCTGAACGAGCTGATCGACATTCTTTTCCAATTACAAAATATTTACCCGCCAGGCAGTTTGCACGATTGCGATACGCCCTCGGCCCAGGGTAATTCCATCGTATTGAACCAGTCCATCCTGGGAACCGCAAAAACTTTCGGCCATGGTGATCAATAATTTATTTCCCGAACGGGTCGGCTCCTACCCGCGCTTCGAGCCCAACCAGGTGCTGACCAACAATGACCTGAACCGGGTCACCGACTACCTGGAGCAACAGGATCGCCTCACGCGCGTGTGTCTCCTCGGCGCCGGCATCGTCTGTGGCCTCCAACCCAGGTGGGACCAAACGAAACAAGCCCTGATAATCAGCCCCGGCACCGGCCTCACTTCGGAAGGATACCTGATCCAACTGGACGAGTCCATTCTGACGCAGAGCCGGCCGGCCGAAATACCCAAAACATGGCTTGGCTATCTGGAGATCAACGCAGGTGACCAGACGTTTGCAGCCCTGGAACTGCTGGAAGCCGACGGCGACACCGAACTCACGGACGGGACGGCCGCCGCCAGCCGGACACCGAGCGCCTCGCCGTTGAACTGGTCCGGGATTTCCGGCAAAATCATGCTGCTGGTATTGGAAAGCCGAAGCGTGGCTAATGAACTGTGTCTCAACGACTGCGACGGCAAAGGCAAGGAACAAAACTTCATCCTGCACAAGTACCTGATGGAACAGTCCATTGCGGACGATATCCTGGAATATTGCTACAACCCCCGCGATGCCAACAATGTGCCGGCCTACCCGGGCAAAACGGCAGCCGATCTTTTCTACGACAAATTTACCCTCCAACCTCTGTACCTGGAGCGCTTCGGATACGGCAATACGTTTCCGCACACCTCGGCCAATACCACGGAGGTATTTGGAAGAATCAACAATATCCAAAACTACCAGGACTTCATCGACTGCTATGAGGACGCCATAGTTCCGGCTCTGGACCGGATCGATGCGGCGCTAAAGTCGGCTCATCTGGTCTTTTCGCCGGTATTTACCGACATGACCATCGCTACTTCGGAAAGGCTTTTCCTGCCGGCAGCCATCAGAAACCGGCAAAAATCTTCGACATTCAGCCGTTTTGAGATCCAGTATTTATACAGTTTTCTGTCCGATCTGGTAGACGCCTACCAGGAGTTCATCGAAACGGCTATCGACCTGGTGGCCGATTGTTTGCCCAATCCGCGGCTTTTTCCCCGGCATTTATGGCTGGGCAAACTCGGTGAAACGGAGGCCGGCAATCCTTATCCCGTCTCGGTGTACCGGACGCCTTACACCCAGCCTCCCGTATACAACGGCAATGCAAACCGCCTTCAGGAAGCCCGAACGCTGTTTGCGCGGCTGCGCGTCATGACCCAGTCCTACGACCCGCCTATAGCAGTTCCGAACGACGGCAAGCTCGTACGCATCACCCCGGGACGGGGCGTCCGTGCTCCGTTGAGTGAACGCGCTATCCCTTTTTATTACGATCCGGGCGCTCATCTGCCCCAGTACTGGAATCCGCGATTGAGCCGTTTGCGGCAAACCAATCGCCAGTACGGTTACTACAGCTGGCAGGCAGGCTCCGCTGCCAACCTGCCGTTCAATCTTCCCCTGACTTATCGCTGGAACGGTGGCGATTTCTTCCGCATTGAAGGCCATGTGGGGATGGAATACTCGGCTGCCGTCAGCCTGATTAACAACTGGCGACAGCATTACAACCTGCCATTCGACCTCGTGGCCGTGAAACTGGGCACGGAGTTCAACGGGAATTTGCAGTGGGAATGTCATCTGAAGGAGCTGGAAGCCCAATATGCCAAGCTGCGAACAGACCTGGTTTGCGAACTCAAGGAAGACGTTTTCATGGACCTGAAAATGCAGCTCCCCCTCGATATCAAAGCATTTCAATACGAATCTTTCAAAACGGAACTCGACTCGGTCTACGATAGGCATCCTACGCTCCTGCCCTGTTACAAAGACCTGATTTCCTTGCCTTTCGAAAAACTAGTCACTGTATACAACGACTACCTCGACGAGGTCAAAAAACGCCATCTGTTTTCCAAATTTGCCCTGGCCCACCCGGGTCTTGAACACGGCGGCGGCGTTCCGGCCGGCGGCACCTTTGTGCTCGTTTACGTCGACCCGAGTGAGGTTCCTACGGAGTTGAATGAAGGCCTCAGGCAGTTGGGGCTTAACAACCTGACGCTGGAAGAATTCAGGACATCCGAGCTGGTCGTAGCCGACTTCTTCCTGCCCTACAGCTGCTGCTCGCACTGCCCGCCGATCGCTTTTGTGGCCCCGCGGCCCAGGCCGATCGTGCAGGTGACCCCCACGGACTTCTGCCAGGGCGACACCACATCCTACGAACTGGATGTACAGGCCTATCCTGCCGGAGGGTTGCTTACGGGGTCCGGCTTGACTCGTGTGGATGGCAAATACCGGTTCACTCCTGCCAACGCAGTAGTCAATTCAGACGACCAGGTAGAGCTGACCTATTATCTGGACGGTGGTACGGCGACGTTTTTACTGAACGTCCAAAAACCTTCAAATCCGTCATTCACCGTTGTTCCGGCTTCCTTGTGCAAGCAAACCGGGCAGTTCGCCGTGCTTACCCCTGTCGAGCCAGGCGGCACCTTTGCAGCCTTCGACGCCAACAATGCCGAGATTGCAGGTGCGATCATTCTGCAAAGCGGACAGTACCGCTTCGATCCCACCAAAGTATCCCTGAACAATCAGGCCAGTGCGACGGTCAGAATCCGGTACAGCCACAACGGACTTTGCGCGGTCAGCCACGACGAAAACGTGACGGTTTTCGCACCGCCAAGTGCGGCATTCACCCTGCCGGTTTCGCAAATTTGCATTGATGCGCAACCCCTGCCCCTCACGCCGCCAGTTACCGCCGGCCGGTCCTACAACGTGCGGGAAAAAGGCAAAGCCAGATTATATCCTGACGCTATCGACACGAAAACAAGCTCCTTTTTGCCTTCATTTTTCAAAAGACTGCTGGTAGGCAATGGCCCTGTCGAACTGGAAATCATCAGCACGGTCAACAACGGCCCATGTACAGACACGGCCGTTCAACCGCTCCTGCTACTGCCGGTCCCCACAGCAAGCTTCACCCTCGAATTGCCAACACCGACCAACAACCCGGATGAATTCATCGTGCGGTTCAGCAATGTGCAGCCCCCTGACGGGACGTATACCTGGACCGTTGACCCTGAGCCAGTCAATGGCGTCGAAGAGGACAACCGAGGCTTTTTTGCAACATTCCGGTATGACCAGTTTAAAGCCGGGAACAGCCTGATCAATGTATCGCTCGCGGTTGAACGCGCCGGCTGCACCGATACCAGCTCGGGTGAAATTCTGGTTGGCATTCCACCGGCGCTGATTCGATTGCAAGTGATGGGCCGGCAGCAAGGACAAACAAACCCCGTAACCTTGATCGATGAGCTCCGTTCGGATGTTGACAGCACTTTGTTGCTCGGAAACCTACTTGAGATAGGGATCACGGATATTTTCGTCCAGGCAATTGCCGATCAACGTACCCGAAGCGTAGTGTTCAGCGGAAACAACCCGGCCGGGCCTTTACCGGAGCATATTGATAATATCCTCACCGGGCTACCTTCCAATCGTCGGGCACTATGGATCAATATGAAGCCGGAGGTCGGTTTGTACACTGTAACGGCTACGCCTTTCGACGCGATCGACGGAAATGGATTGAGCGGATTATCGCTGTCGGCCCGCTTCCAGATCATCGATCTGGTCGTGGATGGTCCGGTCAATAAAACCGCAGCGAAATCGGGCTCCGCCGGCAGCGCAAAGCCGGCGGCCAAAGCCCAGGACAAACCCGCCGCCACGCCGAAGCCCGCTGCTCCCGAAGCCGTTGCCCCGCTGCTCAACCGCCGACTGGCACATTGGAAAAAGGCACTCAAGGAAATGGGCGACGCTGACGCCAAGCTGGAAAAAACGCCGGCTTACCGGCAGGCTGTCATGCTGTTGATGTCCGACACCAGCATTCCGGCCAAACTGGACGCAGCATTCAGCTCCGTTGCTGAGCAGGTCGTCAAAAGCCTGGGTAAAACCGGTGGTAAGGCGCAGCCCGTGCTCAACTTGCTCATCGCTTTTTACCTTGATCATCAGGTTGCCGCCAACCCGGAAAAAGTCACGGACAAGGCTGGAAAAATTTTGAACGAGCTGGTTAAAAGCATGAAAAAGGCCGGACTGAAACCGGAAGAAAGCGCAGGTGCCTGGCAAGCCGACGAATTGGAAACCGCTTTACCGGTAAAATCTATAGGCATTTTTCAGAAAATCCTGAGCGCCTGATCCTGCTCCAATATTTGAACCGTGCAACAGCCTAACCGCCATATTGTCCAAAAGCTGGTTTTCGATCTGCACCATGCGGCGGAGGCCGACGGCTTTGCCTTGCAGCAGGAAGCAGGCCGGATGGCGCGGGAAAAACTGACGGTGGCGCTGGAAGAATTGTTCGACCGCTTTGCAGGCCCCGATGAACTGTTGGTGATTGATGAACTAAGAGTCGAGGTTGAAGACATTCCGCCGCACGATTTTGCCGACGTATGGCTGAGACGCGTACTGGAAGCGATTGAAATCCAGCTGTCCCGACGGGTGCAATCCGCAGCCGGCGCGCATCACCAGTCCTGGCAGCAAAGTATGTTCATCCTATGGACTGATTTTCTGGACACGGGCCGGCTCGGCTGGCAGGCGCCAAATATCCGCGAGGTCGAATGGCAGGCGGCTATCCTGGCCCAACTGTCTTCCGAAACCCGGGCGGTGCAAATGCTGGGCGAACTGCTCCGGAGAAAACCAACGGCCCGGCTCAGGCTGATCCGCCAGCATCCCGAAGCGTTCCTGGTGCAGCTCTTCGGGGCGTTCACGGCCAGCCGGCAAAGCGAACTCCCCCAACTGCGCGCCGAAATCCAGGCGGCTGCCGCCACCGGCGGCGAAAGCGCGCCAGCCACCACAGAACGTGGTTTTAATGAATTTTTCTGGCAGGAGGCGCTTCATTACTTTGTAACCGGCCCCACTTCTTCACACGCCTATTCCTTTGCGGAGCATTTGGTTCGCCTGATCTTCACCCGAACAGCCGCGGGCGCCACGGAGACACCGGTGGCGCAGTTGCGCCGAATTGTGGCTGAATACCCGAACCGTTTCCCCGTATTATCGGCCGCATTGGGTTCAGGGGTCGAATCGGCGGTGCAGGCTCAGCGTGATACCGCGTTGCCTTCGCGTCGACTGGATTCAGACCTGTCGACAGAAAAAATGCGCAGCAGCGCGCCGGGAAACGACGTAGGAAGACCGGGACACCCAGGCGAAATATTGCCTCCTCCGGCCGTTGACGACGATGCCGGAAAGCATCTTGTAACCAGGCCGAATGCACTGCCACAAAAGCCGGAGGAAATACCGGAAGAAAAACCCGGGGAACCAGCCCCCTTGCCCACCATGCCCCCCGAGGAGCCTCAACCCTTTCAAGCGCTTCAACGGAGCGAGGTGCCCGATGCAGCAGGCGGCAACTACGCCGGTCTATCCTCTCAGGAATCCGCTGAGGAGTCGGACAAAAGCGTTGAGGAAAGCGGGGAAAAGATTTCGGACCGTCTTGCACGGCTAGCCGAGCAAGGCAACCCGCCCGGGCCGCCGGAAATGTCCGGAACCACGCCTGCCGATTGGCCGGAAGGCGCGGCATTTTACGTCCGCAATGCCGGCATCGTGTTGCTGCATCCGTTTTTTACGGCTTTTTTCCGCGAAATGGACCTGCTTGTCGACTCCGATTTTCGAGATGAGGCTGCGCGTCAGCGCGCCGTGCACCTGATACAATACCTGGCCACGGGATCGTCCATGCTGCCCGAATACGAACTGTTGTTGCCCCGTTTTTTATGCAACGTTCCATTCGGCATTCCGTTGGAACGATTTATAGCATTGACGGAAAAAGAACAAACCGAAGGTGAGGAGCTCCTTAGGGCGGCAATCCGCCACTGGAAGGTTCTACAAAATACCTCTCCCGACGGTCTGCGGGAAGGCTTCCTGCAACGCGACGGCAAACTCGAAAAACGCACGGCCGGCTGGTATATCACAGTCGAACAACGCGGAATCGACGTCCTGCTCGACCGCCTGCCCTGGAGCATCGGCATGATCAAACTGCCCTGGATGACCGAATTATTGCGCGTGGAATGGGGATAATATCAGAATGAAAATTTGACCGACGGCACATGAAAACTTCCGAAACGAAAACGGCTTCTCCTTCGCAGCAAACGACTGCGAAATCGGAGCAGAACTTCTTCCAGAAGGAGGGGGAGCGCGCGTTTTTTTCGGAAAAACCACACAACACAGATTTCTTTTTTCCTCCTCCAACCGTTCAGCCCAAACTAAAAATCGGGCAGCCGGGCGACCGTTACGAACAGGAGGCGGATGCCATGGCCGAGCAGGTCAGCCGGAAGCTCGCTCAACCGGACAGCATGCCTGAAATCGCACCACCGGCTTCTGCAAAAGGCACCGGTGCGGTTTCTGCCGTCCAGACCAGCAAGATCGAGGAGAACCGGGAAGGGCCAGAGGTCCAGCGCAAACCCATTTTCGAGAGCGAAGCCGAACCGGTCGTGCAAACCAAACCTGCCATCCCGTCAGAGCCCGCCGGGGTTCAACCCGCAGCGGAAGAAGAGGAAAGGAACGAAAATGGACTGGACACTGAGCCTGAACCGGCTGTGGGAGCCGCCCCGCCGCCCGAGGAAGAGACCGCGGAAAATAACATTCAGGCCCGATCCGAAACAGAAGCCTCCGCCAGTCCCCCTGACCTGGCTGACCGTCTTGCCCGGACAAAAGGCTACGGCGCCCCTTTGCCCGAACCAACGCGCCACTCGATGGAATCGGCTTTCGGCGCCGATTTCAGCGGCGTACGCGTACACACCAGTACCGAGGCGGGAAGCATGAATGAGGAATTGCGCGCCCAGGCCTTCACGCATGGGTCGGATATTTATTTCAACGAAGGCAAATACGATACGGAGAGCACTGCCGGGAAGGAATTACTGGCGCATGAATTGACGCATACGGTGCAGCAAGGGGCGGTAGGCCAAGCAGATGTTCACCCTAAATCGGAAATGGAAAATGAAAATACCAATCCATCGGAAGATGATTTGCCTGAAAATTCCAGTAGTGTTGAAAGGCAAACATCTCCCGAAGACGGCACCCTGCACAGTGAGAATCGAATTGGCACTTCACAGGGAACTGTACCAGCTCGAGGTAATATCGACAATGAACTCGCTTCTGCACAGAGCCAGCCCGGTGAAAAAGTCGAAAAGAAAGATGGCGGGCCAGCAATCATATTACCGAGTGGAGAAACTCCTAAAAATGAAGGTAGTGAATCAACTCCCGTTCAGAATAACGTCCGGCAAAATGAAAAGCCCCCACCGGAGCCAGGTAAACAATTGAATCTTGGGGTAGTGAAAGAACAACAAGACGCAACACTTAAGCAAGCCTTACCAGGAAAAAATGGCAACGAACCCATTGGAAAAGATACAAAGGAACCAGGATCTAGAAAAAGGGAGAATGCCCAACAAAATGTTCAGGGAAAAGCGAATGAACAAAAGGCGGCATTGGGAGATATTGAGAGCATTCCTGGTGTAGCCGAAAGAAATGCAATTCTCAACGGGCAGGCGGAAGCCCTGATTCCACCTGCCAACCCGGAAAACCTAAGGGCTCAAACCCCAGAGCGTGATCTAACAAGGGATGAAATATTAGCCGAATATTATTTGGGTCGAGATCAGGAGCGAAGCCGGGCAGAAACGAATAATCTTTTTGATCAATTCAAGACTGAGGTTGAGCAAGAAAAAAGTGCCATAACGACTTTTTCAGAAATTCAAAAAGCGGAAATATCGGCTTTTAGCGAGGCCCAATTAGTTGCAATTCGAGGTTACCAAGCATCTGGAATTGCACAGATAGAATCGCTGTTTTCGCAAGCTCGTTCCGGCGTGTTGGCCTACGCCGAACAACAAAAACTGGTTGTAGAGACGCAATTTCGACAGGATATTGCAAAGGTTGAAGCACAAACGACCGCCAAACTGGTTGA